>JAFEFO010000032.1 GCA_018240565.1 Pseudomonadota bacterium | reverse complement strand
GCAGGCATTTTGTTCCTGAGGTTTTGGCGGAAAGATGGCGCCGCACCCAAGAAGAAATAGTCTTTCTCAGAGAGCGGTACATTTTGATGTGGCCACGGGTGGAGCACTTTGGGTGGCCGCCAGGGCTGGCATCGGCCCGGACCACGCTGGCATCGACCGCAAAGCCTTCGCCGCCAACCAGCCCTTCTTCCAAGCAGCGCGCCAGCACCTTCTCGAACACGAACCGCAACGTGTCGTTGTCGCGGAACCGGCCGTGCCGGTTCTTCGAGAACGTGGAGTGATCCGGCACCTTGTCTTCCAGACCCAGCCGGCAGAACCAGCGGTACGCCAGGTTCAGATGCACTTCTTCGCAAAGCTGACGCTCTGACCGGATGCCAAAGCAGTAGCCCACCACCAGCATCCGGATCAGCAGCGCGGGATCGATCGAAGGACGACCAGTAGTGCTGTAGTGCGGCGCGAGGTGCTGGTGCAGCTCGCTCAGATCAAGGAAGCGGTCGATACCGCGGAGTAAATGACTGGATGGGATATGGGCTTCGAGATTGAAGGAGTAAAACAGCGGCGCTTGCGCGACTTCCTGACGTCCCATCATCTCGATGCCCTCGATCTGCGTCGAAGTCATTCGACAACACACCGCATCTCACGTTCCGCAATTGACCGAGTTTTTCAACAGAATCGGCCAGAAGCGGACGTTCAACGCCGGCTACTTGCTAGGCGGTCAGTAAGCCTCTAGAAGCAGGTAAATGTGTCAGCTCAAGCAACGCGTTTCGCAGTCAGGCGACCAAGCGCACACCCCGGAAGGACTCGCTCTGTTGCAAGGCCGCGCTGCGGCGGTCGCCAAGATCGACTAGAGCGTCAAGCACCTGCAGCAGCTTGCGGGCCAGAGCAGCCGACAACGGATGCTGTCGGTCGGCGTGCGCCTGCACTAGAGCCGCGATCGCGGCCGGTATCAGAGAGCCCTTCCAGCCCGCAGGAAGGCGCCCATCGACGATCTGCGCCAGCACTTGGTCGGCGAACGTGTCGGCCGGGTAGGCAGCACCGGAACGTTCGCACAGTGTGACGAACTGACGCGCGACGTAGGGGTGCCAGCCGGCAGCGCGCACGATGCGGTCGACCAGCGGCATCACCAGGCCAAGGTCATCCCAGCGGCCGTTGGCGAAGCGCGTGGCGCCGGGGGCGTGCTCGACGACCACGAAGAGTAGCGACTTGACAAGCTCCGGCAGGTCGAAGCCGCCCATGCGCCCGTCGTTGTACGGCGAACGGCGCAGATCGTCGTTCTCCAGCGTTCGTTCGAGCACAGCCTGTAGCAGGTGCAGGGTGTCATTGCGGACCTCCGGCGCATCGAGGACTTCGCCGCAGACCAGCGACACAGTGAACGGCGCGAGCAGCCGCAGCGCTATTTCGTCGGGCTGTGCAAGGATCGGCCGCAGCAACCTCTGCAAGGTCTCGTCGGCGGGAAGATGGGGCGCAACGCTTGCCACCATCCGACCCAGCTGATGCTCCCACTCGTACAGGTTTCCATCGCCACGCTCGCGGCCCCGGCGCCGCTCGGTTCGCCACACCGGGTTGATCGTGTCGAGCGTCCAGCCGACAAACGCCTCAAGGGTGTCGACATAGCGCGCACGGCCCGCGCTCGCCATGACCGCCGCCACTGGGACTTTCTGCAAGACCTTCGCGGCGTACTGGCCGTTCCACAGATCGTCGGTGCTCTGCCACCCGTCTTCCTCGCCCCCGTCAACAGCTTGCGGATTCTCAGCGTCAGGCACGGCCGGCACCCAGGAAGGCCGTGGGCGCACCCAGGCAGGCAGCGGGCCTTGCGCCCGGTACTCGTCGAGGGCCGCGGCCAACGTGGCGGCCCGACGATCCGACTCCACCTGCCGCCGGCCATCGGCGTCGAGCCGGTACATATCTCGCCTGCTTACGAGCTGCGCCGACCGCAGCCCGAGGTTCAGGCCGCACCAGGCGAACCGCGCATCGCGTTCCCAGCAGCCTGCGACCCCGGCCAGCGCAACGAACGAGACCGCCTCGAGCGGGTGCGCGATCAAGCGATAGAGCGCTTCGCGGTCGGCAGGATATTCGCGGGCCGACATGATACGCGCGGCCAACGCATGCGCCACGAAGATCTTCGGGTGCCAAGGGATCACCGATCCCGAAAACGTGTCGTCGGAGATCTCGTCCTGCGCAACGCGGAAGCTTTCGATGGTGGCATCGGCCCAGGCCTCATGCCCGGTCGCATCGGCGAAACAAATCACGGCCGCTGCCGTTCCCGCAATCGCGCCTTCCGTCAACCCACTGCTAGGCATAGGCGACATCGACCGCCCTGCAGCATCCGCATCAGCCAGCTCTTTCGCACGCTCGATGGCGTCGTCTACCGAGAAGCCCGGCGCCCATTGGCGCAACGTGAAGCACTTATCAACCCACAGCCACAACTCCATCTCGCGCACCGCCTGCGCATGGCGTTGCAGGGCCGCTTGCACCTCAGGAGCTTCGTGTCGCGGACTGCTCATCGAGATCTGGACCACATCACTGCGGCCGGGGATCGGAGCTGCGGTGTAGTTCTCGGCGTGGCCCAACTCCGACCATAGTTCGGCGGTGCGGCGGAGCTCGGCCACATGTTCTGGGTTCTGCGCCTCTTCCTGATAGGCGAATTCCAACCTGTTCGGGAAGTCGTCGAGAGCGGCGCGGCACGCGTCCCGCAAGGCCGCGTCGCCTCCGAGGACGAAGAGCGGTACCAGGTCGCGCAGTTCCAAGTGGCGCGACGTCATCTGGCTGCTGTCGCTGACTGCTTGTCGGTGCATCGCGTCGACGCTTGCGTTGTCAAAGCCCATCAGCCCCGCGCTTTGCAGTTGTTGCTCTTGGACCTGGCGCCGCAGGTCGAGCCGCCACAGCCGCGGGCTGCGCAGCAGCGCCAAGATCGTTGGCGAAACTTGCTTAGCTCGCAAGGCGAGGTGCACCGCGATCCCCAGGACGCCGATGCTCGTATGCCCGTCCAGTAGCGCTTGCAGCACTTCGTCCAATGGGCGTCCCGCATCGAGCTGCGCGATCGCCCAGCGCTCCAGCGTCATGAGCGCGCACTCCACAACCTGTGGCCCACCATGCCCGCGGAACCAGAGATAGTGCCGGTCGTCCCCCCAGAACTCCTGCTGTCCCCACGGGAACGCAACTACGAGCGGTAACGGCGTCGCGCTGCCATGCCAGTGCCGATGCAGCTGACGCCATGCCGTGGTGGCGTGGTTCGTCACATCTCGGATTAGCGCAAGCGCCGTCGCCGGATCGCGCGTGACCAGCGAGTGGAACGGTTCGCGGAGAGGCGAGGCGGGGAAGAAGCCCTGATGGTCGCCGCCAATCGACAGCCGGTCCCAATCGTGGTGGGAGAACGAGTGGTGCATGATCGACGTGCTCGAAAGAGCGAGCTTGTCCGATCGCGATCGGCTCTCCGGCGGGTTCGCCGCGGCTTCCTTGCGCCGGCGACCCTCGTCACGCGCTTCGCGACGCCACCGTGCCGATGTGTCGTCCGGCAGCTCCCTCATTAACCAGCGCCGGGCGACCCGCGCGAGCTGCGCAGGATGCGTCTGCGCCAGCACCGGCGCGTAGGTCATGAGCTCGCGGAACGCGCTATCGGACCAGCGCTCGATTTTCTCGACCTTCGCGAGGTAGGCGTCCACCACATCCGGGTAAGAGCGCGCTGCGCGCAGCACCAACGCGCGCAGCTCCGTCTCCAGCTGCGTCGGAACGCGCGGGCGCGGCGTGCCATCGTTTGCAGGCGTGCCGTATCGAAACCGGCGGTCCACATGCTCGTCCTCGATCGCGTGCAACCACGTTGCGCACCGGGCTACGATGCGCTGTGACACTGCGTTGGGGTAGTCCGCGACAGCGACCTGCCAGGTTTCGAACAGCGTGACGAGATCCTGAAAATGTGCGTCAGGAATCGACTCGACCTGTTCGATCGCCCATGTGAGCAGGCGGCGCCACGCCACGAAGTCCGAAGGCCAGCCCAGCGAGTCCGCGATACGGATACGCGCGGCGGCGTCCAGATCGCCGCCGAGGACGCCCGAAAGCACCAGGGGGTTGGGCGTCGTCTTCTCGGCCTGCATCCACACCAGGAGCTTTCCGAAAATCCGGTGGCCGTTCGCCGCCAATGACGCAGCGAACATGTCGGCATGCTCGGCGAAGCGCGGGCTGAAAACTGGCGCCACGAGCCAGGCTCGCAGCCACTGCGGCCGGAGCTGAGCCCGCTCGAGCGCATGGAGCTCGCGCGGCCACTGGTCGGGGAGCGGATAAGTCGCCTGCGACAGCAGCTCCACGACGCGCGCCAAGGCGGGCGGCTCCCCGGCCGCAGTGAGGGCCGCGATCCAGTCGTCACCCTGATCCAGCAGCAGGTGGAGGAACGACCACTCGAAGAAGATGTCGTGACTGAACTGCGCGGTGTGACCCGTGCGCACCTGCTGCACCAGGCCATCCTCCTCCAGCGCCGGGAGCACGCCCTGCGTCGCAGTCGACAGGTCGCGGATGCGGACATTGCGACCCAGGTCGGGCGCGCTGCGCTGAGCCAGCTCGATTAGCGCCCGCTGCCGCGCCAGGGCCTGGGGCGCGTGGGCGTCGTAGCCGCCCCGCGTCCACCAGGCCTCCACGAGGTCCACCTCCGACTGAGGCGCGAATCCGGAGGGGTAGGCTGCCCGAGAGAACCCCCGTGCCAGCACCGCCGCGAAGAACGGGCGGCATGCCAGTGTGCGCACGCGCTCGTTTCCGCCAGTGAGGAGCGGCCGCAGCGCCGGCAGCGAATCCGCGAGCGAGTTGGCCTCTTCGTCCGTCAAGTTCTCCACATCGACATAGCCCACGCCGCCGCTAGCGAGCAGCGCAGGAGGCACCCAGTTGCGCAGGGGCTCGATGCCGGCGTCGCGCGCGGTGGCGACCACGCGCCAATCGGAAAGCGCCGGGTTCGTCAAAAGCTGGCCGAACAAGTCGGTCACGATCGCGCGCTGTTCCGGCGCGATGCGGTCCAGGCCATCGATGAGCATCGTGGCATGACCGCTGGCCGAGACCTCCACGAGCAGCGGCTCGATCGATGTCGTTGCCAAGCCCATCGCACGGGCGTGCTCCGACCAGCTGCGGCCAGAAAGCCGGTTGGCGGTGAGGAACAAGGTGGTGCCATCGGCGGCCAGCTCTTGCACTAGGTCGCGCAGTAGCACCGTCTTGCCGGTGCCGGGCAGGCCTTTGATCAGCGTCAGGCGGTGGGCCGCCATCTGAGCGCCAAGCTGGTCGCGTAGCACCTGGCGCTTGAGGTGCGTCCCCCCGATGTCGTCGGACTGCTGGTCGAGCCAGTGGCGCGTGCTGTCGCGCAGGGTCTGCACGTCGCCGGCGAACGCGGGCGCTCCCGTGAAGCGCCAGCCAGCCAGCGCGCGCACGAGCGATGCGCGGGTGTGCACGGCGCCGCGGCCCGCGCCATCGCGAGCGATCTGGCGCAGCAAATCCCACAAGTCGCCAGCACGCATCACTTGCTGCGGCGCCAGCGCGCGCTGCAGGCTGACGATTGCCTCCGCTTCGTGCGTCGATCCGGCGTGGGAGGGGTCAAACCGGATCAGCACCAAATGCGCGAGCAGGCGGTGCAGCTGTTCGTCGGACAGGGGCATTCCTGTGTCCTGTGCAGCCATTCGAACCGCTTCGGCCACAGCGCGGTGACTGGCCGAGGCGTTCCCGCCGTCGACAAACCGTTGCATGAAGGCCGCAGTCGTGACGGAAGCCCGAGCCCATTCGCACACGGTCGTGAAAGCTCGAGACGTCTCTTCCGCCACTGACCCCGTGACTGCTCCGACGCGGTCCACGTTCTCGCGAAAGTCCAGCTTCCGCAACGTCTGCCAGCTGCGTTGGATCACTTCTCGGAAGTCGCTGTTGGTCGCCGCGTCCGAGATCGTGAGTGAACGCTTGACCTGCAGCGATAGCCGCATGACGGTTCCATCGGCCAGGGAGGTGGCATCGACGATCACGTCGTCGAGCGGTTCGCCGAAGTCGGCCTGCTGCTGGGCAACCCGCTGCACGATCCTTCCGTCGAGGCCCGCCGCCGTCGTACCGCTGACCATTGCCGAAAGGTAATGCGCCACGACTGCGTCTTCGTAGGTAAATCCGGCACCACCGGTGAGTTCGGGCGAGGTCATTTGAAATTTTTGGTCGCTTTGACTTGGAACGGTACCAGAGACGCTTCGGTGAAACTGGATAATGTCCGCTTTGGGTCGGTTTGTGCGCTTGGTGTTGTCGGCTAGTAGCAGTCACCAAATAATCAAATTTCACGCGGCAAAAGTGATCGTTATTCAATAGATGGCGGAGCTCGCAAGACACTCGCAGTCCCACAAGTGAAGTCGACCAAGTAATGAAAGTGCGAGCTACGGTTCGAAGCCGTTAGAGAAGATGTAATCGTGGACGATTGTTCCTGTGGCCGGGCTCCCCAAGAATTCGGTGCGAAACTGGGCATTCAGAAAAGTCGAAAGCACCGTGTCGCCAGCGTGTGTGGCGATGAGATCCAGCCTCCCGTCCGCATTGAGGTCGGCCAACGTGACGTCGCTCGGCGCAAACGATGTCTCGATGGGTGGCAGTGCTGAGAAGTTGACCACGCCTGAGCCAGCGACGGTCGTATTCAGGAGAACCGTGATCGATGGGCCCGCACCAGAGCCACCGAAATTTCCCGTAACTACGTCCGGCTTTCCGTCACTATCGAGGTCGGCCACCGCAAGTGAGTAGGGGAAAGTTCCCACGGCAAACACCTGCTGAGAACCAAAGGTCGGCGTCAACGCGCCCGGACCCGTGGTGTTCAAGAGCACAGATACAGTGTTGTCGCCGTAGTTAGAAGCGACAACGTCAGGCCTTCCATCTCCATTGATGTCAGCAATCGCGATAGCGTAAGGGAATGTTCCCACTGGAAACGTTTGATGAGTTGCGAACGTTGCAACCATGCTTCCCGGTGCCGTGGTGTTGAGCAAGACGTTGACCAAATTCGAACTAGAGTAGGAAATTACGAGGTCAGGTTTGCCGTCGCCATTCAGATCTGAGAAGACTGCTGATCTTACGAATGGCCCTATCGTGATCGTCTGGGGGGCGGAAAACGTGGGAGTGCTTGTGCCCGGAGTCGAGTTGTTTAAGAACACCGATGCCGACCCATCATAGAAATTTGTCACCAACAGATCGGGTTTCCCGTCACCGTTGATATCCGCAGAAACGGCAGCCCAAGGATTTGCCCCGGTGGTGAGGGTTTGAGGTGTTGAAAAGTTAAGTGTCGTTGCACCCTGTGTTGTGGTGTTAGCAAACACGGATAGAGTATTGCTGTAGTAGTTTGCGAGGATCAGATCGGGCTTGCCGTCCATCGTTAGATCGGAAACAGCGATCGAATGCGGGCCGCTCCCCGCCGAGAACTCTTG
>JAFEFO010000031.1 GCA_018240565.1 Pseudomonadota bacterium | reverse complement strand
GGCAGTTCGCCAGCGCCGGCGAGGCGCTCTTGTAGGTCTTCGGGCTGCGCGGCTTGCGCACCAGCTGGTTGACGGTCGACATGCAAAGATCCTAGGTTTTAGACGAAAAAACAGGCCGGGGTTGAACCGGCCTGTCGAATCCTGGTAAAGCTTGCGTCTGGCCGCGGGCGCAACGCCCTGGCCGCACATCCATGTAGCGAATACAAGAAGCGTCCTGCCCCTTATTTCGCCTTGCAACGCGATAAAATCGTTCGCGGACAACAATTTCTGTCCAGCGAGCCGCGCATTCTAACGGGTCTGGCGGGTGCTTGCAATAGCCGCCAAGCAACCTGGCCTTGGCCAAGAATCGGGCAAACGTAGCCTGCCTACACGAAAAGGCCGCTCACGCGGCCCTTTCGCATGCACACGGCGTTGCGGATCACTCGCTGACGGCTTCGCCCACGAACTCCGTCGCGCCGCCGCGCAGCGTCGCCAGGTCCGCGTCGCTCAGGCCGCCCTCGGCCTTCTTGCGGCGCTTGTTGTGGTACGCAAGGCCCGTTCCCGCCGGAATCAGTCGGCCGACGATGACGTTTTCCTTCAGGCCGCGCAGGGTGTCGCGGTTGCCGCGCACGGCGGCTTCCGTCAACACGCGCGTGGTTTCCTGGAACGACGCCGCCGAGATGAACGACTCGGTCGCCAAGGAGGCCTTGGTGATGCCGAGCAGCATTGGCACGATTTCCGCCGGGCGCTCGTCGCGTGCCTTGATGCGGGCGTTTTCCTCGGCCAGGCGCATGCGGTCGGCCTGCTCGTTGCGCAGGTAACGCGAGTCGCCCGGATCGGCGATTTCGACCTTGCGCAGCATCTGGCGGATGATCGTCTCGATGTGCTTGTCGTTGATCTTCACGCCTTGCAGGCGGTAGACGTCCTGGATTTCCTTGACCAGGTACGCCGCCAGCGGCTCGACGCCGAGCAGGCGCAGGATGTCATGCGGATTGGGCTCGCCGTCGACCACGGTTTCGCCCTTCTCCACGTGCTCGCCTTCGAACACGATGACCTGGCGCCACTTCGGGATCAGTTCCTCGTGATCGTTGCCGTCGGCATCCTTGATGACCAGGCGCTGCTTGCCCTTGGTGTCCTTGCCGAACGAAACCACGCCGGACACTTCGGCCAGGATCGCCGGTTCCTTCGGCTTGCGCGCCTCGAACAGATCGGCCACGCGCGGCAGACCGCCGGTGATGTCGCGGGTCTTGGAGGTTTCCTGCGGAATACGCGCGACCACGTCGCCGACACCGACTTCGGTGCCGTCCTGCAGGCTGACGATCGCGCCCGCCGGCAGGAAGTACTGCGCCGGAATGTCCGAGCCGGGCAACTTGAGTTCCTTGCCCTTCTTGTCCTCGATGCGCACGGTCGGACGCAAGTCCTTGGCTTGCGTGCCGCGGCGCTTGGGATCGGTCACCACCGCCGACTCCAGGCCGGTGAGCTCGTCCGTCTGCGCCTGCACGGTGAGGCCATCGATGAAGTCGATGAAGCGCACGCGGCCGGCCACTTCCGAGACGATCGGATGGGTATGCGGATCCCAGTTCGCCACGACCTGGCCCGGTTTCGTGGCCGCGCCGTCCTTGACCGCGATGGTGGCGCCGTACGGCACCTTGTAGCGTTCGCGCTCGCGACCGTGGGCATCCATCACCGACAGTTCGCCCGAGCGCGATACCGCGACGAGGTGACCCTGCGCGTGCTGCACGGTCTTGAGGTTGTTGAACTTGAGCGTGCCGGCGGTCTTGACCTGCACGTTGTCGACCGCGGCCGCACGCGAGGCGGCGCCGCCGATGTGGAACGTGCGCATGGTCAGCTGCGTGCCCGGTTCGCCGATGGACTGCGCGGCGATGACGCCGACCGCTTCGCCCATGTTGACCAGATGGCCACGCGCCAGGTCGCGTCCGTAGCAATGCGCGCACACGCCGAAGCTCGATTCGCAGGTGATCGGCGAGCGCACCAGGATCGACTGCACGCCGGCGGCATCGAGCTTGTCGACCAGCTTTTCGTCAAGCAGCGTATTGCGCGTGAGCAGCGGTTCGTCCTCGTTGCCCGGCGCGTACACGTCGGCAGCGACGATGCGGCCGAGCACGCGGTCGCGCAGCGGTTCGACCACGTCGCCGCCCTCGACGATGGCGGTCATGGTCAGGCCATTGTGCGTGCCGCAATCGGGCTCGGTCACCACCACGTCCTGCGCCACGTCGACCAGGCGCCGGGTCAGGTAACCCGAGTTCGCGGTCTTCAGCGCGGTATCGGCCAGGCCCTTGCGCGCGCCGTGGGTCGAGTTGAAGTACTGCAGGACGTCCAGGCCTTCGCGGAAGTTCGCCTTGATCGGCGTCTCGATGATCGAGCCATCCGGACGCGCCATCAGGCCGCGCATGCCGGCGAGCTGGCGAATCTGCGCCGCCGAACCGCGCGCGCCGGAATCGGCCATGATGAACAGCGAGTTCATCGACTTCTGCTCGATCGCCTCGCCCTTGGCGGACTTGACCTTGTCCACGCCGATGCCCTTCATCATCGCGCCGGCGACCAGTTCATTGGTGCGCGACCAGATGTCGACGACCTTGTTGTAGCGCTCGCCGGCGGTGACCAGGCCAGATGCGAACTGCTCCTGGATTTCCTTGACGTCCTTTTCGGCGCCTTCGAGGATCTTCGGCTTCTCGCCCGGGATCTTCATGTCGTCGATGCCGATGGAAATACCGGCACGCGTGGCGTAATGGAAGCCCGTGTACATGAGCTTGTCGGCGAACACGACGGTGTCTTTCAAACCGAGGCGGCGATAGCAGGCGTTGATCAGGCGCGAGATCGCCTTCTTCGTCAGTTCGATGTTGATCAGCGCGAACGGCAGGCCTTCCGGCAGGATTTCCGCCAGCAGCGCGCGGCCGATCGTGGTGTCAACGAGCGTCGTCTTCTCGCTGCGGTTCTTCTTTTCGTCAAGCACCACTTCGTGGATGCGCACCTTGACCTTGGCGTGCAATTCCACGGCGCGGTTCTGGTAGGCGCGATGCACCTCGCCGAGGTTGGCGAAGGCCATGCCCTCGCCCTTGGCGTTTTCCAGCGCGCGCGTCATGTAGTACAGGCCGAGCACCACGTCCTGCGTCGGCACGATGATCGGATCGCCATTGGCCGGCGAGAGGATGTTGTTGGTCGACATCATCAACGCACGCGCTTCAAGCTGGGCTTCGAGCGACAGCGGCACGTGCACGGCCATCTGGTCACCGTCGAAGTCGGCGTTGAACGCGGTACACACCAGCGGATGCAACTGGATCGCCTTGCCTTCGACCAGCACCGGCTCGAAGGCCTGGATGCCGAGGCGATGCAGGGTCGGTGCGCGGTTGAGCAGCACCGGATGCTCGCGGATCACTTCGGAGAGGATGTCCCACACCTCGGGGCTTTCGCTCTCGACCTTTTTCTTCGCCGCCTTGATCGTGGTGGCGAGGCCGCGGCGTTGCAGCTTGGAGAAGATGAACGGCTTGAACAGTTCCAGCGCCATCTTCTTCGGCAGGCCGCACTCGTGCAGCTTCAGCGTCGGGCCGACCACGATCACGGAGCGACCGGAGTAATCCACGCGCTTGCCGAGCAGGTTCTGGCGGAAGCGGCCCTGCTTGCCCTTGATCATGTCGGCGAGCGACTTCAACGGGCGCTTGTTGGTGCCGGTGATGGCGCGGCCACGACGGCCGTTGTCCATCAGCGCATCGACGGCTTCCTGCAGCATGCGCTTTTCGTTGCGCACGATGATGTCCGGCGCATTGAGTTCGAGCAGGCGACGCAGGCGATTGTTGCGGTTGATGACGCGGCGGTACAGATCGTTCAGATCGCTGGTCGCGAAGCGGCCGCCTTCCAGCGGCACCAGCGGACGCAGGTCCGGCGGCAGCACCGGCAACACGGTCATGACCATGTTTTCCGGACGGTTGCCGGAATCGATGAAGGCCTCGACCAGCTTGATGCGCTTGGTCAAGCGCTTGAGCTTGGTCTCGGAATTGGTCGCCGCGATTTCCTCGCGCAGGCGGATCAGTTCGGCGTTGAGGTCGATCGTCTTGAGCAGCTCGTAGACCGCCTCGGCGCCCATGCGCGCGTCGAATTCGTCACCGTGTTCCTCGACCGCCTGCAGGTACTGCTCTTCGTTGAGCAACTGGCCGCGATTGAGCGGCGTCAGGCCCGGATCGATGGTGACATAGGCTTCAAAATACAGAATGCGCTCGATGTCGCGCAGGGTCATGTCGAGCATGAGGCCAATGCGCGAGGGCAGCGACTTGAGGAACCAGATGTGCGCGACCGGCGAGGCCAGGTCGATGTGGCCCATGCGTTCGCGGCGCACCTTGGTCAGGGTGACCTCGGTACCGCATTTTTCGCAGACCACGCCGCGATGCTTCATGCGCTTGTACTTGCCGCACAGGCATTCGTAGTCCTTGACCGGTCCGAAGATCGCGGCGCAGAACAGGCCGTCGCGTTCGGGCTTGAACGTTCGGTAGTTGATCGTCTCCGGCTTCTTCACTTCGCCGAACGACCATGAGCGGATCAGCTCCGGCGAAGCCAGCGCGATCTTGATCGAGTCGAAATCCAGCGACTGGCGGGTCTGGTTGAACAGGTTCAGAAGGTCTTTCATTTTGCGTTCTCCAATTCGGAGTGATTCATGCGTAGGCGGGCAATGTCAGGCTCTGGAAGCGTGCTTCAGCGTTCTTCCAGTTCCATGTTGATCGCCAGCGAACGAATCTCCTTGACCAGCACGTTGAACGACTCGGGCATGCCCGCGGCCATTTCGTGCTCGCCGTCGACGATGTTCTTGTACATCTGGT
>JAFEFO010000030.1 GCA_018240565.1 Pseudomonadota bacterium | reverse complement strand
TCTTCCAGTTCCATGTTGATCGCCAGCGAACGAATCTCCTTGACCAGCACGTTGAACGACTCGGGCATGCCCGCGGCCATTTCGTGCTCGCCGTCGACGATGTTCTTGTACATCTGGTTGCGCCCGGGCACGTCGTCCGACTTGACCGTGAGCATTTCCTGCAGCGTGTAGGCCGCACCGTAGGCTTCCAGCGCCCAGACTTCCATTTCGCCGAAGCGCTGGCCGCCGAACTGCGCCTTGCCACCCAAGGGTTGCTGGGTGACGAGCGAGTACGGACCGGTCGAACGCGCATGCATCTTGTCGTCGACCAGGTGGTTGAGCTTGAGCATGTGCATGTAGCCGACGGTCACCGGGCGGTCGAACGCCTCGCCGGTGCGGCCGTCGTAGAGTGCGGTCTGGCCGGATTCGGGCAGGTCCGCAAGCCGCAGCATGGCCTTGATCTCAGCCTCCTGCGCACCGTCGAACACCGGTGTGGCCATGGGCACGCCGGCCGACAGGTTGCGCGCCAGGGCAAGGATTTCCTCGTCGTTGAGCTCGCGCAGCTTGACGCGCTCGCCGAATACGTCCTTGTCGTGGTTGTAGATCTCGTCGAGGAACTTGCGCAACGCGCTCGCCTTCTCGCGCGCCTCGAGCATGCGCTGGATCTTCAGGCCCAGGCCTCGCGCCGCCCAGCCCAGGTGCGTCTCCAGGATCTGGCCGATGTTCATGCGCGAGGGCACGCCGAGCGGATTGAGCACGATGTCGATCGAGGTGCCGTTGGCCATGAATGGCATGTCCTCGACCGGACGGATCATCGACACCACGCCCTTGTTGCCGTGGCGGCCGGCCATCTTGTCGCCCGGCTGCACGCGGCGCTTCACCGCCAAGTATACTTTTACCATCTTGAGCACGCCGGGAGCGAGGTCGTCGCCGGCGGTGATCTTGGCCTGCTTGTCCTTGAAGCGCCGATCGAACTCGGCCTTGTGGCGCTTGATCTGTTCCTGCGCCTTCTCCAGCAGTTCGGCGACATCTTCGTTCTTCATGCGCAAGGCGAACCACTCGTCCTTCTTCAGGGAATCGAGGTAGTCGTTGGTGATCGTCGCACCCTTCTTCAGGCCATGCGGGCCGCCGTTGGCAACCTTGCCGTGCAACTGGTCGCGCAAACGGCCGAAGATCGCGCCCTCGAGGATGCGGAACTGGTCGTCGAAGTCCTTCTTGACGCGCTTGATTTCCATTTCCTCGATCTGCTTGGCGCGCTTGTCCTTCTCGATGCCATCGCGGGTGAACACGGTGACGTCGATCACGGTGCCATCCATGCCGGGCGGCACGCGCAACGAGGAGTCCTTCACGTCCGATGCCTTCTCGCCAAAGATCGCGCGCAGCAGTTTTTCTTCCGGCGTGAGCTGCGACTCGCCCTTGGGCGTGACCTTGCCGACCAGGATGTCGCCGGCCTTGACCTCGGCACCGATGTAGACGACGCCGGATTCGTCCAGGCGCGCCAACGCCTGTTCGCTGACGTTCGGGATGTCGGCGGTGATTTCCTCGGGGCCGAGCTTGGTGTCGCGCGCCGAGCAGGTGAGCTCCTCGATGTGGATCGTGGTGTAGCGGTCTTCCTGGACCACGCGCTCGGAGATGAGGATCGAGTCCTCGAAGTTGTAGCCGTTCCACGGCATGAACGCGACCAGCATGTTCTGGCCGAGCGCCAATTCGCCGAGGTCGGTGGACGAGCCGTCGGCAAGCGTATCGCCCTTGGCCACCACATCGCCGACGTTCACCAGCGGGCGCTGGTTGAGGTCGGTGTTCTGGTTCGAGCGCGTGTACTTGGTCAGCGTGTAGATGTCCACGCCGGCGTCGTTCTCGCCGATCTCGGCTTCGTTCACGCGCACGACGATGCGGCCGGCATCGACCTGGTCGATGACACCGCCACGGCGCGCGACAGCGGTGACGCCGGAATCGCGCGCCACCGGGCGCTCGATGCCCGTGCCGACCAGCGGCGTCTGCGAGCGCAGCGTCGGCACCGCCTGGCGCTGCATGTTCGCGCCCATCAGCGCGCGGTTGGCGTCGTCATGTTCGAGGAACGGCACCAGCGCGGCGGCGACCGACACGGTCTGCATCGGCGACACGTCCATGTACTGGATGTCCGCCGCCGGACGCAATTCCGATTCGCCCTTGAAGCGGCAGGCGACGAGGTCTTCGGAAAACGCGCCGTGCTTGTCCAGCGCCGAGTTCGCCTGGGCGATCACGAATTCGCCTTCTTCGATCGCCGACAGGTATTCGACCTTGTCGGTGACCTTGCCGTTGTTGACCTTGCGGTAGGCGGTCTCGAGGAAGCCGTAGGAATTCGTGCGCGCATACACCGCGAGCGAATTGATCAGGCCGATGTTCGGGCCTTCCGGCGTTTCGATCGTGCACACGCGGCCGTAATGCGTCGGATGCACGTCGCGTACTTCGAAGCCGGCGCGTTCGCGGGTCAGGCCGCCCGGACCGAGCGCGGACACACGGCGCTTGTGCGTGACTTCGGACAGCGGATTGTTCTGGTCCATGAACTGCGACAGCTGCGAGGAGCCGAAGAACTCCTTGATCGCGGCAGCCACGGGCTTGGCATTGATCAGATCCTGCGGCGACAGATTGTCGGCCTCGGCCATCGACAGACGCTCGCGCACGGCGCGCTCCACGCGCACCAGGCCGATGCGGAAGGTGTTCTCGGCCATCTCGCCGACCGAACGCACGCGGCGGTTGCCCAGATGATCGATGTCATCGACCGTGCCACGGCCGTTCTTGATCTCGACCAGGACCTTGAGCACGTCGAGGATGTCGGAAGTCTTGCCCAGCTTCTTGACCAGGTCCTTGGAATGCTCGTCGTTGCGCGCACCGAAATATTGGTGATCGTAGAGCACGCCGGGACCGGTGATTTCCTTGCGACCGACGCGGCGGTTGAACTTCATGCGGCCGACCGCGGAAAGATCGTAGCGCTCGAACGTGAAGAACAGGTTGTAGAACAGGTTCTGCGCCGCTTCCTTGGTCGGCGGTTCGCCCGGGCGCATCATGCGATAGATTTCGACCAGCGCCTCGAGCGGCGTCTTGGTCGGATCGATGCGCAGGGTCTTGGAAATGTAGTCGCCGCGATCCAGGTCGTTGACGAACAGGGTGTCGATCTTGTCGATGCCGGCCTTGCGGAAATTCTCCAGGTGCGCAAGATCAAGCTCGGTATTGGCCGCAGCCAGCATCTCGCCGGTCCTCTTGTCGACGACATCGTGCGCCAGGATGCGGCCGACGAGGTAGTCATCGGGCACCTCGAGATTCTTGATGCGCGTGGCGGTAAGGTCGCGCACATGCCGCGCGGTGATGCGCTTGCCGGCTTCGACAATGACCTTGTCGCCCGCGCGCAGGTCGAAGTTCAGCGTTTCGCCGCGCAGGCGCTCGGCAATGAGTTCCAGCCGCGCACCGCCCTTCTTGTCGAGATTAAACACGTTCTTCTCGAAGAAGATGTCGAGGATCTGTTCGTTGTTGTAACCCAACGCGCGCAGCAGCATGGTCACCGGCAGTTTGCGCCGGCGATCGATGCGCGTGAACACGCAATCCTTCGGATCGAACTCGAAATCCAGCCACGATCCGCGATACGGAATGACGCGCGCGTTGAAAAGCAGCTTGCCGGACGAGTGCGTCTTGCCGCGGTCGTGATCGAAGAACACGCCCGGCGAGCGATGCAGCTGCGAGACGATGACGCGCTCGGTGCCGTTGATGATGAAGGTACCGGTGTCGGTCATGAGCGGCAATTCGCCCATGTAGACTTCCTGTTCCTTGACGTACTTCACGGCCTTGTTCGAGGCCGGCGAATCCTTGTCGTAAATGACCAGGCGCACCAGCACGCGCAATGGTGCACCGAAGCTCATGCCGCGCGAGCGGCATTCGCGTTCGTCGAACGGCGGCTCGCCGAGGCGATAGCTGACGTATTCCAGCGCGGCATTGCCCGAATAGCTGACGATCGGAAACACCGACTTGAGCGCCGCGTGCAGGCCATGCTCGGCACGCTGTTTTTCCGGCACGTTCAGTTGCAGGAATTCGCGGTAGGAATCGGTCTGGATGGCGAGCAGCGGCGGCACGTCCAGAACCTGCGGACGCTTGCCGAAATTCTTGCGGATGCGCTTTTTCTCGGTGAAGGAGTACGTCATGGCGGGTATCACCTTTGATTGCGTCGGCCAAGTTGCGGCCGAGGGTTGTTGCGAAGGAAGACGGGAGACGAAAAATGGGCCGTCAAAACCACGGCTCGTCTTTCGTCCAACGACTCGCTCATCCAAAAACACCTAAAGCCCGGGGACTTGCGCCCCCAGGCTTTGGCTCGTCATTCCCGCAGCTGCGGGAATCCAGTTTTTGCGTTTCGTCGATCCGTGCTCATCAAAAGCTGGACCCCGGATCAGCGCACATCCGTGTGCTGTCCGGGGTGACGCCATCCTGGCGTCACTTGATCTCGACGGTCGCGCCGGCGGCTTCCAGTTCTTTCTTGAACTTGGCAGCGTCGTCCTTGTTCACGCCTTCCTTGACGGTGGCGGGAGCCGACTCGACCAGGTCCTTGGCTTCCTTCAAGCCAAGGCCCGTGATCGCGCGCACGGCCTTGATCACTTCGACCTTCTTCTCGCCCGAGGCCTTCAGGGCCACGGTGAATTCGGTCTTTTCTTCCGCCGGAGCGGCGGCAGCACCGCCGGCGCCGGCTGCGGCCACGGCCACCGGAGCGGCAGCGGACACGCCGAACTTGTCTTCCATCATCTTCACCAGATCGGTGACGTCGATCAGGCTCATGTTGCCGATGGCGTCAAGGATTTCTTCTTTGGAAACGGCCATTTTCGTATACCTCTATAAAAGTTGAAAAAGTACCAAATTAGCGATTGTGGATCGATCAGGCGGCCTTCTTGTCGCGCACCGCAGCCACCGCGCGCGCCGTCTTGGCGGCGGGCTCGGCCAGCGTGCGCACCAGCTTGGTGATCGGCGCCAACAGCGTGCCCATCAACATCGCCAGTGCCTGCTCACGGGTCGGCAGCGACGCGAGCTTCTCGACGTGAGAGCCCGGGTACATCTGCCCGCCGATCGCAACGACCTTGGGGACCAGCTTTTCGTTCGCCTTGGCGAACTCCTTGACCAACCGCCCGGCAGCACCCGGATCTTCCTCGGAGAAGGCGTACAGCATCGGGCCGACGAGTGCGTCCTTGACGCACGCATACTCGGTGCCCTCCACTGCGCGCGAGACCAGGGTGTTTTTCGCCACCTTGACGAAAACCTTGGACTGACGCGCCTTCTTGCGCAGCTCGGTAAGCTGCTCCACGGTAAGACCGGCATACTCGGCGGCGACCAACGAGTGCGCATTGGCTGCCACATTCGCCAGTTCGGCAACGACGACTTTCTTTTGCTCAAGATTGAGTGCCATTGCTTAACCTTCCGAACTGAACCGCATCGCGCGTCTTGCGCTTGGCGATTCGAATTTCCACGAACCCGATTCCTTCGGAATTCGCTGGCATCTTGCGATGCCGAACTGGTGGCCGTTTGGAACAAATCCTTGCGGGCTACACCATCTGCGCAGGTTGCCTTCCCAATCGATTAAGGTCTCGCACTGCCCGCTGCCTGCTCCATGCGTTGCGGGTGCATCCTTGCCACAGTGCTGAACCACCTGCGGTCTTTGACGGCGCCGATTTCCTCGCGGATTTCGGAGCCCTCAAATATTCTTTTGGCAGAATCGGGCGTCCTGCCGCGATCTGCCGGAAGCGGTCGCGGCCAAGCCGCGCCACGCTTCTCGCAGCGGGTAATCCGTCCGCTGCGTCGGCACATCCTGTGCCGATAGCTTGTATCGCCCGATCAGATCGCCAGCGAAGAATGATCCACGCCGACGCCGATACCCATCGTGCTCGACAGCGACACCTTCTGCACGAACACGCCCTTGGACGAAGCGGGCTTCGACTTCATCAGGTCGGTGAGCAGTGCGTGCAGGTTGTCGCGCAGCGCATTGACCTCGAAATTGGCCTTGCCGATCGAGCAGTGCACGATGCCGGCCTTGTCGTTGCGGTACTTGACCTGGCCCGCCTTGGCGTTCTTGATCGCGGTGACGACGTCGGCAGTGACCGAGCCATCCTTCGGGTTCGGCATCAGGCCGCGCGGACCGAGCAACTGGCCGAGCTTGCCGACCACGCGCATCGCATCCGGCGTCGCAATGATGCGGCCAAAGGAAAGATCACCGCCCTGCATCTTCTCGGCGAGATCTTCCATGCCGACCGCGTCGGCGCCCGCAGCCTTGGCCGCCTCGGCTTTTTCACCGGCCGGGCAGAACACCGCCACGCGAACGGTCTTGCCGGTGCCGTGCGGCAACAGGGTCGAGCCGCGTACACCCTGGTCGGACTTCTTCGCGTCGATGCCGAGGCGAATGGCCACGTCCACCGATTCGACGAACTTGGTCTTGGCGTTGTCCTTGACGATTTTCAAGGCTTCTTCCACGCCATAGAGCTTGCCCGGCTGGGCCTTGTCCTGCATGGCCTTGTAGCGTTTGCTGATTTTCATGTTCAGATCTCCGTCACCAGGCCCATGCTGCGCGCGCTGCCGGCGATCGTGCGCACGGCGGCGTCGATGTCGGCGGCGGTCAGATCCGGCGCCTTCGCCTTGGCAATTTCCTCGAGCTGCTTGCGCGAGACCTTGCCGACCTTTTCGGTGTTCGGACGCTTGCTGCCCGACTCGATGCCCGCCGCCTTCTTGAGCAGGATCGTCGCCGGCGGCGTCTTCATGATGAAGGTGAAGGTGCGGTCCGAGTACGCGGTGATGATCACCGGAATCGGCAGGCCGGGCTCCATCTTCTGCGTGGCGGCATTGAACGCCTTGCAGAATTCCATGATGTTCAGGCCGCGCTGACCGAGTGCGGGGCCGACCGGCGGCGAGGGGTTGGCTTGTCCAGCCTTCACCTGCAGCTTGATGTAACCGACTACTTTCTTTGCCATGTTTTACTCCTGCGAGTGCGAACGCCTTGCGGCTCCTCGCTGAACATCCGGCACGAACGATTCGTGCCGGCAAAAACCGTCAGGCTTTCTCGACCTGGCCGAATTCGAGTTCGACCGGCGTCGAGCGCCCGAAAATCAGCACCGCCACGCGCAGGCGGCTCTTTTCATAATTGACTTCCTCGACCACGCCGTTGAAGTCGTTGAACGGACCGTCGGTGACGCGCACCATCTCGCCCGGTTCGAACAGCACCTTCGGCCGCGGCTTCTCGGCCGAATTCTGCACACGCTGCAGGATGCTGTCGGCTTCCGAATCCTTGATCGGCAGGGGCTTGTCGGCGGTACCGCCGATGAAGCCCATGACCTTTGGCGTTTCCTTGATCAGGTGCCAGGATTCGTCATCGATGCGGATTGCCTTGCCATCGTTGTTGGTGTGGATCTGCACCAGCACGTAGCCCGGGAAGAACTTGCGCTCGCTCTTGCGCTTCTGTCCGCCGCGCATTTCGACCACTTCCTCGGTCGGCACCAGTACGTCGCCGAACTTTTCCTGCATGCCGGCGCGCGCGATGCGCTCCTTGAGCGCGCGCGCGACCTGGTGCTCGAAGCCCGAGTAGGCATGCACCACGTACCAGCGTTTGCCAGGAGTCTGCGTCATCGTCATTTGCCTATGCTCAACAGGTGATCGAGGATCACCCATTTCAGGATCAGGTCGATCAGGCCCAGCAGCAGCGCCAGAATCACCACCACGACCATGATGACGATGGTCGTCTGGATGGTTTCCTGGCGCGTCGGCCATACGACCTTGCGCATTTCGAAAACCGACTCGCTCAGGAACTCCTTGAGCTGGCGCCCGCTATGCGTCGGATAACCGATCGCGCAGCACGCGACGAGTCCGCCGATCAACATCAGCAGTCGCTGCCAGGTCGGCTGGCCGTTGAACCAGTAATACGCGAATATGCCGGCCGCCAGCACGATGAGCGCGAGCGCGAGCTTGGCGATATCCGCCGCGGAGTTGCCGCCTACTTGTTCTGCCTTTGCGTTCATGGGCCTCGTGGCCATCCCATTTTCATTTATGCATTCCTCCGTGAACGCGAAGTACAAACCGGCATCCATGCCGGACTTTTCAAGTTAGCCAACTGGCACGCCAGGAGGGACTCGAACCCCCAACCTGCGGTTTTGGAGACCGCTGCTCTGCCAATTGAGCTACTGGCGTAATTTTTGTCATCGTCCTTGATGACGAAAATCACGAACCGGCCATCCATGGCCGGACTGTTCACGAAAAGCGATTATTTGATGATCTTCGCCACCACGCCGGCGCCGACGGTGCGACCGCCTTCGCGGATCGCAAAGCGCAGGCCTTCTTCCATCGCGATCGGGTGGATCAGGCTCACCACCATCTTGATGTTGTCGCCCGGCATGACCATCTCCACCCCGGCCGGCAGTTCCACCGATCCGGTCACGTCCGTCGTGCG
>JAFEFO010000002.1 GCA_018240565.1 Pseudomonadota bacterium | reverse complement strand
CAGCCGGGACATAGGATGCTCATGGGCCACGGTCGCCCTCCTGCTTGATGCCTAGACAACACCAAGCTAGCAGCGGCGACCGTGCGTCCGCTATTTACCCGCAGATCCGTGAAGAACCTTTTTTTTGCGCTACACTTGGCGGATGGACAAAAAGACGACGATGAAAAAAGAACCGACCGTCAATGCCCGCATCGCCCCGGTGGCCGGCATGGACGTGCTTTCCCGCAATGAAGTCACGCGCCTGCGCGATGCCAGCCAGGGCGGGTTGAATCCCTTGCTGCGCCGCTGCGCCCTGGCGGTGCTGACATCCGGCAGCGAGAACGACACCGCGCTGGGCATATTCGAGCTGTATCCGGATTTCGAGATCCAGGTGTTGCAGCAGGATCGTGGCATCAAGCTGGAATTGAAGAACGCGCCGGCCAGCGCCTTTGTCGACGGCCAGATCATCCGCGGCATCCACGAGCTGCTGTTCGCCGTGGTGCGTGACATCGTCTACATTGCCACGCAGATCGAGGCCGGGCGCTTCCAACTGGAGGAATCGCACGGCATCACGCACGCGGTGTTCGAGATCCTGCGCAACGCGCGCACGCTCAAGCCGAACGTGGAGCCGAACCTGGCGGTGTGCTGGGGCGGGCATTCGATCCCGCGCCACGAATACGATTACACCAAGAAGGTCGGCTACGAACTGGGCTTGCGCGGTTTCGACATCTGCACGGGTTGCGGCCCGGGCGCGATGAAGGGCCCGATGAAGGGGGCGACGATCGCGCATTCCAAGCAGCGCATGCGCCAGCGCCGCTACATCGGCATCACCGAGCCCGGCATCATCGCCGCCGAATCGCCGAACGCGATCGTCAACAACCTGGTGATCATGCCGGACATCGAAAAGCGCCTGGAAGCGTTCGTGCGCGCCGGCCACGGCATCATCGTGTTCCCGGGCGGCGTGGGCACGGCCGAGGAAATCCTGTACCTGCTCGGCATCCTGCTGCATCCGGCCAATGCCGACATTCCGTATCCGCTGGTGTTTTCCGGCCCGCGCGAATCGGCGGCGTATTTCGAGCAGATCGATGCCTTCCTGCGGCTGACGCTGGGCGATGGCGTGGCCAGCCACTACCGCATCGTGACCGGCGATCCGGCGCAGACCGCGCATGTGCTCGCGGCGGGCGTGGAAAAAGTGCGGCTGTACCGGCTTGACAACAAGGATGCGTTCTTCTTCAACTGGTCGTTGACGATCGAGCATGCGTTCCAGCAGCCGTTCCGTCCCACGCACGCGAACATGGCGGGGTTGAACCTGCACCGCGACCAGCCGCGCCACCTGCTCGCCGCGAACCTGCGCCGCGCGTTTTCCGGCATCGTCGCCGGCAACGTCAAGGAAGATGGGCTACGCGAAATCGCCGCGCACGGTCCGTTCACGATCGATGGCGATCCGGACATCATGCGTGCGCTGGATGCGCTGCTGGCGAGCTTCGTCGCGCAGCAGCGCATGAAGTTGCCGGGGACGGCGTATGTGCCGTGCTATCGGGTGAAAACCTGAAGCACGTCGTCCCGGCAGGGACTGCCGGGACCCAGACTGCACGGATGCCATTTTGCGCGGACGCCGCCATCCCTGGCGACTGGATTCCGGCAATCCCTGCCGGAATGACGCTTATCTGGATTACGCCTCCCGCGCCAGGCGCACGCTGTCGCGGTTGTGGGTGGTGATCTTTTCCTTGTGCTTCTTGATCTGGCGATCGAGCTTGTCCGCGAGCACGTCGATCGCCGCGTACAGGTCGGTTGCCGTGGCGTTGGCGTGGATGGTCTTGTTGTTGGCGCAATGCAGGGTGGCGTCGGCTTTCTGCAGCAGCTTCTCCACGCTCAAGGTGACGGCGACGTCGTGCAGATGGTCGAAGCGGCGAACGACCCGATCGAGTTTGCCGACCGCGTAATCGCGCAGGGCGGGGGTGACGGCAACCTGGTGACCGCTGACGTTGATCTGCATAACTACCTCCAGTTGGGATTGTGATGACATCCCGCGACGAGCGGGACAAGAACTCAGACCCGTGATCCATGCCGGGGTTCCGCTTGCGCCTCCTTCAGCCGAGCCGGCTGCGTTCGTTGGATGAGGGAATGTTCAGCGCTTCACGATACTTGGCCACCGTGCGTCGCGCCACTTCGATGCCACGTTTGTTCAATTCGGCCGTGAGGATCTGGTCCGACAACGGCTTGTGCCGGTTTTCCTCGTCGATCAGCTTGCGGATCATGGCCTGGATGGCGGTCGCCGAGGCGGCACCGCCGTCGACGGTGGCGACACCGGATGAAAAGAAGTACTTGAATTCGAACGTGCCGCGCGGCGTGTGCAGGTATTTGCGCGTGGTCACGCGCGACACGGTGGATTCGTGCATGCCGATTTCCTCGGCGATTTCGCGCAGCACCAGCGGGCGCATCGCTTCCGGCCCGAATTCCAGGAAGGCGCTTTGCGCGCGCACGATCGCGCCGGCGACCTTGAGCACGGTGTCGGCGCGGGTTTCCAGGCTCTTGATCAGCCAGCGCGCCTCCTGCAACTGGCCGCGCAGGTACGCGGCATCGTCGCGCCGCGCGCGCGCGATCAGCGCCGCGTATTGCTGGTTGATGGCGAGCTTGGGCTGGCAGTTGGGGCTCAGGCCCACGCTCCAGCGGCCATGGTGCTTGAAGGCATACGCGTCGGGGGCGACGTATTCGGCCTTGCCGGCGCCGATCTGCGCGCCGGGCTTGGGATCGAGCGATCGGATCAGGGCAATCGCGGCGTCCAGCGCTTGCGCGTCGGCATGCAATTGCCGGCACAGGCGCGTACGGTCGTTGCGCGCCAGCGCTTCCAGATGTTCGGCAGCCAGGGCCCTGGCGACGCTCCAGCCGGGGGTTTCCGGCGCACAGGCATCGAGCTGCACGCTCAGGCACTCGCTCAAGGTGCGACTGCCCACGCCGAGTGGATCGAACTGCTGGATGCGGTGGCGCACCGCCTCGATTTCCTCCGCCGCCACGCGATACAGGCTGGCGAGGCTCGATTGCAGCGTTTCGGTGCTCTCCTGCAGGTAGCCGTCGTCGTCGATCGCCTCGATGATGGTCACGCCGATGGCGCGGTCGCGCGCCGACAGGGATGTCAGGTTGAGCTGCCACAGCAGGTGGTCGCGCAGGTCCTCCGGCTCGCTGTCCTGCGCCTCGTAGCCGTCGGCATCGTCGGGCGCCGGTGCGCCGTAGTCGCTGCGCTCGCGCTCGAAATCCATCGGCTCGTCGTAGCCGGGTTCATCGGATCCGGCCGTTGCCGCTTCGCCATCGTGATCCGCATCGCTCGCTGCCGCGGCCTCGGGCTCGGCTTCGTCTGCGCCATCGGCTTCGGCCAGTTCCAGCAGCGGATTGGATTCGAGCGCTTCGCGCAATTCCATTTCCAGTTCGACGCTGGACAATTGCAGCAGTCGAATTGCCTGCTGCAACTGCGGCGTCAGCGCGAGCTGCTGATTGATCCTGATCTGTAACGCGGGCTTCACTACCGATTCCTGGCCGATGCGAATCCCCTGTAGTGGCGAGCATAGCGCCGTTGCAGGGCGGTCCGTCAATGCCTGCCGACGCGCTATACTTGGCGGGTTGGTGCAATGCCAGCCCGGCTACATCCTGAATTCTTTCCCCAGATACACCTCGCGCACCTGATCGTTGGCCAGCACTTCGGCCGGCGCGCCGCGGGCGAGCACGCTGCCCTCGTTCATGATGTAGGCGCGGTCGCAGATCCCCAGCGTTTCGCGCACGTTGTGATCGGTGATGAGGATGCCGATGCCGCGCGTGCGCAGTTGCTTGACGATGCGCTGGATTTCCACCACCGAAATCGGATCGATGCCGGCGAAAGGTTCGTCGAGCAGCATGAAGCGCGGCTTGGCCGCGAGCGCGCGGGTGATTTCCACGCGCCGGCGCTCGCCGCCGGACAGGCTCACGCCGCGGCTGTCGGCGATGTGGGAGATTTGCAGTTCGTCGAGCAGGGACTCGAGCTCGGCGCGGCGGCCGGCGGCGTCGAGGTCTTTGCGCAACTCCAGGATCGCCAGCACGTTTTCGGCCACGGTCAGGCGCCGGAACACGGACGGCTCCTGCGGCAGGTAGCCCACGCCCAGGCGCGCCCGCGCATGCATCGGCATCTGCGTGATGTCGTGCTCGTCCAGCGTGATGCGTCCGGCGTCGGCACCGATCAGGCCGACGACCATGTAAAAAGTGGTTGTCTTGCCAGCGCCGTTCGGGCCGAGCAGGCCGACGACCTCGCCTTGTTCCAGCGAAAACGCGAAGTCGCGCACGACGGCGCGACCGCGAAAGCTTTTTTGCAAACCGGTGGCGGCCAGCATCAGTGCGCTTGCGCTGCCGCGGCCTTGCTGCAGTCGGCATTCGCGGCCGGTTTGGGCTGCGCCGCTTTGGGCTGCATCACCATGTGCACGCGGCTGGACGGCGAGGCGTCGCCGCTTTCCATCTCGCCGGTGTTGGTGTTGTAGCGCATGCGCTGGCCGTGGAATTCGCCCTTGCCGTGCTGGATCACGGTGACATTGCCGGTGAGCAGGGCGATGCCGCTGAGGTTGTCGTAGTCGATGGTGTCGGCATCGGCGGTCATCAGCGAACAATCGCCGTCGTGCACCTGCTGCAAGTGCGCGGGCTTGCCGGTGAGCACGACCCGGGTCAGGCTGCCGTAGTTGCCGTTGGCGTCGGCCACGGCACTCGGGTTCTTGTAGATGGTGGCGTGGTCGGCATGCGTTTGCATCGAACCTTGCGTCATCACCACGTTGCCGTCGAGTCTGGTGATGTCCGGATCGCCGGCCTTGCCGGTCTGGCTTTGCGTCGATTGCCAGTGGTCGGCATCCACGTTCAGCGGTTTGGAGCGGTCGGTGCCCAGGGCGAACACCGCTTGCGCGACGCCCAGAGCGGCGATCAGTACGCCGGTTCGAAACAGGTCAGTTGTGCTTGGCATGGTCGGCTGGCAGCAGGATCGAGTGGACGTCGGACATCAGTTGCATGGTTTTCAGGCCCAGGTCGGCTTGCAGGCCGACGCCGTGGACGACGCGGCCGGGTTCGGTGATCGTGGCCAGGGCCTGGGTGCTCATGGTCTTGCCCTGCGCCGAGGATAAGGCCTGGCCCTTGCCGGGGGAAGTCACGGTCAGGTCCGAGGTGAGCAATTGCGCCGGCGGCGAGCCCGCCGTGGGCAAGCGGTGCATGTCGACCTTGCCCTCGAGTTTCATCAGCGTGCCGTTCTTGTTGACCCAGGCCGACGCGGAAGTGCCCTTCCATTCGTGCGCGCCGTTGTCGAGGATGGTGTAGGCCGGTGCGGTTACGAAGATCGAGCCGTCCTCGGCGCGGCGCACCAGGCGCGGACCGGCGACGCTGAAACTGTGTTGGCCCTGCGCATCGAGTGCGTCGATGGAGAAATCGTCGAGGGTGTAGTCCGAGCGTGGCGGGCCGACGAAGGCCGACGCGGCTTCGCGCGGCGCGAATACCCATACCAGGATCTGCGTGGCGATGGCGAGCATGGCCAGCACGGCGATGGCCAGGATCAGGCGCCGTTCCATCACAGGTACCTTTCCAATTCCTGCGCCGCCTTGCCTTGCGCGGCCAGCAGCAGGTCGCAGACCTCGCGTACGGCGCCTTCGCCGCCGCGCGCCTGGGTGCGCCAGCGCGCGCGTTCGCGCACCCACGCATGCGCGTTGGCCACGGCGATCGACAATCCCACGCGCTGCATGATCGCCAGGTCCGGCAGGTCGTCGCCGCAGTAGGCGCATTGTTCCGGCGCGAGCTTGAGCGCGTGGATCAGTTGTTCATAGCAGGCGAGTTTGTCGTCCTGGCCCTGGTAGACGTGGGCGATGCCCAGTTCGGCCGTGCGCTCGGTGACCATGTGGCTCAGGCGCGCGGTGATGATGCCGACCTCGATGCCATTGGCCATCAGGCGTTTGAGTCCGAGGCCGTCGTGGACATGAAAGGCCTTGGACTCGCGGCCGTCGTCGCTGTAGTAGAGCCGGCCATCGGTAAGCACGCCGTCGACGTCGAACAGGGCGAGCTTGATTTTCGCCGCGCGTTCGCGGATGTCGGCCGGCAGATCGTTGAGGTGCGAATACGGCATGCGGCGGTCAGACCACGCGCGCGCGCAGCAGGTCGTGGATGTTCAATGCACCCACTACACGGTTGTCGGCATCGACCACCAGCAGGGCGTGGATCTTGAACGCCTCCATCAGGCGCGCCGCCTCCACCGCGAGCTTGTCGGCGCCGACCGTCTTGGGGTGCGTGGTCATCAAGGCCGTGACAGGCGTGGTGCGCAGGTCGATGGTCTTGTTGTCCACGGCGCGGCGCAAGTCTCCGTCGGTGAACACGCCGAGCAGATGCCCGTCGACATCGACGATCGCGGTCATGCCCAACCCTTTGCGCGTCATTTCCATCAGCGCTTCGGACAGGTTCGCCGTGGCGCCGATGCGTGGAATGCCGTCGCCCGTGCGCATCACGTCGGCGATGTGCAGGAGCAGGCGGCGACCCAGGCTGCCGGCCGGATGCGAACGCGCGAAATCCTCGTCGGTGAAACCGCGCGCTTCGAGCAGGGCGATGGCGAGCGCATCGCCCATCACCAGTGCCGCCGTCGTGCTCGCGGTTGGCGCGAGGTTCAGCGGGCAGGCTTCGGCGGGGACGCTGACATCCAGGTGCACATCGCCCATCGCCGCCAGGGATGACGTGGGATTGCCGGTCATCGCCACCAGTGGAATGCCCTGGCGCTTGATCAGCGGCAGGATGGTGAGCAGTTCGTCGGTCTCGCCGGAATTGGACAGTGCCAGCACGACGTCCTTTTGCGTGATCATGCCCAGGTCGCCGTGGCTGGCCTCGCCCGGGTGGACGAAGAACGCCGGCGTACCGGTCGAGGCAAACGTGGCGGCGATCTTGCGTGCGATGTGGCCGGACTTGCCCATGCCCGAGACGACCACGCGGCCGGGGCATTCGAACATCAACTGGCAGGCGCGCAGGAAATTGTCGTCGATGCGCGTGCGCAAGGCTTCGATGGCGCGCGTTTCGATCTCGATCACATTCATGGCGCTGCGCTTGAGCGTGGCGGCATCGAGCAGGGGGTTGCTCAGTGGCTGCGTGGCGATGGACTGCAAGCGGGCATTCATGGCGTGGAAACCGGACAGGAAGGCGGGATGGAGCAGGGAAACGGCGGGTTCGTCCCGCCGCGGGTATCTGCGAACAGGGATTTTCAGTACCATGCGCAACCTCATTGTAACCGACGGGCCCCGTTCCGGCGTAGACGTTGCACCGTCGCGTCGCGTCGCAAACGCCCGCGTTCCGCCAGATTCCGAGCCGTTCATGAACATCCTGAGCATCCAGACTTTGATCGAACAGGGCCTGCCCGGCGCGCAGGCGCGCGTGGCCGGCGACGACGGCGTGCATTTCGAGGCGCTCGTGGTTTGCCCGGCGTTCGCCGGCAAACTGCCACTGGCACGGCACCGCATGGTGTATACGACGCTGGGCGATTTGATGGGCGGCGAGATCCACGCCTTGTCGCTGCGTACGCTGACACCGGAAGAAGCGGCAAAACAAGGAATTGGCTGATGGCAAAAATCGTAATCAGTGGCGGCGAGCCGCTCAATGGCGATGTGTGGATTTCCGGCGCCAAGAATGCCGTGCTGCCGATTCTCGCCGCGACCCTGCTCGCCGACGAACCGGTCACGATCGGCAATGTGCCGCACCTGCATGACGTCACCACGACCATGGAACTGCTTGGCCAGATGGGCGTGTCGCTGACCATCGACGAGCGCATGCGCATCCATATCGATCCACGCACGACCCACCGCTATTTCGCGCCCTACGACCTGGTCAAGACCATGCGCGCGTCCATCCTCGTGCTCGGCCCGCTGGTCGCGCGCTTCGGCGAGGCCGACGTGTCGTTGCCGGGTGGTTGCGCGATCGGCTCGCGCCCGGTGGATCAGCATATCCGTGGCCTGCAGGCGCTCGGCGCCACGGTCACGGTCGAGAACGGCTACATCAAGGCCCGCGCCAAGCGTTTGCGCGGCGCGCGCATCGTCATGGACATGGTCACCGTCACCGGCACCGAGAACATCATGATGGCGGCGGCACTGGCCCAGGGTACCACCATCATCGAAAACGCCGCGCAGGAACCCGAGGTCGTGGATCTGGCCCACTGCATCAATGCCATGGGCGGGAAGATTTCCGGCGCGGGCACCAGCACCATCGTGATCGAAGGCGTGGAGCGATTGCACGGTACCCAGTACGACGTGCTGCCCGATCGCATCGAAACCGGCACCTTCCTTGTCGCCGGCGCGATCACCGGTGGCCGCGTGTTGGCCAAGCGCGCGCGTCCCGGCACGCTCGATGCGGTGTTGCAAAAACTCGAACAGGCCGGCGCGCACGTCGGCACCGGCGAGGACTGGATCGAAGTGGACATGCGCGGTCATCGCCCGCGCGCGGTGGACGTGACCACGGCGCCGTATCCGGCGTTTCCGACCGACATGCAGGCGCAGTTCACCGCGCTCAATAGCGTGGCCGAAGGCGTCGGCACGATCACCGAGAACGTGTTCGAGAACCGCTTCATGCACGTGCACGAGCTCGAACGCCTGGGCGCCGACATCCGCCTGGATGGCAACACCGCCGTGGTCAAGGGCGTGGACACGATGTCCGGTGCGCCGCTGATGGCCACCGACCTGCGAGCATCCGCGTGCCTGGTGCTGGCCGGGCTGGTTGCCAAGGGCGACACCACCGTCGACCGCATCTACCACATCGATCGCGGTTACGAGTGCATCGAGGAAAAACTCGGCGCGCTGGGGGCGAAGATCCGGCGCTTGCCGTCGTAGTTTCGTGCGACGTCATCCCGGCAGGGATTGCCGGGATCCAGACTGCATGGATGCCAAGTCGTCGCAAGATTATTGGCCTGCCGTCCTTGGCCTCTGGATTCCGGCATTCCATGCCGGAATGACAAGTGAATCTACTTCCGCAGCTCCAGCACAATGGCCTTGCCATCGTGCTGCGGCTGCTCGACGCGCACCGGCAGCAAGCCGTCGGCATACCATGATTTCATCACCTTGCCCGGCGCATCGGTGCGGTCGATTTCGGTGGCGTCGAATTTTCCGGCGGGCACGGCGATCGACGTTTTTCCCTGCACGGAGTACTGCTGCATCTCCACGCGATCGCGCACGGCGACCGGCAACGTCGCCGAAGTTGCGCCATCGGCAAGCGCGAGCCCCAGCGCCACGGCCACCGCGCTGCGATCAATGGCACCGGGTTGGGTCGCGTAGCGGAAATCCTTGCCGTTGTCGCGGACATGCACCTGGCTCGCCTTCCAGTCGAAATCGATCGTGCGCTGCTTGTGCTTGATCGCCGCGTCCTGCGTGTAGGAATAACGCTGTCCCTGCAGCGTGCCGTCGTGCGCGGCAAACGTCGACTCCTCACGCACGTCCAAGCCGAGCAATTTCGCCATGCCACCGGTGCCGCGGGTTTCGCTGCGCAGGGTCCAGCTGCCATCGGCATTCGCCGCGAGCGAGTACGTGGCGGTGCCGATGACCTTGCCGTCGCGCGACACGGCATAGGTGGCCTGTTCCGGCTTCAGGCCGGCGCCAAGGGCCAGTGTGGATGCGGCGAGCAGGACCGCGGCGGGGATCGCGTGGCGCATGGGCAAGACTCGTGGATTGGACGGACGCAGTGTGGCGGCGTGCGCCTGAACGCTATCCGACCGCGCGCAGCGTCGCATCGTCTTGCAGTTGCAAGGGTGCGTCGAGGCGCACGCCGTCGAGCGTGACGCCATCGCCATCGCGCGCGATGCGCCCGCGCGCGATCAGGCCGACGCTCGCCGCGAGCAGGCGATGCTCCAGCGGCAGCAGTCGCGCGGCCAGGGTGTCCGCGGTATCGCCCGCCAGGATCGGCATCCGCGCTTGCGCAAACACCGGCCCGCCATCGAGTTGTGCGGTAACGAAGTGCACGCTGGCGCCGTGCACGGCATCGCCCGCGTCCAGCGCGCGCTGGTGCGTGCGCAGGCCGGGATATTTCGGCAGCAGCGAAGGATGGATGTTGATGATCTTGCCGGCCCAGGCCTGGACCACGGCCGCATCGATCATGCGCATGTAGCCGGCGAGAACGATCAGATCGGGTTGCAGCAGCGCGGCTTGCGCGAACAGGGCGCGGTCGAATGCGGCGCGATCAGGGAAGTCGCGTGGCGTTACTGCGATGGCGGCAATGCCGGCAGCGCGTGCGATGTCGAGCGCCGGCGCAGCGAACTTGTCCGAAAGCAGGGCGTGAATCCGGATCGGCAATTCCCCGCGCTGCTGCGCGCCGAGCAGTGCGGCAAAGTTGCTGCCGCGGCCGGAGGCGAGAACGACAACGTCGAACACGGCGAAGTCAGGTGATGTGCACGCGTTCAGCACGCGCCGGCACGACCTCGCCGATCGTCCACGCCGGCAAGCCGAGGCTCGCCAGCGCGGCGAGGGTGGAAGCGGTGGCATCGCGATCCACGATCACCGTGTAGCCGATGCCACAATTGAACGTTCTCCACATTTCCACTTGTGCAACATTGCCTTCGCGCTGCAGCCAGTCGAACACGGCAGGCAATTTCCACGTCGAGGAATCCAGCGCGATGCCGAGTGCATCGGGCACGACGCGGATGATGTTTTCGGTGAGGCCGCCGCCGGTGATGTGGGCCATGCCGTGCACGGGACGGGATCGCAGAAGTTCGAGTACGGGCTTCACATAGATCGTCGTCGGCGCCAGCAGTGCATCGGCCAGCTTCACGCCGTTGAGATCCAGATCGAACGGATTGCCGGCGCGCGCTGCGATCTTGCGGATCAGCGAATAGCCGTTGGAATGCGGTCCGCTCGAGGCGATGCCGATGATGGCGTCGCCGGCACGGATTTTCGCACCGTCGATCAGCTGCGACTTTTCCACTGCGCCGACATTGAAGCCGGCGAGGTCGTATTCGCCGGGCGGATACATGTCCGGCATCTCGGCGGTTTCGCCGCCGATCAGGGCGCAACCGGCCAGTTCGCAACCCTTTGCAATTCCGCCGACCACGGCGACCGTGGTTTCGACGTCGAGCTTGCCGGTGGCGAAGTAGTCGAGAAAGAACAGCGGTTCCGCGCCCTGCACCAGCACGTCGTTCACGCACATGGCGACGAGGTCGATGCCGATCGTGTCGTGGCGGTTGAGCTGCTGCGCCAGTTTCAGTTTTGTGCCGACGCCGTCGGTGCCGGACACCAGCACCGGTTCCCGGTAGCGCCCGGCCAGCTCGAACAGGGCGCCGAAGCCGCCCAGGCCCGCCATGACTTCCTTGCGGAAGGTGCGCGCGACCAGCGGCTTGATGCGCTCGACGACTTCCTCGCCGGCATCGATATCGACCCCGGCGGCGCGATAGGTGAGGGCTTGTTTCGACGAGGACATGCGGCCGGACCGCGAAAACGGGACGAGCATGATAGACGTTCGCGCCGTGATTGGGCAGACTTGACGCCATTCCCGGGGTATCGCCATGAAAATTGCCGTCATGCTGCGCCGATTCGTGCTGCTTCTGCCCTTGCTGGCCGTCGCGCATTTTGCGCCGGCGCAGAGCCTGTACACCGGCAAGGTGCCGGTCAATTCGCAGTCCGACACCGAACGCAGCGAAGCGCTCAAGAGCGCGCTCGCCCAGGTCGTGGTCAAGCTCGCCGGTGGCGACAACGCCGTGCTGGCCAGGCCCGGCGTCGCGCAGGCGGTTGCCCAGGCGGGCAACTACGTGCAGCAGTACCAGTACACGCAGGATGTGACCACGGGCGCCGACGGCAAGCCGCAGGCGCGCCTGAGCCTGGTCGCGCAATTCGATCGCACGGCAGTGGACAAACTTGTCGCCGGACTCGGCCTGGGCGCCGCGTCCGCGCCGGGCGATGCGCAAACGGCGCAGGCGGCGAGCGATACGCAAGCACAAAACTATCGCGTCTGGATCGGCGGGCTGCATTCGGCGGTCGACTACGCGCGCGCAATCGGCGCCTTGTCGCGCAACGAACTGGTGCGCAGCGTGCAGGCCGAACAGGCGCGCGGCGACGGCGTGGAGTTGCGCTTGTCCATCACCGGTCCTTTGCCACGCCTGCTCGATTCGCTGGCCACTTCGCCGCTGCAGGTGGACAACGCCAAGCCGCCGGTGGACGGCGTGGACGCCTTGCTGAGCCTGCGAGCGCAATAGGCATGGATGCGACCGCCGCCACGAGCCCCTGGCGCCATCTGCCCAATGCCTTGACGGTATTGCGCATGGTCCTGGTCGTGCCGCTGGCCTGGATGATCCGTGATGCGCGCTATGACGAAGCGGTGATCGTGGCGGCCATTGCCGGCCTGACCGATGCGCTGGACGGATTCCTCGCCAAGCGCTGCGGCTGGCGCAGCTGGCTCGGCGGCGTGCTCGATCCAATCGCCGACAAATTGATGCTGGTCGCCTGCTTCGTCACCCTGGGCATGGTCGGCGCGCACCCGGACTGGCTGACCTGGCTGGTGGTCGGCCGTGATGCCGTGATCGTCGCCGGCGCGGTCGCCTGGCATGGTTTGATCGGACGCATCCAGGCGCAGCCCACGCGCTTGTCCAAGCTCACCACGGTCGTGCAGATCGTCTATGTACTGGCGCAGTTGCTGCACCTGAGCCACTGGTTCGACTTGCCGGCAGCGGCGCTGGATGGCCTGATCTACCTGACCGCCGCGCTGACGGTCGCCAGCGGATTGCAATACGTCGTCGTCTGGTCGGGCAGGGCGCTGCGCGCGCGCCGGGTGCAGGCATGACGGCCACGCTGCGCTGGCAATTGCTGGCCCTGGTACTGCTCGTCGGTGGCGCGCTGTGGCTGCTCGCGCCGGTGCTGACGCCATTCGCGATCGCGGCGATGTTCGCTTACCTGTTCGATCCCGTGGTCGAGCGCATGCGTGGATTACGGATGAGTCGCGGCGTCGCCACCGGCATCGTGTTCCTCGCGCTGACGGTACTGTTGATCCTCGTGTTGCTGTGGCTGATTCCGTACCTGCAGCGCCAGGTCTCGACCCTGATCCGGCATCTTCCCGACTGGATTGCCTGGTTGCAGACCGGCGCGGTGCCGTGGCTCAACGAGCGCTTCGACCTGGAACTGGAATTGCCCGACGTGCAGCAACTGGCGGCGGTGTTGCAGCAGCACTGGAAGGAAGCGGGCGGATTCGCCGCCACCGTGCTGGCGCAGGTTTCCAAATCCGGTTTCGCGCTGGTGACCTGGAGCGTGCACGTGCTGATCGTGCCGGTCGCGTTCTTCTACCTGCTGCGCGACTGGCGCGGCATGATCACGCATGTCCACGACCTGCTGCCGCGCTCGATCGAGCCGGTCGTGGTGCGCCTGGCGCGTGAAGCCGACGAGACGCTTGGCGGATTCCTGCGCGGGCAGTTGTCGGTGATGATCGTGCTCGGCGTGATGTATGCGATCGGACTGTTCGCGATCGGCATCGACGTGGGACCCCTGATCGGCATCATCGCCGGCCTGATCAGTTTCGTGCCGTACCTGGGCGCCATCACCGGCGTGCTCATGGGCGTGATCGCCGCGCTGGTGCAATACCACGACTGGCTCCACGTCGTCGGCGTGCTCATCGTGTTCGGCGTCGGCCACCTCATCGAAGGCTACGTGCTGGTGCCGCGCATGGTCGGCGAGAAGATCGGCCTGCATCCGCTGGCGGTGATTTTCGCGGTCCTTGCCGGTGGCGAGCTGTTCGGATTCCTCGGCGTGTTGCTGGCGCTGCCGGTCGCGTCGGTGGCGATGGTGGTGCTGCGCTATGCGCACGAACGCTATCGTGCCAGCGAGCTGTACGGCAGCGGCCGCGCGCCAACCATCGTCGTCGCCTCGGCGCGGCCCGAAGGCGATCCGCCACCGGGGCCATGAACGCGCAGATGCCCTTGCTACTGCGCTGGCCGGCGCAGCAGCGTTTCGATACGTTCGTGGCCGGCGGCAATGGTGCCGCGCTCGCCTTGCTGCGCGCCGCCGCGCAGGACGCCGACGCGCCGTGGGTATTCGTCGCCGGGCCATCGGGCAGCGGCAAGACGCACTTGCTGCTGGCGGCCTGTGCCGGCGCTACCGCCGCGGGGCGCAGCGCGCAGTACCTGTCGTTGCGCGGCGTCAGCGGCGATCGCGCCGCATCGATCCGCGCGCAAGGCGGCGTCGACCTGCTTGCACTGGACGACATCGACGCGATCGCGGGAGATGCAGCGGCCGAACACGCGTTGTTCGATCTATACAACCGCTGCAAAGTGGATAAATCCACAATGCTGTTTTCCGCGCCGGCCGCGCCGGCGCAGGCCGGCATCGGCCTGCCGGATCTGGTTTCGCGCCTGTCCGCCAGCGCGCAGGCGCGCCTGGTTGCGCTCGACGACGCGCAAAGGCGCGACTGGCTGCGCGAGCGCGCGGTCGTGCGTGGCTTGATCCTGGACGATACCGTGCTCGACTGGCTGTTCGCGCATCACGCGCGCGATCTGTCCAGCCTCGCAGGCTTGCTCGAACGTGTGGATCGCGCCGCGTTGGCCGCGCAACGGCGCGTAACGGTGCCGTTCCTGCGTGCTATGCTGGCCGCAGGATCTGGCGCACAACCATGAAAATGGAATCCGATTCCGCCGACGCACCTGGATTCCGTCTGCGCTTCGAGCAGCGCCCGGGGTATTTGCTTGTCGAAGTACGCGGCCGGCGCGGTTCTCCGGAAATTGCGCTGGCTGCCTTTGCGTCCATCGCTGCCGAATGCACGCGCTTGCAGGCACGCAAGCTTCTCGTGGTCGACGCCGCACACGGTACGCCGAATTCGCCGCAGGCACTGGCTGGCATCATGCGCACGCTGCGCGAATCGCCGTTGGCTACGGTACGCATCGCCTACGTCGTGCGCGATGTGGAAAATATCCCGGTCTTCCAGCACGCAGAGCTTGAAGGCCTCGATCTGGGCTTCAATTTGCGTTTGTTCGCCAGCGAACGCGATGCCGAAATCTGGTTGCTCTACAGCGAATGAGCTTTGCCGCGCAGGCGCGCGTCCAGGTCGGCCAGCCGCTGTGGCGTGCCGATGTCGTTCCACACGCCGCGACAGTGTTCGCCGGTGACGTTGCCCGTGCGCATCGCCGCGCGCAGGATCGGCACGATGCCGAATTTCCCCGGCGCTTGACCCTCCAGCAATTCAGGTCGATACACGCCGATTCCGGCGAAAGTCAGTTGCGGCTCGTCGAACACGCGCCCGTCGCGCAGCGCGAAATCGCCATGCGGATGCTGCGGTGGATTGTCGACGAGCACGAGATGCGCGAGCCCCTGCAGATTTTGCGGCAATGTGGAAAAATCAAAATCGGTAAAAATGTCGCCGTTGACGGCGATGAACGGTTCCACGCCGAACAGGGGCAGAGCGTGCAACATGCCGCCGCCGGTTTCCAGGGGTTCCGGCCCTTCGTACGAATAGTGGATTCGCAAGCCCCAGCGCGAACCATCGCCAAGTGCGGCGGGAAACTGCTCGGCAAGATGCGCGGTGTTGATGACGACCTCGCGCACGCCCGCGCGCGCGAGGTTTTCAAGGTGCCATTCGATCAGGCGCTTGCCGCCCGCCCGCAGCAGCGGCTTGGGCGTGGCATCCGTGAGCGGGCGCATGCGCATCCCGCGGCCTGCCGCAAAGATGAGTGCGCGTTCGATCATTGTGCGGGTACGGTCAGGTCGCGACCGGCGACCGCGCGTTGCAGCAATGTGGAAAAATCCACAAGTTCCGGATAGCGCCGCGCGACGCGGGTGAAGTATTGCCAGACCAGGGGCAGGTCGCGCAGGTACTGCGCCTTGCCATCGCGATACCAGAGCCGGCAGAAGATGCCGAGCACCTTGATGTGGCGTTGCAGGCCGATGAGGTCGAACCAGCGTCGGAAGGTCGCGGCGTCGATATCCGTCGCGGCACGCCGGCGATAGGCTTCGACCCACGCCTCCACGCGCGCATCCGGCCAGGCGATGTAGCAGTCGCGCAGCAGCGACACCAGATCGTAGGCGATGGGTCCGGCGACGGCGTCCTGAAAGTCAATAACACCGGGACTCATCGTCGCCGTGACCAGCAGATTGCGGCTGTGGTAGTCGCGATGCACGAACACGCGCGGCTGTTCCAGCGCCGCGTGGACGAGATGCGTAAATGCGCCTTCGATCACATCCCATTCATCACAACTCGGCGTGAAGCCAAGATGGCGCTTGAGGAACCATTCCGGCAGCAATTCCATTTCCGCGATCAGGCGCGCGCGGTCGTAATGTGGCAGGCCGGTGGTATCGATGGCCTGCATGCGCGCCAGCGCACCGAGAGCATCGGCGTACAGCCCATCGACACTGGATTCATTGAGTTCCGGCAAATAGGTACGGTCGCCCAGGTCTTCCATCAGCACGAACCCGTTTGCCGGATCAGCGGCGAAAACCTGCGGCGCGTGCACTCCGGCACCGTGCAGGCGTGTGGCAATGTCAAGCCAAGGCGCAATGTCCTCCTTGTCCGGCGGCGCGTCCATCACGATGCGCGCGTCATCGCCCGCACGCACCCGCCAATAGCTGCGAAAACTCGCGTCCGCCGACGCCGCATCGATGCGGGTTTGCGCCTGCGGGAAATGGCGGCGGACGAATTCCTGGCGCGCCGCGGTACGGTCATCTGCATTCATCGGCATAAGCTTATCCGCTTGCGTCAATCGGCGCATGCCGCCATCATGCCGCCCTTGCTCTTTTGCGGTTTCCGGCATGTCCACCCTGTCCACGCTCGACCGCCTCGAGGCGGAGAGCATCCACATCCTGCGCGAGGTCGCCGCGAATTTCGCGCGACCCGTGCTGCTGTATTCGATCGGCAAGGATTCGTCGGTGCTGCTGCACCTGCTGCTCAAGGCATTTGCACCGGGCAAGCCGCCGATGCCGATGCTGCACGTGGACACGACCTGGAAGTTCCGCGAGATGATCGCGTTCCGCGATCGCCGTGCCGCGGAGACCGGCGTGGACCTGATCGTGCACATCAATCCCGACGGCGTGCGCGACGGCGTCGGTCCGTTCACCCACGGCGCCAGCACGCATACCGAGATCATGAAGACGCAGGCGCTCAAGCAGGCGCTGGACAAGTACAAATTCGACGCCGCCATCGGCGGCGCGCGCCGCGACGAGGAAAAATCCCGCGCCAAGGAGCGCGTGTTTTCGTTCCGCGACGCGCAGCATCGCTGGGAACCGCGGCGCCAGCGTCCGGAATTGTGGAACGTGTACAACGCGCGCATCCACGCCGGCGAATCGGTGCGCGTGTTTCCGCTGTCGAACTGGACCGAACTCGATGTGTGGCGCTACATCGCGCGCGAGAACATCCCGGTCGTGCCGCTGTATTTCGCTGCAAAACGTCCGGTCATCGAGCGCGACGGGCTCATCATCATGCGCGATGACGAGCGCATGGCGCTGTTGCCGGGCGAGAACGTGCGCATGGAAACCGTGCGCTTCCGCACGCTCGGCTGCTATCCCCTGACCGGTGCGGTGCGCTCGACTGCGGCCAATCTCGATGAGATCATCGCCGAGATGCGTGATTCGCGCACCACCGAACGCCAGGGCCGCGCCATCGACCACGATCCGAAATCGAGCATGGAAGCGAAGAAGCGGGCGGGGTATTTCTGATGTCTGCCGCGACCACGCCCGACCTGTTGCGCCTCATCACCTGCGGCAGCGTCGACGACGGCAAGAGCACGCTGCTCGGCCGTTTCCTGTACGACGCCGGTTTGTTGCGCGACGACGAACGCGCGGGCCTTGGCGATCCGCCGGATTTCTCGCGCCTGCTCGATGGCCTCGCGCTCGAGCGCGAGCAGGGCATCACCATCGACGTGGCGTACCGGTACTTCAGCACCGCACGGCGCGATTTCATCGTCGCCGATTGCCCCGGCCACGCGCAGTACACGCGCAACATGGCGACCGGCGCCTCCACCGCGTCGCTCGCGCTGGTGCTGGTCGATGCGCGCAAGGGCGTGCTCACACAGACGCGCCGGCACAGCTACATCTGCGCGCTGCTCGGCATTCGCCGCGTGTTGCTGGCGGTGAACAAGATGGATCTCGCCGGTTTCGATGAGGCGGTCTTCACACGCATCGAAACCGAGTATCGCGCGCTCGCGGCCAAGCTCGGCATCGATTCGGTCACGGCGATCCCGTTGTCGGCGCTGGATGGCGACAACCTGGCCATTCGGTCCAAACGCACGCCGTGGTATCGCGGCCCGACCCTGCTCGAATTCCTCGAACAGGTTCCCGCGGTCGCCGAAAACGCTGCCGCGCCGATGCGCCTGCCGGTGCAATGGGTGAATCGGCCGGATCTGGATTTTCGCGGTTACGCGGGCAATCTCGTGTCCGGTCGCGTGGCGGTGGGCGACGAGGTGATCGCGCTGCCCTCGGCACGGCGCACGAAGGTGGCGCGTGTTCTCAATGGCGATGCCGACGTGAACAGTGCCGTCGCCGGGCAAGCCGTGACGCTCACGCTGGCCGACGAGATCGACATCGCGCGCGGCGACGTCATCGCCGCCACGCACGATGCGCCCGAGGTCGCCGACCAGTTCGCCGCGCACATCCTGTGGATGGACGAAGCGCCGCTGTTGCCCGGACGCCTGTATTTCCTGCAACTCGGCCCGGCCTCGGCCGTGGCGCGCGTCACCGCGATCCGCCATCGCATCGATGTGGATACGCAGGAATCCAAAGCCGCGACCAAACTCGAAATGAACGAAGTCGGCTACGTGCACCTGAGCCTGGATCATGCTCTCGCGTTCGAGCCGTACGCGAAGAATCCTGCGCTTGGTGGCTTCGTGTTGATCGATCGCCAGAGTTTCGCCACGGCCGCCTGCGGCACGATCGACTTCGCCCTGCGCCGTGCTGGCAACATCCATTGGCAGGCGCTTGCCGTGGATCGCGCCGCGCGCGCCGCGAGCATGCAGCAGCACGCGCGCTGCCTGTGGTTCACCGGCTTGTCCGGTTCGGGAAAATCGACCATCGCCAATCAGGTCGAACAACGATTGCATGCGCTGGGCAAGCACACCTATCTGCTGGATGGCGACAACGTACGCCACGGCTTGAATCGTGACCTGGGCTTCACCGCCGAGGATCGCGTCGAGAACATCCGCCGCGTCGCCGAAGTGGCGCGCCTGATGGTCGATGCGGGACTCATCGTGCTGGTCAGTTTCATCTCGCCATTCCGCGACGAGCGGCGCATGGCGCGCGAGCTGTTCGGCGCGAATGAATTCGCCGAAGTCTTCGTCGACACGCCGCTTGCCGTGTGTGAAGCGCGAGATCCCAAGGGCCTCTACGCCAAGGCCCGCGCCGGCGAACTGCGCAACTTCACCGGCGTGGACTCGCCCTACGAGGAACCGCTGCAACCCGAGCTGCACCTGCGCACGGAGAAGGAATCCGTGGATGCGCTGGCGCGGCGCGTGGTGGAGTTTGTCGAGCGCGGCTCGAAATAGTCGGCGCGACCCTCAACTTCCCGTCAGCTGCGCTTTTTTCTTCCTCCGCCACCGGTGCAACACCGGTTCGGTGTAGCCGTTGGGCTGCTCGACACCCGTAAAGATCAGATCGCGCGCGGCGGCGAATGCGCGGGATGTGTCGAAGTTTCCGGCCATCGGTTCGTAGTCCGGGGTGGCGGCGTTCTGCGCATCGACCACGGCGGCCATGCGTTGCAGTGTCTGCTCGACCTGATCGCGCGTGACGATGCCATGCAGCAGCCAGTTGGCGATGTGCTGGCTGGAGATGCGCAAGGTGGCGCGGTCTTCCATCAGGCCCACGCCGTGGATATCGGGAATCTTCGAGCAGCCGATGCCGCGGTCGATCCAGGCCATGATGTAGCCGAGGATGCCCTGCACGTTGTTGTCCAGCTCGCGTTGGATTTCTTCGGCTGTCCATGCCGGTCTTGCCACGACTGGAACCGTGAGCATGGCGTCGGTGTAGTCGGCGCGCTTGCCTTCGAGCGCACTCTGCACCGCACGCACATCGACGCGGTGGTAGTGCAGGGCGTGCAGGGTCGCGGCGGTGGGCGAGGGCACCCATGCGGTATTCGCGCCGGCTTCGAGCTGCGCGCCCTTTTGTTCCAGCATCGCGGCCATGAGGTCCGGCATCGCCCACATGCCCTTGCCGATCTGCGCGTGGCCGCGCAATCCGCAAGCCAGGCCCGCCTGCACATTGTTCGGTTCGTAGGCGCGAATCCACGCCTGCGCTTTCATGTCGCCCTTGCGTACCATCGCGCCGGCGCGCATCGAGGTGTGGATTTCATCGCCGGTGCGGTCGAGAAATCCCGTATTGATGAACACGATGCGCTCGCTCGCCGCGGCGATGCACGCGGCAAGGTTCACGCTGGTGCGGCGCTCCTCGTCCATGATGCCGATCTTCAGCGTCGCCGATGGCAGACCGAGTAGCGCTTCGACGCGAGCGAACAACTCCACGGCAAACGCGACTTCGGCGGGACCGTGCATCTTCGGCTTGACGATGTAGATCGAGCCCGTGCGCGAGTTGCGTCGCGCGGCGAGATCGCGCTTGGCGATCAAGGATGTGACCGTGGCATCGAGCATGCCTTCGAAAATTTCCCTGCCGTCCGCATCGAAGATCGCCGGCGTAGTCATGTGGTGGCCGACATTGCGCACCAGCAGCAGGGCGCGGCCGTGCAGCGTGGCGACCCTGCCATTGCGCGCAGTGAAGCTGCGATCGGAATGGAGATGACGCGCAACCGTCTTGCCGCCCTTGTCGAACTCGGCAACAAGATCGCCGCGCATCAAACCCAGCCAGTTGCGATACGCCGCGACCTTGTCGCCGGCATCCACCGCGGCGATGGAATCCTCGAAATCGATGATCGACGTGACCGCCGACTCGAGCACGATGTCCTTGATGTGCGCGGCATCGTCGCGGCCGATCGCGTCGTTGGCGTCGAATGCGATCTCGAAATGCAGGCCGTGATGGGCAAACACCAGCGTCTGCGGCAGCAACGGATCACCGCGCCAACCGAGCCATTGCGCGACTTCGCGCAGATGCGTGGTCGTACCATCGCGCAGCGTGACGATGAGCGCGCCGTCAACGACCACGTAGCCCGCGGCATCGCGGTGCGAACCATTGGCCAGCGGTATCGTGTCGTCGAGGAATTGCCGCGCGAACGCGATCACGCGCGCGCCGCGCACCGGGTTGTAGCCTTTTCCGCGCACCGCGCCGTCCGCGTCGCTGATCGCGTCGGTGCCGTAGAGCGCATCGTACAAACTGCCCCAGCGCGCATTCGCCGCGTTCAGGGCGTAACGCGCGTTCGACACCGGAACCACGAGTTGTGGCCCGGCCTGCACGGCGATTTCCTCGTCCACGTTCGCGGTCGTCACGGAAACCGCAGTCGGTGCATCGTTCAGATAGCCGATCTCGCGCAGGAAGGCGCGATACGCCGCCATGTCGGCGATCGGGCCAGGATGTGCGGTATGCCACGCATCGAGTTGTGCTTGCAGGTGATCGCGCTCGGCGAGCAGTGCGGCATTCTTCGGCGACAAGTCACGCACGATGGCGGCGAAGCCACGCCAGAATTGCTCCGGTGCAATGCCGCTTTCCGGCAGGGCTTCGCGTTCGATGAACGCGTGCAGCGATGTCGCGATTTGCAGACCTTCAATGTGGATTCGGTCAGTCATGGTGCTTTCGGTATCCCACAAAAAAATCATCCACCAATGAGTCGTGTCATACCGGCATGGATTGCCGGTATCCAGACTGCATGGACGCCATCCTTGGCGACTGGATTCCGGCAGTCCCTGCCGGAATGACGGGCAAATGTTGCAGTGGCTTAGTGACGCGCGATGTCGGATATCAACGCACTGCGCCGACCCTCCGGCATGAAAGCCGCCTGTACAGAGTTCGTAGCCAGCATGCGGAACGTTTCGCGATTCCAGCCGAAGGCCGTGGCGCAGGCGTTGAAGTTGGCCAGCATGCCGCCGCCGAAATACGCCGGGTCATCGGAATTGAGCGTGACGTTGAGTCCGGCGGCGAGCATCGCCGGCAGTTGGTGGTTGGCGAGCTTGTCCACCACGCGCAGCGCGACATTGGACAGCGGGCAAACCGTCAGCGGGATCTGCGCATCGCGCAGGCGCGCGACCACGGCGGTATCCTCGATGCAGCGCACGCCATGGTCGATGCGGCACACGTCGAGCGCATCGAGCGCTTCGCTGATGTAGGCGGGCGGACCCTCTTCGCCGGCGTGCGCAGTGCGCGCGAGGCCAAGCGATTTTGCGCGCGCGTACACCGCGGCAAACTTGCCCGGCGGATGGCCGCGCTCGGCGCTGTCCAGGCCCACGGCAGCGATGCGGTTGTACCACGGCGCAGCCGCCTCCAGCACGGCCATTGCATCCTCGGCCGGCAAGTCGCGCAGGAAACTCAGGATCAGCGCCGTCGACAAACCTGATTCGGCTTGCGCGTCCGCCATCGCCTGCAGCAGGCCATCCATCAGCGTTTGCAGCGTGATGCCGCGCTTCAAGTGTCCTTGCGGGTCGAACATCACGTCGATGTGCACCACGCCATCGGCGTGCGCGCGGCGGAAATAGGCCAGCGCGAGATCATGGAAGTCGGCGCTCGTGCGCAGCACGTTCATGCCCTGGTAGTACAAGTCCAGGAACGATTGCAGATCGTCGAACTGGTAGGCGGCGCGCACGGCCTCGACGTCGGCAAAGGGCAGCTTCACGCCATTGCGCTGCGCCAGTTCGAACATGAGTTCCGGCTCCAACGTGCCTTCGATATGCAGGTGCAGCTCGGCCTTGGGCAGGCGCGCAAGCCAGGATTCGTCAGCCGTGTCGGTGTTCATGGAATTTCCGTGCAAATGGCGCAGGCGCACACTTTAACCGAATCACTGCGCTGGCCGCGATTTCGTGCGCCGGCGTCAGGAGTTGTATATTTGCAGCCGGACACAGACTCGACGAATGCCATGCGGCCGTTACGATTCCTGCTCGATGAAGAACTGCGCGAACTCACCGACATCGATCCGACGATGACGGTGCTGGAATGGCTGCGTGGTCCGGCGGGGCTGACCGGCACCAAGGAAGGCTGCGCCGAGGGCGACTGCGGCGCCTGCACGGTGGTGCTCGGCACGCTGGCGAGCGATGGCGCCATGCGCTATCGCGCAGTCAACGCCTGCATCCTGTTCCTGCCGATGGTCGATGGTTGCCAGTTGCTGACCGTCGAACACCTCAAGGCTGCCGATGGCCGCCTGCATCCGGCGCAGCAGGCGATGGTCGATCAACACGGATCGCAGTGCGGCTTCTGCACGCCCGGTTTCGTGATGTCGTTGTTTGCGATGTATCTCACCGAGCAACGGCCGACGCGTGCGCGCGTCAATGACGTGTTGTCCGGCAACCTGTGCCGCTGCACCGGTTATCGCCCGATCGTCGATGCCGCGTTGGCGATGTACGACATTGAATGGGACGAGCCGGTGCGCGCGCACGCCGCAAAGGTCGTGCAAGGTTTGCGTGCAATGCGCGACGACCCCGAGCCTCTCGCCATCGAACACGCCGGTCGTCGCTACTTCGCACCGACGCATGCGGATCAACTCGACGCGCTGCTCGCCGCGCATCCGAAAGCGACCTTGCTCGCCGGAGCCACCGATGTCGGCCTGTGGGTGACCAAGCTGCATCGGGATCTGCGCGAGATCCTCTTCATCGGCAACGTCGCCGAACTGCACGGCATCAATGACCGCACCGACGAACTGGTGATTGGCGCGGCGGTCACGCACGCGGACGCGTTCGCGGTCATCGCGCGCGAGTTCCCCGATTTCGGCGAACTGCTGCGCCGCTTCGGTTCGACCCTGGTGCGCAATTCCTCCACCGTTGGCGGCAATGTCGCCAATGGCTCGCCGATCGGTGATTCCATGCCGGCCCTGATCGCACTCGGCGCGCGCGTGGTGCTGCGCGGCCCGCAGGGCGAACGCGAAATCCCGCTCGAAGACCTGTACGTCGCCTACGGCAAGCAGAGCCGCGCGGCCGGCGAATATGTGGCGCGACTGCGCATTCCGAAACTCGCACGGGGTGAGCAATTTCATTGCTACAAGCTGTCCAAGCGCTTCGATCAGGATATTTCCGCCGTGTGCGCCGCGTTCAAGCTGCGCGTGGAAAACGGTCGCGTGGCAGAGTTTCGCGGCGGCTTCGGCGGCGTCGCGGCGATTCCCTCGCGCGGTCGCAAAACCGAGCATGCGCTCGTCGGCCAGCCGTGGAACGAGGCCACGCTGGCGCGGGCGGAAGCGGTGCTTGGCGAAGAATTCACGCCGCTGACCGACATGCGTGCAAGCCGCGATTACCGTCGGTTGGCGACGACGCGCCTGTTGCGCAAGTTCTTCATCGAGACGACACAGCCCGGCGTCGCTACGCGCATCCTCGACGCGGAGGTTCTCGCATGATCGAACCCGGCAAGAAATCCAACTCCGCCATCCGCAAGGCGTGGCCGCACGACAGCGCGCACCTGCACGTCAGCGGCGAGGCGCGTTACGGCGACGACATGCCCGAGCCGCGTGGCCTGCTGCACTGCTGGCTGCATCTGGCCAATCGCACGCACGCGCGCATCGTGCGCATGGATTTGTCGCGGGTGCGGACTGCGCCGGGTGTGGTCGCGGTGATCTGCGCGGCGGATCTGGCCGCCACCACCAATGACATCGGTCCGGTGTTTCCGGGCGACCTGGTATTTGCCGAAGACGAGGTGCTGTTCGACGGCCAGCCGTTGTTTGCCGTGGCGGCGGAAACCCGCGAAGCCGCGCGCATCGCCACGACGCTGGCGGACATCGAATACGAAGACCTGCCGGCGATCCTGAGCATCGATGCCGCGCTCGCCGCGAATGCCGAGGTGGTGCCGTCCAAGCAATGGTTGCGCGGCGATCCGGATGGCGCGATTGCGCGCGCGCCGCATCGCCTGAGCGGACGCGTGCGCGTCGGTGGGCAGGAACACTTCTACCTCGAAGGCCAGAATTGCCTGGCCATTCCGCAGGAAGATGGCCAGATGCTGATCCACAGCTCCACGCAGAATCCATCCGAGTTGCAGCACAAGGCGGCCGAAGTGCTGGGCGTGCCGGCCAATGCGGTGACCGCGGAAAATCGGCGCATGGGTGGCGGCTTTGGCGGCAAGGAAACCCAGGCCGCGTGGTTTGCCGTCATCGCCGCAAAGCTGGCGCAGCGCACGGGTCGCGCGGTGAAATTGCGCCTGGACCGCGACGCCGACATGACCATCACCGGCAAGCGCCACGCCTTCCTGATCGACTACACCGTCGGCTTCGACGACGCTGGCCGCATCCTCGGCATCGATTTCATGCAGGCGGCCGATTGCGGCTATTCGCCGGACCTGTCGCATTCGATTGCCGACCGCGCGATGGCGCATGCGGACAACGCCTACTTCCTCGACCACCTGCGCATCACCTCGAAACGCTGCTTCACGCACAAGGCGTCGAACACCGCGTTTCGCGGCTTCGGCGGTCCGCAGGGCATGGTCGGCATCGAGGAGGTGATCGAGCAGATTGCGCGGTACCTGCACATGGATCCGCTCGCGGTGCGCAAGGTCAATTTCTACGGCGTCGATGCGCGCAACGTCACGCCGTATGGCATGACCGTCGAAGACAACATCCTGGATGAACTGGTCGGCGAGCTCGAACAGCGCGTGGACTATGCCGCACGCCGACGTGCCATCGCGCAGTTCAACGCAACGCACCCGTATCTGAAAAAGGGCATCGCGCTTACGCCCGTCAAGTTCGGCATTTCCTTTACTGCCAAGCACCTGAATCAGGGCGGCGCGCTGGTGCTGGTGTACCTGGATGGCAGCGTACAGCTCAACCACGGCGGCACCGAGATGGGGCAGGGGCTGCACATCAAGGTCGCGCAAGTCGTGGCCGAAGTGTTCGGCATTGACCTGGATCGCATCCAGATCACGCCGACCACCACCGGCAAGGTGCCCAATACCTCATCGACCGCCGCGTCTGCTGGAACGGACTTGAACGGCGCGGCGGCGTACAACGCCGCGATGAAGATCGTCAATCGCCTGGTTCCGCTGGTGCGCGATCAGTTCAAGGTCGCCACGGAAACCGCGATCGTGTTCCGTGACAATGGCGTGTATGCCGGCGACAAACGGCTGGCGAGCTTCCAGGAAATCGTCAAGCTTGCCTACATGAATCGCATTTCGCTGTCGGCGGCGGGTTTCTACGCAACGCCGAAACTCGATGTGGATGCGCTCGGCCGCGGCCGACCGTTCTACTACTTTGCGTACGGCGCGGCCTGCACCGAAGTCGTCATCGACACGCTGACCGGCGAACATCGCATGACGCGCGTGGACATCGTGCACGACGTCGGCAAGTCGCTCAATCCCGCCATCGACATGGGCCAGATCGAAGGCGGCTTCGTGCAGGGCGCGGGCTGGCTGACCAGCGAGGAATTGTGGTGGGACGCCAAGGGCCGCATCGCCACGCACGCGCCATCGACCTACAAGATTCCGGCGGCGAGCGACGTGCCGCCGCATTTCGACGTGCGCATTTATGAACGCGGCGTCAATGTCGAAGATGGCGTGTATCGCTCCAAGGCGGTGGGCGAACCGCCGCTGATGCTGGCGATTTCGGTGTTGTATGCGCTCAAGGACGCCGTGTCCGCGATCGGCGGGCATCGTCGCGCCGCGGTGCTCGATGCGCCGGCCACGCCCGAGGCGGTGCTGATGGCGGTCGAGGAAATGCAGCGCGCCATCGCCGTGCCTGCATCGCACGCGAAGCGGCCTGAACCCGAAACGGCGACCCCATGACCACGACGCTTGCTTTATTTTTGCAACGCGTCGAGGAATTCGTCGGCATCGACGCCGGCTTGCTTGAGCACGCCAGCGAGTGTTCCGACCTTCAGTTCGCGGTGGTCGGGGACCACGCATCCGCTCTGGCCGCGTCGCAGCACGATATGGCTGCCGCGTTGTCTTGCAATCGAAAAACCCATACGCTCCAGCGCGCGCACGACATCCTTGCCGGATACATGCGGCAACTTAGGCATGCGCGGCAAGTTCAAACGTCGTGAGCAAGGTTCTTCCCTGAACCGGCAGCGGGAATTCCTCGACGAACAGTTCGGTCGCCTCGCGCAAGTTGGCCAATGCCTGTTCGACGGTTTCGCCTTCGCTGGTTGAGCCGGTTTCCGGATTCAAGGCGGTAAAACCGCCCTCGGGTGCGGGCATCAAGACGGCTGTGAAAATCATGTGCGAATCTCCAACACAAGCGGCTTGCCCATTATCACGCAATTCCGGCGCGAGGCCAGCATGAACAGCGCCGCCTTCTGGCATACCGTTCTCGCGCGGCTCGACGCCGGCACGCCGTTGTTCGTCGCGCTGGTCGTTGCCAACACGCGCGGCTCGCCGGGCACGCTCGGTGCGCGCATCCTCGTCGATGCGGACGGCAACACGTTCGGCACCATCGGCGGCGGCATCATGGAAGCCAATCTCGTGCGCATGGCACGCAAAGGCCTGCGCGCGGGCAATGACGCGCCGCCGGCATTGCAGCCGCTGGAGCATCGCAACAAGCCGGGCACCGCGCATCCTTCGGGCCTGATCTGCGCGGGCGAACAGACGAATCTTCATTGCTGGCTGACACCCGAGCGCGACGCCGCGACGATCCGCGAGTTCTGCGCCGCGCTTGTCGCCGAGGACGATGCCATTGCAAATCTTCTGATCGATGCGAATGGCCTGCGCGTGACGTACGATCATGACACGGGCATGCAGCTGTCGCTCGACGGCACGCGCTGGTGCTGGCGCGAAAGCAGCGTGAATGAGGATCGCCTCGCCATCGTCGGCGGCGGTCATTGCGGCAAGGCGCTGGCGCGGCTCGCGGCGGACATCGGCTACCGCGTCGAGGTCTTCGACACGCGTGCCGATGCACTCGGCCTCGACGCCGATTGGCCGGCCGGCGTGCGCCGGCATGTGCTTGCCGACTACGCGCTACTGCCGGCGCGTCTGCATTGGCCGGCGCTCACCACCGTCGCGGTGATGACTGCCGCGATCACGCAGGACATCGCCGCACTGGCCGTGCTCGCCAACGCGGGTGCGCACTGGCTTGGCGTCATGGGCAGCGTCGCCAAGATCCACGAAATCCGCACGCAGCTCGCCGCGCGCGGCATCGCGCAAGAACGCATTGATGCCATCCGCGGACCCATCGGCCTGCCGATGAAAAGCGACACGCCACCGGAAATCGCCGTGAGCATCATGGCGCAGTTGCTCGCCGAGCGCCGGGCGGTGACGTGAGTGTCGACCCGAATCCGGACGCTCGGCGGCAAACCGCCAAGCCATCGATTCGTTCCGTCATGCGCGTGAAAAGCGCAGCGCCTCGACCACCAGGGCGAACGCCGGCGATGCCTGGCGGCGGCTCGGGTAGTACAGGTGATGGCCGGAGAATGGCGGGCACCAGTCCTGCAATACGCGTTGCAGGCGGCCGCGTTCGATATGCGGTTTGGCGACGTCTTCGAGCACATACGCAAGGCCCACGCCCGCCAGCGCGGCGTTGAGCATCGCGCCCGGATGATTGGAGGCGAACTGGCCGTCGACTCGCACGTTCAACTTGCGCCGGCCCTTTTCGAATTCCCATGCGTACAGGCTGCCGCGTGTGGGCAAGCGCAGGTTGATGCAGTTGTGCGCGGTCAGGTCCTGCGGCTGCTTCGGCCGCGGGTGTTTTTCGAAGTACGCGGGCGCGCCGACCACGGCCATGCGCAGGTCCGGGCCGATGCGCACCGCGATCATGTCCTTGGCCACTTGTTCGCCATCGCGTACGCCGGCATCGAAGCCGTCGGCGACGATGTCCACGAGCCGATCGTCGATGCTGATCTCGACCTTGATGTCCGGATAGCGCCGCAGCAACACCGTGAGCTTGGGGAGCAGGATCGCGTTGGCCGCGTAATCGGTGGCCGAGAGGCGGATCGTGCCGGCAGGTTTCGCGCGCAATTCGCCCAACGCCGCCAGCTCCGCGTCGATGCCGTCGAAGTGCGGCCCGATCGATCGCTGCAGGCGCTCACCGGCTTCGGTCGGCGCGACGCTGCGCGTGGTGCGGTTGAGCAGGCGCACGCCGAGCCGTTCTTCCAGTCCGCGCAGGCTGTGGCTGAGCGCGGATTGCGATACGCCAAGCTTCGCCGCGGCGCGGGTGAAGCTGCGCGCGCGCGCGACGGCGAGAAAGGCCTGCAGGTCGTTGATGTCGGTCCGTGGCATTCATGAATCCAATTCATGGGTTCATGCGCTTTATACCACTTAATCGCCGCGCGGCGGAGTGTCAGGATACGCACCGAGGCAATGCGCCATCCGCCAACGAGAGGACTTTCCATGCACATCCAACGCAACGGTTCGCAGCCCTCGGTTCAGGGATCAGCAGAATTTTTCACCGGCAACGTGCGCATCGACGCACCGTTCCAGATGGAAGCGCCGGCACGCACCGGAGGCGCCCTCGTGACCTTCGAGCGGGGCGCGCGCAGCAACTGGCACACCCATCCTCTCGGCCAGACCTTGATCGTCGTGTCGGGGTTGGGATGGCATCAATGCGAAGGCGAGCCGAAAGAGGAAATCCGCCCCGGCGATGTCGTCTTCTGCCCACCCGGCAAGCGGCACTGGCACGGCGCAACCGCGACCACGGCGATGTCGCACATCGCCATCGTGGAGCGCGACGCGAATGGCAAGAACGTCGAGTGGATGGAGCCGGTCACCGACGCGCAATACCAGTCATGAAATCAGAGGCAACGAAAATGCAGACACGCAAACTTGGCAATACACTCGAAGTGTCCACGCTCGGCTTCGGCTGCATGGGCATCAGCCAGAGCTACGGCACGCCGCTGTCGAAGACGGACGGCATCAAGCTGGTCCGCGACGCCGTGGATCGCGGCGTGACCTTCTTCGACACCGCGGAAGTGTACGGCCCGTTCGCCAACGAGGAAGTGGTGGGCGAGGCGCTGGCGCCGGTGCGCGAGCGGGTGGTGATCGCCACCAAGTTCGGTTTCGACATCGACTTTGAAACGCGCGAGAACCGCGGCGTGTGCAGCCGGCCGGCGCGCATCCGCCAGGCCGTTGAGGGTTCGCTGAAACGCTTGCGCATCGAGACGATCGATCTGCTTTACCAGCATCGCGTGGATCCGAATGTACCGATCGAGGACGCGGCCGGCACGGTCAAGGATCTGATCGCCGAGGGCAAGGTCAAACACTTCGGCATGTCCGAGCCCGGCGTCGCCACGCTGCGTCGCGCCCACGCGGTGCAGCCGGTCACCACGCTGCAGAACGAATACTCCCTGTGGACGCGCGGTGTGGAGACCAACGGCATCCTCGCCGCCTGCGATGAGCTTGGCATTGGTCTGGTGCCCTACAGCCCACTCGGCCGGGGCTTCCTCACCGGCGCGATGAGCCGGGACACCACGTTTGACGAAGGCGATTTCCGCCGTGCCTCACCGCGCTACGCGCCCGCCGCGATGGCGAAGAACCAGGCGCTGGTGGACTTGTTGCGGAAAGTCGCCGACGCGAAAGGCGCAACCCCGGCGCAGATCGCGCTGGCCTGGCTGCTGGCGCAGCGGTCGTACATCGTGCCGATTCCGGGCACCACCAAGCTGCACCGGCTGGAAGAAAACCTCGGCGCGGCCAGCGTCGAACTCTCCGCCATCGACCTGCGCGAGATCGAGCAGGCCGCCGCGCAAATTCCCATCGAAGGCGAACGCTACGCCCCCGCGCAACTGGCGATGGTCGGGCGCGAAGCGCTGCCATCAAGCCTGTGAACCGGCAAGGAAGAAACACCATGAACAATTCCACCATTCCGCATTTCACCCTCAATAATGGCGTGCAAATCCCGGTCATCGGGCTGGGGGTGTTCCAGACGCCGCCAGCGGAAACCACCGCCGCCGTACTTGCGGCGCTCGACACCGGCTACCGCCACATCGACACCGCCGCGGCCTACGGCAACGAGCGCGAGGTGGGCGAGGCCATCCGTCGCTCCGGCATCGCGCGCGACGAGATTTTCATCGAGACGAAAGTGTGGGTCAGCGACTATGGCTACGACGCGGCGCTGCACGCCTTCGACAAGGCAGTCGGCAAGCTCGGCGTCGATGTCATCGACCTGTTGCTGCTGCACCAGCCACGGATCGAGGACTTCGCGCTCACGATTGCGGCCTACAAGGCGCTGGAAAAACTGCTCGCTGACGGCCGCGTCCGCGCGATCGGTATCAGCAACTT
>JAFEFO010000029.1 GCA_018240565.1 Pseudomonadota bacterium | reverse complement strand
GCACCGTATCCGTCACCGTCGTCGCCGCCGTCGTCGCCGCCGTGCCCGTGTTCGTCACCGTGATCACGTAGTTGTACGCCGTGCCCACCGTCGCCGTCGCCGGTCCCGTCTTGGCCACCGTCAGTGCGGGGACACCACTTACCGGGGTCGTCGTGCTGGCGCAATGCGGATCCGCAACGGCACAACTTCCCGGCGTGGGCGGATTACCTCCGTTGTTCGGGTCGCCGCCACCACCGACCGAGGCGTTGTTGGTTACGCTGGGTATGGCCGAAGGCGACACGGTCACCGGCACCACGATGCTGCTGCTGCCGCCGAGAGCTGCGAGAACTGCCGAGCTCGTGCACGAAAGGGTCGGACTGGCAAAATTGCACGTCCAGCCATTATTGCTGAAGCTCGCGGGCGGCGTAACACCGGCTGGCACGGTGTCGAGCACCGTTACCATGCCTGACGTGGCAATGCTGCCATTGTTCTTCACGGTCAGCGTGTACTGCGCACCGGATTGACCCGCAATCCACGGACCATTGGCGGTCTTGGTGATCGCCAGCGCGGGGACAGCACAGACCGGGAAATTGCTCAGCGAGGGCCCCACCGCGTTAGGCAGCCCGGAGCCTCCCTTCGTTGCTCCATTTGGCGGAAATTTCGCCTGGAGACCCGGCGAATCACTGGTGCCGTTGACGCCGCCAACTGCCGAGCGGGAGCCTGGTGCACCACCGGAAACGGCAATGTACCCGCCGCCACCGCCGCCGCCAGGACCCTCGCTTTCGTTCGTGGTGATGTGCTGATTGCCACCCTTGCCGCCATCGGCCTTCAGTGCCACGCCGCTAAGACTGCCGTTGGCAATGAGCACGATCGAACCGCCACCACCGCCGCCGCCGGGCGCATCGTTGCCGGTACCCAGCCCGTTGTTATTGTTCGCTGTCGCGCCGCTGGCATCGATGGTGCCAGCGCCGGAAATCGTGCCAGCCACCAGGAATACAATTCCGCCGCCATTGCCACCCGCAGTGCCGGCACCGTTGTTCTCGTCTCCGGAGCCACCGCCACCACCGAAGAACAGCCGCATGCCGGCCGTGCTGGGGTCGTTGGTTAGCGGCCGGCCTCCGATGCCACCGCGTTCTCGCCGATTATTGCCACCCCAGATTGAATTTCCTGGCGCATTGGTCGTTGGATCGTTCTGCGCGGAGGCATAGGTGTATCCGCCGCGACCGCCACCGGACGACGCACCAATTCCGCTACCCGGGAAATTCGGATCCAGCTTCCACGCCGTCGTGTATCCGGCAACACTGTTGTCGGTATTGCCCTCGCCGGTCCAGGCCGTACCGCTGTCGCCGTTGGCGCCGCCGCCGCCGCCGGCGTTGTGCGAATTGCCACCGCCACCGCCGTTGGCCGGGGCGCCACGACTGTAACGGCCGCCGATCGCGTCATAGGATGCCTGATACCCGGCGATGCTTTCGCCTTTTTCCGCGCCGACACCATCGGCCGTCACATTGACGTAGGCGGCCCAGTCGGTATTGGGATCCCCCGTGCGATTGATCAACGCGCCACCACGAAAGCCCTGCCCGGCCACACTGATGCCGGCGCCGCCGACGCTGGCCGTGTTTTGCACATAGGCCGCGACAATACCGCCGGTGGAACCGTTCCAGGCTTGCGCCACGACCGAACCCGCACCGGAAATGGTGAGCGTCGTGTATTGCGGCACACGCACGACCTGCGCCCCGTTGTCATAATTGTTGCGCAAACCGCCGCCGCAGGTATTGGCGGTGCCGCCGCTATCGATGGTGAGCGTATTGCCACTGATTCCGTCGACATTGACGAATTCGAAGCGGCCCGCGTTGTTGAGCGAACTGACCGTGCCATAGGACGCGGTGTTGGTCGTATCGATCGTGGCACCCTGCGCGTTGTAGATCAGCAATACGTCACCAATTGCCAGCCCGGTCAGGGCAGCCGCGTTGGTAACAGTGATCGTGGTGGCGTTCTGCGCAGCCGCGGCATTGAGCGTGGTGTACGTATTGACGACGGTGTTGGCCGCGGTGACGGTTAGCGTTCCATCCTTGCCGGGGCTCCAGGCCGATGCCGGCAGGGCAGTCAGCAGCACCGGCAAACCAAGGCAACACGCCAGCACCGAAACCCGCCACGAACGCACAACCACGCCAATACGATTACGCATTGCATTTCCCCTAACAACAGTTTAAGTGGCATCAGATCCGGCAATCACCCTATTGCACGCCCGCCCTGACGTCGTCGTTAGCGCACAATGATCGAAAATGCGTCGTGCCATGTCAAGGCGAAGGGCGCGCTCCAACACCGCAATGGCATCCGTGCACATCTTGCAGCCGCACGATGTCGTCCTCGCCAAAATGATCGCCGCACTGCACTTCGATCAGGTGAATGTCCGCGTCCGTCGGATTCTCCTGCTGGGCGGCGTTTCGATCTCACGAGCCGATGACGCTTCAGTCGAACGTGGCCGG
>JAFEFO010000028.1 GCA_018240565.1 Pseudomonadota bacterium | reverse complement strand
CGGGGTGACCTCGTCCAGCGTGGCGCCAGGTGCAAGGTTGGCCTTGATGGCGAGCGAAGTCTGGCGATTGTCGCGCTCGATTGCCGATGGTGCGGCGCGATTGTTCAGATCGACCATCGACAGCAATGGCACCATGGTGCCATCGGCAGCGCGCAACTTGTAGTCGGCCAAGTCGGTGAGACTGCGCGTGTCGTCGCCGCCGAAACGCAGCCACACCGGGATCTGCGTGCCGTTGTCGTGGTATTCCTTGAGCGGCAGGCCACGCAGGGCAATGGCAACGTATTGCGCGATCTCGCTGGCGGAAAACCCGTAAGTGCGCGCCCGCACGCGATCCACGTGCACCGCCAGTTCGCGGTCGCCGCCATTCTGCGCAGTGCGCACGTCGCGCAGTCCCGGCACATGTTGCAGCGTGTGGATCGCGGCCTCGGACAACTCGCGCAACGTCGAACTCGAATCGCCGTTGAGGAACACCTGCACGTTGGTATTCTGGTTCTGCGACTGGAAATCGAAACCGATCTTGCCGATCGGCACCTTGGGAGCGCCGGCACGGATCTTTTCCATGATCTGTTGCGAATGCCCGCGCCCGGCGTCGTCGTCGGTGAGCAGGACGTTCGTCATCGCGTCGCCCTGTTCGTTGAAGTAGCTGTAGACATTCTTGATGTGCAATTGCTTGCGATTGGCGTTCAGCCACTTCTCGACCGTGGCGATCGACTTGTCGAGTTCCTCGAGCCGATAGATGCCGTTGAGCTGGTATTGCAGGTGCAATTCGCCGGACTGTCCGGGTGGGAACATGTCGGTCTTGGCCAGCTTCATCGGCACGAAACTGGCCGCAAACAGCACGACGAGACCTGCGACCATGGCCTTGCGATGCGCGAGGGACCAGGCGATGGCGGACTCGTAGCGGTGCTGCAGGCGTGCGATCAGGGAATCGCGCCCGATGAAATGCGGCGGCGGCAACTTCGCCGACAGCATGGGCACCAGGCTGACCGCGACCAGCCATGACGCCAGGTGCGCGATCGACATGGCGATCGCCACCTGGGTCAGGAAAATGCTGATCTGGTTCTTTGCGCCAAACACGTTCGGCAGGAACACGACGATGCTGGTGAACGTGCCGGCGGCAATCGCGATGCCGACCACCTGCGTGCCCTGCACCGCGCAGTACCAGGGTTTGTCGGGAAACTTCTCGCGGTACTGGTAGATGCTTTCGACGGCAACGACGGCGTTGTCCACGAGCATGCCGACCGCCAGCAGCAGGCCCAGCAAGGACAGTACGTTCAGCGTCATGCCGAGGAAATACATGCAGCCGAGCGTGATCACCATGCAAATGGGGATCGCCAGCGACACCATCAGTGTCGACGGCCAGTCGCGCAGGAAGAAAAACAGCACGAACACGGACAGCACGATGCCGATGCCGCCGGCTTCGCCGAGTTCCTTCAGGCTGTTGGTGACCGCCTTGGCCTCGTCGCCGAGGTAGTACAGGTTGATGCCGCGCATCTCCGGGTCGTGGCTGATGCGATCGACCTCGGCCATGGCACGACTGGCAACTTCGACCAGGTTCGCATTGCGTTCCTTGGAGATGTCCACCGCGATCGCCGGCTTGCCATCCAGGTGGCGGCGGTAGTCCAGGCGCGCCGGCTTGAGCGTGACGTTGGCGATATCGCCGAGTTTCAGGCCCTTGTCGTTGACCGGCGTGGCGCGGATTTCATCGAGGCTGCGCCATTCGCCCAGCGGTTGCACCTGGTAGCGCAACGTGCCGTCGGTGATCTGGCCGGCAGAGGCGGAAAAATTCGCGTTCGACAGCTTCGTGTACAAATCATTCAAGCTGACGCCGGCGGCCGTCAGCCGGTCAACGGACACCTCGATCTGTACTTCGGGGGGCGCCACGCCCTGGATCTGCACGCGCGCCACGCCCGGAAGTCGCTCCAGCGGACGCTTGAGCTTGCGATCCAGCAACTCCCAGGCGTTGGACAGATTCCGGTCGCTGGATATGCGCAACTGCAACATCGGCTGGTCGGTGGTGGCGAATTTCATCACCGTGTAGCGCTGCAGGTCGCTCGGCAGCTCGTCGCGGATGGCGTCGATCTTCTCACGCGCCTGCACGGCCTTGACCGTGGTGTCTTCGCCCCATTTGAGCATCAGGAAAACCTGCGCGCCGTCCGCACGCGACAGCGAATTCATGTGTTCGATCCCGGTGAGCGTGGACAAGGCATCCTCGACCGGTCGCGTGATCGTGCGTTCGACTTCCGCCGGCGTCGAACCGGCATACGGCAAGTCGATCATCATGAACGGGAATTGCACGTCCGGCATGCCCTCGAGCGGAAGGCGGAACGCCGCAATCGCGCCGACCACGAGCAGCGACACGAAGAACATCACCGCCGTGACCGGGCGCTTGAGGCTGAGCTCGGCAAGCGTCATGCGGATTGTCCAGCGACGTCCGCCGGGGTGTTGCCTTCCTGCGCGGCGCTGCGTGCAGCGCGTTGCTGATACCAGGCATCCGGCCGCCGATCGAGCAGGTTGTAGACGACCGGGATCACGATCAGGGTAAGCAAGGTGGAAACGGCCAGGCCACCGATCACGGCAATCGCCATCGGCGAGCGGACTTCGGACCCGTCGCCAAAGCTCAGGGCCAGCGGCAGGAAGCCGATCAGGGTGCACAACGTCGTCATCGTGATCGGGCGCAGGCGCGATTCGGCCGCCTGCGCGATCGCGCGGAGCTTGTCCACGCCCTCCTCGCGCAGCTGGTTCACGCGGTCGATCAGCACGATCGCGTTCTTGACCACGATGCCGGCGAGCATGATCAGGCCAATGAACACCACGATCGACAACGGCGTGTTCGTGATCTTCAGCGCCAGCACCGCGCCGACCAGGGCGAGCGGGATCGAGAACATGATCACGAAGGGATGCAGCAGCGATTCGAACTGCGACGCCATCACCAGGTAGACGAGGAAGATCGCCAGCGACAGGGCGAAGATCAGTGAGCGCAGGGAAGCATCGAGTTCCTCGCTCTGCCCGCCGATGTGGGCGCTGACGCCGGCAGCGAGCGGGTTGTCGCGCAGGATCTTCTGCACTTCCGCAACGGCGCTGCCGAGGTCGCCGTAATGCAGGTTGGCAGTGACGATGGCCACGCGTTCCTGGCCGATGCGGTCGATTTCGTTCGGGCCCATGGCGATGGCGATGTCGGCGACCGATGCCAGTCGCACGGGCGTCGCCGCACCGGGATTGACGATCAGGTTGCGGATGTCGTCGACCGAGGTGCGCTCATTGGGCCGCGCGCGCACCAGCACGTCGATCTTGCGGTCGCGGAAGTTGTATTGCGTGGCCACCGCACCGCGGATCTTGTCGACGATCTGGTCGGATATCTGCTTGGTGGTCAGGCCGAGCGCAGCCGCACGGTCCTGATCGAAATGAATGCGGATTTCCGGCGAGCCGCCCTGTGCGCTGGATTTGACGTCCGCGAAGCGCGGCGAGGCTTGCAAAAGTGCAGCAAGCTTGTTGCCGGCCTTCTGCAGGGCGTCCAGATCGTAGCCGCGCAGGTCCACCTCCAGCGGCGTATCGAAGCTGAACAATTTCGGTCGCGAGAATTGCACTTCGCTGCCGGGATGCGCGGCCATGTTCGCGCGCAGCGCATTCATCGCCGCGCTTTCGCCCTTGCGCCCGGCGCCGGGCGCGAGCACCACCAGCAGGCGCGCGATGTTCTCGCCGGACTCTGTCGGATTGGCATCCAGGCGCGTGCCGGTGCCGCTGACGCCGTAGATCATCTTGATCAACGGGTTTTTCGAGTTCTTGTCCTGCAACTCGTGCACCAGTGCATCGGTGGAAACCAGCGGCGTGCCGGGCGCGAGCTTGACCGTCATCTCGAATCGGCCCTGCGCGAGTTGTGGAATCAGATCGGTGCCCAAGGTCGGAATCAGCGCCACGCTGATTGCGAAAGCCGCTGCGGCAAAGCCGAGCACTTTCCACGGATGTGCGAGCGCCTTGGGAAGGAATCCGTGATAGGCACTGGCGGCGCGGTTGTAACCGCCAAGCAGCCCCTTGCCGAGGAAACGCAGGGCGCGACCGATGATGTTCCCGCCCAAGCGACCGACGGTGAATCCGATCCAGCCGATGACGCGCGGCAGCCAACGGAATATCCGGCCAACGACGGCGAATCCTTTACCCATGCGTGTACGTGGCGCTGCGCGTTCGGGTTTGGCCTCATCGGCGAAGGCCAGCGGCGCCCTGCCCTTGAGCGAAGCGAGCATGGGAATCAGGCTCATGGCCACGACCAGCGAGATCAGCATGGCGAACGTGATCGTCAAGGCCTGATCGCGGAACAATTGGCCGGCAATGCCCTGCACGAAAACGAGCGGAAAGAACACCGCGACCGTCGTCAGCGTCGACGCCGTCACCGCCATGGACACTTCGCGCGCGCCCTTGACCGCGGACTCGACGATGCCGATGCCTTGCTCACGCATGCGCGCGATGTTTTCCAGCACCACGATGGAATCGTCCACGACCATGCCGGTGGCGAGCGCGAGTCCGCCGAGCGACATCACGTTCAGGCTCAATCCGGCTTCGCCCATGAAGAAAAACGTGGCGATCAACGACACCGGCAGCGACAGCGAAATGATGAACGTGCTCCACGAATCGGCGAGGAAGAAGAAGATGATCAGCACCGCCAGCACGCCGCCGATGATGGCGTCGTCGCGCACGTCGTTGAGCGAACCCTGGATGAAAACCGATTGATCGTCGATCGTGGTCAATTTGGCGTTGGCCGGCAGGATCGACGCACACGGCGGCGGACGATTGGCGCAGGTGAACTTGTCCAGTTGCTTGCGCACGGCCGCCGCGACCGTGACGGTATTGGCGTCGCCTTCCTTGTAGATCGCCAGCTCGACCGCTTCGTGTCCGTCCACGCGCACGATGCCTTCGCGTTCCTTGTGGCCCTGGTGCACATTGGCGACTTCCTTGAGTCGGATCGGCACGCCGTTGTCGACCTTGATCAGCAGGTCCTGCATCTGCTCCAGGCTGGTGAACTGGTTGACGGTGCGCACCAGGTAGCGCTGCGTGCCATCCTCGATGCGCCCACCGGATACGTTCACGTTCTCATCGGCGAGGCGCTTGATCACGTCGGCCACATTGAGATTGAGCTGCTGCAGGCGCTGCTGGTCGATGTCGACGTCGATCTGGTCTTCGAGACCGCCACCGACCTTGACCGCCGCCACGCCACTGGTCGGCTCCAGGCGCTTGCGCAGCTCGTCGTCGGCGAAGCGGCGCAACTGTTTCAACTGCGCGCTTTCCGCATCGCCGGTTTGCACCGGGGCGGTCAGCGCCAGGCGCAGGATCGGGTCGGTGGACGGATTGAAACGCAGCAACACCGGTTTCTTCGCGGCCAGCGGCAGTTGCAGCAGATCGAGCTTGTCGCGCACGTCCAGGCTCGCCTGGTCCATGTTCGTGCCCCAGGCGAACTGCAGGATCACGTCGGACTGCCCGGCCTGCGACACCGAGTGGATCGTGCGCACGTTCTTGACCACGCCGAGCGCTTCCTCGACCGGCTGCGAAATCAGCGTTTCGATTTCCGCCGGCGCGGCGCCTTCATAAGCGGTGCGCACGGTCAGGGTCGGATAGGTCAGGTCCGGCAGCAGGTTGACCTTCAGTCCCGACAGTGCGATCAACCCGAACAAAACCAGGGTGAGCGTCACCATGCCGACGGTCACGCGCCGGCGCGTGGCGAGTTCGACGAAGCTCATGCCTTGTTGTCCAGCACCAGTATGGCGGTGCCGTCGCGCACGGCGTTGCGACCCACCGTGATCACGCGCGCCCCGGCGGTCAATCCTGAAATGATCTCGACCTTGTTGCCATCGCTATAGCCGACCTTCACCGGTTGGCGATGCGCAATGAAACCATCGGGCGCCGCCGCAGGCGCTTTCGCTGCAGGTTGGCCCGCCTCGACCTTCGCCGCAGGTGCCGGTGGCGCCTTTTCGACGACATAGACCGAGGTCTGGCCGTCTTCTTCCACGAGCGCCGAGCGCGGCACGGTGAGCGCGTCAGGGCGCTGGTCGTAGACGATGTCGATGCGTGAGAACATGCCCGGGCGCAGCACCGCACTGGCGTCGCGAAACTGGCAGGTCACGCGGAACGTGCCGCTGGCCGGGTCGACGACCGGCGCGATGCGCAGGATGGTTCCATCGAACTTCTTGCCCGGCAATGCATCGGCCTCCAGTTGCACCACCTGCCCCGCCTTGAGGATGCCGAGCTGGCGTTCGGGCACGTTGAGCACGGCCTGCAACGGATTCATGCCGACGATGCGGAACAGGTTCTGATTGGCCTGCACCAGGTTGCCGATCTTGATGTCGCGCTGCGCGATCACGCCATCGACCGGGGCGACGATGCGCGTGTACGACAACTGGATGTTGGCGGCCTCATAGGCGGCGCGCTGCGCAGCCAGGTCGAACTTGTCCTGTTCGTATTCGTATTCGGGAATCAGGTGTTTCGGCATCGCCGCCTGCGCATGCGCGAACGTCGCCTCGGCCTTGTGCATCTGCGCCTCGGCCTGCTTGGCCTTGGCCAGCGCGTCGGCGTCGTCGAGTTCGGCCAGCAGTTGGCCGGCCTTGACCGTCATGCCCTCTTCCACATAAAGCTTCTTCAGCACACCGGAGGTCTTCGCGGTGACCTGCGCTTCGTGATCGGCCACGAGTGCCGCGGTGCCGCTATAGCTGGCACTGATCGCGTTGTGGCTCGCCAGGGCGACTTCGACGGGCACCGCGTCCACCGCTGGCGCCTTGGTCTGGGCCGCAGCGCTGTTCTTGTTGCATCCGGAAAGCACGCCGGTCATTGCTAGAAAAAGCATTATTATCAAAGGTGTGCGCATTTTTTTCATGGCCATCGGCGTCGGCTTGATCAACAGGGGAAGGTGTTTGGATGGTGTTATACTAAACTATATCACTAAATACCTCAAGCCCCCTCGGATTTTGCGGCTGCAAACGTATGGACTCGCGAGCGATTTGCACAGGGCCGCAAGTCATGCACACGACTTGGCAATCCCCATGGATGCGCGCCAGAGACAATTCGTTGCAAGGCCCATGCAGACATCGGCGGCGCCGTGAAGTTGCCTTGCCCGCTATCCGGCTAGCGACGCGCGCATTCGTCACGTTATACTTCACGGGTTTTTCGCCAACGTCACGGAACGCCGGAATCGACTCATGCAAAAACCTGTCCTGTACTGTTGCGCCGCCCTTGCCCTGGCTTTCGGATTCAGCGCAAGCACACTTGCCGCCGACGCCACCCACGGCGACGCCAAGGTCGGCAAGGCCCTGGTCTATACCTGCGGCGGCTGCCATGGCGTGACCGGATACAAGAACGCCTATCCGAACTACCACGTGCCGCGCATCGCCGGACAGAACTACGATTACATCGTGTCTGCGCTGACCGAATACAAAAAGGGCGAACGCTCGCATCCGACCATGCGTGCGCAGGGCCAGAGCCTGTCGGACGAGGACATCCGCAATGTCGCCGCCTACCTGTCCAGCCTGAACGCGGGTAAATAAGGAAAGCCATGAACATCATTCGACTCACCGCGCTCGCGACCGGACTTCTGGCCATCAATGCGTTTGCCGCCGAAGCCGGCGGCGCCCCGGGTGGCAACGTGGCCGCCCTCGCCGCTCCCTGCGCCGCATGCCATGGCGCCGACGGCAACGCCACGGCGGCAATCTATCCGCGCCTTGCCGGACAGTACCGCGACTATCTTGCGCAGGCGCTGCGCGAGTATCGTTCCGGTGCGCGCCAGAACGCCATCATGGCCGGATTCGCCAAGACCCTGAGCGATGCCGACATCAAGGCGCTGTCCGAGCATTTCGCCTCGATGCCCGGCAAGCTGGACGATCTGTCGCACTACGAACAAGGCGACTGAGGGAAATCCTGACGCAAACGGCCGGCCATCGCGCGCGGCCGTTCTTCAGCGCACGGCGCTCTTGCCTTCGTGGCCGCGGTAGTACGGATTGTGGCCGCTGGCGTGATCGGTTGCGTCACGCACCGCCGATATTTCCGGAAAATGCTGGCGCAGGGTGCGTTCGATGCCCTGCTTCAATGTCACATCGGCCATGCCGCAGCCATGGCAGCCGCCGCCCAGGCGCAGCACGACGGCGTTGTCGAAGGTGATTTCCACCAGCGTTGCGCGACCGCCGTGCGCGGCAATCTGCGGATTGACCTCCGTCTCCAGCACATACTGCACGCGTTCGGCCAAGGGTGCATCCGCCGCCGGCGGATGGCCCTGCAGGTGCGGTGCGCGCACCTTGAGCTGCCCGCCCGTTGCATCGCTGGTGAAGTCGATCTCGGCGTCCTGCAGGCAGGCCACGCTGTTGGCTTCCACGTAAAGATCGAATCCGTCGCATGCCAGCGACCATTCGTTGCCGAGCAGATCCGAACGCTCGCAAAACTCCAGCTGGCAATCGGCCTTCGGCGTACCCGGATGCACGGCTTGCAGGCGCACGCCAAGTCCCGGGATTTCCTGCTGTTCGATGAGGCGGCGGAAATGGCGTTGCGCGGATTCGGTCAGGGTCAGCATGGAGGCGACATCCAGTAAATACCGGACCATTTTAGTCCTGAATTGGCCACGCGTCACGGTTGCTATACTTTTGCCGCCGCCACTCTCGGAGTCCGCCATGACCGCCACGCCATTGCGCGAACAACATTGCCAGCCGCTCAAGGGCAAGCAACACCAGCTCACCCTTGCACACGCGCGGGAACTGCTGTCGGCGCTCGATGCCTGGGAATTGGGTCCCGGCAACGCGGATATCCGTCGCCAGTTCCGCTTCCCGGATTTCCTGCATGCGCTGGCATTCGTCAACGCGCTCGGTTACGTCGCGGAAAGGGAAAACCACCATCCCGACCTCGAACTCGGTTGGGGCCGTTGCCTGGTGCGATTCTCCACCCACGATGTCGGCGGTCTGTCGATGAACGATTTCATCTGCGCTGCCAAAACCGACGCGCTGCACAAGGGCTGAGCATTCCACGATGCGAGCCGTGCGCATCGTTGTGGCGGTCTTGTTGCTGGTCCTGACGGTCGCTGGACTGCGCGCGTTCGCGCAATGGCGCTTCGATGCGTACCTGAGCGACCGCGCCGTGCAGGCCTTGGCCGGGGTCGCGCGCGGCGAAACGCCGTGGCGATGGAAATTCCCGGACTCCGAAAGCCTGGTCGCAGGCCGTGTTTTTGACGCAGGGAGTTTTGCGTTCACGGATGGCGGATTGACCGTGCATTCGGATGGTCGCGCTTTCGAGATTGGGCTTCCGTTGCCGTCTCCGCTGGATTTGCGGCGCTTTCCACAATTGGATATTTCCGCATCGGTTGATGCGCCGGCTAGTTTGCGCCTGGTGGTCGCGCCAAAACTTGATCAACCCGCCCTGTACAGCGCGCCAATCGTGTTGGCGCCGTGGCAAAACCAGTACAGGGCAGTTTGCCCGGAATTGGTATGGCAGAACAAATCCGCCCAGGCATCCATGCCGGCCCATGCGGCGATGCTGCGCTTGCGGGTGGAGCTTGCTGCCGGCGCGGTATTTCGCCTCATGCAAGTCTCCGCGGTGCGAGTGCCAATCATGAAATGGGCGGACCCGTCTACCATGATCGATGTTTCGCGCAACGTGCAGACCTCGACCGTCGCCGTTACAACTCCCAGCCCGATACTTGCCAGTCTCGATGCCGCTACCGATCTCGTCCCACAACCGGTACTCCTGCTGAAGCCTGACTCGAGCATTGAACGGCAACGCGCATTTCTGGAGCGCGCCAGGATGCTCATCCCTGCTGCGATCATCGTTCCCGCCTCCACGGCGGATGCGGTCGAGGCTCGTGCGCACGTGATGGGCACGCCAGCGAGCGTCACGCACTCGCGGCACAACATGGCGTGGATCGTCCTTGGCGCGTACTGGACGGCATTGCTGCTCGCGTGGCGCTGGCCACCACGCGATCCGCGCTGGCGTGCCGCACTGGAAGCGGCACTCGCATCGATTGCGCCGTTGTGGCTGATCGCCGGCGGTTTTTTCACCGGACGGCTCGACGCCGCGCAGATTGCCTTGATAGCGTCGGTTGCCGCGTATGCGGCGTTTCTCGGCATCCCGCGCACCTGGCGCTTCAACGGCAGCGCGCGTGCGTGGTTGTTCGGCGGCGGTGTGGCCGCCATCGCCTTGGCGATTGGCCTGTATGCGCATCACTGGGACACTCCCTTGCGCGCAATCGACACGGGACACGTGCTTCGATATTTCGGCTGGGCTTTGATCCAGCAATACCTGATCTGCGCGGTCGTGACGAGCCGCTGGCTGCGAGCGGGCAAAAGCCGTTTCGTTGCGATCTACCTCGGTGCGCTGACCTTTGCCCTGATGCACACGCCGAATGCCAGCCTGATGCTGGCGACGTTCGCGGGCGGACTTTGCTGGTGCGTAATCTACCTGCGAGAACGCGCGTTGTTGCCGATTGCTGTGTCGCATGCCGTGAGCGCGCTGATCCTGATCGCGCTGCTGCCGCAAGACTGGTTGTACTCGGCGGAAGTCAGCGCGCGGTTTTTCCAGTAGGCAGCCGATCCAGCACCTCCGCAAGATCCGGTGCCAGCGGCGCGGAAAAGCTGTGGGTCTTGCCGCCGAGTTCGAATTCGAAGCGCGCCGCGTGCAGGAACAGCCGGCGCAAGCCGCGATCACGCATCGTCTTGTTGAAATCGCGCAGTCCGTATTTTTCGTCGCCCGCCAAGGGATGCCCGGCATGTTGCGCATGCACGCGGATCTGGTGCGTGCGCCCGGTATACAAAGTCACCTCGGCCAGACTTGCATCAACGAACGCGTCGATGACCTTGAATGCGGTCAGTGCCGGTTTGCCGTCATCGCTCACGCGCACCATGCGCTCGCCACCTTGCAGATCGAACTTGCGTAGCGGCACATTCACGTCGAAGCGGCCGCGTTTGGGCCGCCCATGCAGCAAGGCCAGGTATTGCTTGGTGATGTGGCCGTCGCGGATCAGTTCCTGCAACCCGGTCAGCGCCGCGCGCCGGCGCGCCAGCACCAGCACGCCACTGGTATCGCGGTCGAGTCGATGTGCCAACTCCAGAGTCTCGCCGGGTCGTGCCGCGCGCAACAGCTCGATCGCACCGAACGCAACGCCGCTGCCGCCGTGGCTGGCGATGCCGGCAGGTTTGTCGATGACGAGAAAGTCCCGGTCTTCGAAGATGACCGCCTGCGCGACGCGTTTGACCAGCGCCGGTGGAGCGATTTTCTCTTCCCCTGCTTCCGCCACGCGTACCGGCGGAATCCGCACCTCGTCGCCGCCGGACACGCGCGCATCGGGCTTCGCCCGCTTGCCGTTGATGCGTACCTGGCCGGTGCGCAAGATGCGATAGATCAGGCTTTTCGGCACACCCTTGAGCTGTCCGGTCAAGAAGTTGTCGATGCGCTGGCCTTCGCGCTCTTCCGGCACGGTCACCAGGCGCACGCCTGGACTTGAGTTCTTTGTGTCAAGATTCATCGAAGTTCGCGTATCTATTGAAAAAATTCCCGCTGTGCTAAACTCGCCCGGCGTTTCGCACCGACCGTCGACAAGCGACGGAATGGCGCACCTGCCCGCCGGCCTGCGTTGGCGTCCGAACCCACTCCGGGAGGAGTCCTCGGTCGCTGCGCAATCCTAACGGGTCTGGTCGCGGATTGCCCATCGCCGTCAAGGCAGTGCGGGGTCCCGGAAGCGCACAAGGGCACCTATCAACGCCAGGCGCAGAGGTTTGCGCCGGCAGAAACAAAGCGCTCCCGTGACGGCGTCCATGCCCACGGTCCGCGCGATTTCGCTGCCGTTACCGGCGCGCAATCGCGACGCCTTCCACGGTCGAGCGCCGAGGATGTAAAAATGAAGCGTATGCTGATCAACGCAACTCAGCGTGAAGAGTTGCGCGTGGCCATCGTCGATGGCCAAACCCTGTACGATCTCGATCTCGAGATTCCCTCCAAAGAGCAGAAGAAGTCGAACATCTACAAGGGGCGCATTACCCGCGTAGAGCCCTCGCTCGAGGCCTGTTTCGTCGAGTACGGCGCCGACCGCCACGGCTTCCTCCCGCTCAAGGAAATCTCGCGCGACTATTTCCAGTCCGGCGCCGACCACAACAAGGCCGGCATCCGCGAGCTGCTCAAGGAAGGCCAGGAACTGCTGGTCCAGGTCGAAAAGGAAGAACGCGGCAACAAGGGCGCGGCCCTGACCACGTTCATCTCGCTGGCCGGCCGCTACATGGTGCTGATGCCGAACAACCCGCGCGCCGGCGGCGTGTCGCGCCGCATCGAGGGCGATGATCGCGCCAACCTCAAGGAAATCCTCGACCAGCTCAAGTTGCCGGACGAGATGGGCCTGATCATCCGCACCGCGGGTCTCGGCCGCGAGGCCGACGAACTGCAATGGGACCTGGACTACCTGTTGCAGTTGTGGACGGCGATCGAAGAGGCCGGCAAATCGCGCCCGGCGCCGTTCCTGATCTACCAGGAATCGCGCCTGATCATCCGCGCCCTGCGCGACTACCTGCGCAACGACATCGGTGAAATCCTCATCGACAGCGACGAGTTGTTCAACGACGCCCGCGATTTCGTGCAGCAGGTGATGCCGCAGAACCTGCGCAAGCTCAAGTTGTACAGCGATACCGTGCCGCTGTTCTCGCGCTTCCAGATCGAAACCCAGATCGAGAACGCGTTCGACCGCACCGTGCGCCTGCCTTCGGGCGGCTCGATCGTCATCGACCAGACCGAAGCGCTGACCGCGATCGACATCAACTCGGCCAAGGCGACCAAGGGCGGCGACATCGAGGAAACCGCGTTCAACACCAATTGCGAAGCCGCGGTGGAAGTCGCGCGCCAGTTGCGCATCCGCGACGCCGGCGGCCTGATCGTGATCGACTTCATCGACATGGATTCGCCGCGCCACCAGCGCGAGGTCGAGGACAAGCTGCGCGATGCGCTGCGCCACGACCGTGCGCGCGTGCAGATCGGCAAGATCTCGCGTTTCGGCCTGCTCGAAATGTCGCGCCAGCGCCTGCGCCCGAGCCTGGGCGAATCCACGCAAAGCGTGTGCCCGCGCTGCGAAGGCCATGGCCGCGTGCGCAGCGTCGAGTCGTTGTCGCTGTCGGTGCTGCGCCTGGTCGAAGAACAGGCGATGAAGGAAAAGACCGGCCAGGTGCTGGTGCAGGTGCCGGCGATGGTTGCCAACTTCCTGCTCAACGAGAAGCGCAAGAGCATCGTCGAGATCGAACAGCGCCACGACGTGCCGGTGATCGTGGTCGCCGACGAGAAACTCGAGACCCCGCATTTCCACATCGAACGCATCCGCGCCACCGAAATTTCCGGTGACGCGAAACCCAGCTATGAGCGGCTGACGCCTGCCGTCATCACGCCACCGCCACAGGTTGCCAAACCCGGCGCCGAGCCGGAAAAACCGGCCGTCAGCGGCATCGTCCCGGCCAGCCCCGCGCCCGTGCACGAGACGCCTGCGCCCCCGACGCCGCCGGCGAAACCTGCGGCACCGGGCTTGTTCGCTCGCATGCTGAGCTGGTTCCACAAGCCGGCCGCACCGGAAAAAACGCTGGCCGAGCTGGTGCCGCCGCCGTCGCGCGGCAAGCCATCACGCGGCAACGGTCAGTCGCGCCGCGAGGAATCGCGCGATGCGCGGCGCGGTGATGGACGCGGCCAACGTGACCGCGATCGGCCGCGTGGCGGCGACAACAAGCAGCAGCGTCGCGATCAGCGTCCGCAGAACGAGAACGCGCGCGCCGATACGCAGCGCCAGACTCCACCGCAGGCGCAAGCACGCAAACCGCAACCGCAGCCGGCTCCGGATCGCCCGAAGCGCGAATCGCCCGCCGTCGCCGCACCTGCCGCCACGGTTGCGGCTCCCGCGCAAATCGCGCCTGCAACCGTGGCATCGCAACCACCGCACGAGGCCGTGGATGCCGAAGGCAACGAAACCCGCTCGCGTCGCCGCGGTCGTCGCGGTGGCCGCCGCCGTCGCAAGAATGAAGGCGGTGCAGTCGATCAGCACGCACCGCACGGCGCGGCTCCCGTCGTCTTCGATTTCGATGACGAAGATGCGGACGACTCGCATGCTCCCGCAACCGTCGGCAATCCGCCTCCAGCGGCGCCCGCGCACGCGGTTGCATCCTCCGCCGCGGCGTCGCATTCCGCGGATACCGTAATGCGCGCGCCCCCGCCCGCCCCGTTGCAGGCGCCGTTGCCGCAAGTGGCCGCACACCCCGAAGTTGCCAAGCCGCCCTTCACGCCGCCCACGCCTCCAACAGCTCCGATCCCCGTGGCGCCCCCCCGGCACGAGATCAAACCCGATCCGATGCCGCTTCCGAAAGTCGATACGGGCATTGCGCATGCGGGTCCCGCGCCTGCCGCAACAAGTGCGACTGTCGCAGCGCCAACGCCCGCGGCGACGCCGCGCGCCGCAGCACCTGCTCTCCAGCAACCGCCAGTGACGCAACCCGTCATACCGCCGCAACCGGTTTCCGTTCCGCCCGTTGCGGCGGCACCCGTCACGGCAGCGCCAGTAGCTCCGCCGGTTCCCGTTGCGGCTGCGCGACCTGCCGCGCCGGCGCCAACCGCGCCAGCAACCCCGGCTACAACACCGCGACCGCCAGCGCCACTTCCTGCCACGGCTTCCGCGCCAGCGGCACCGGCTGCGGTGCCGACTCCCGTTCCCGCCGCAGTCAAGCCGCCAACACCGGCGGCAATAACCTCGCGCCCGCCTGGCCCACCTGCGCCCGTGCTGATGCCCTCCCTGCCCTTGCCGATACCACCGCGCTTTGCGCCGCCGCCGATCGTGCTGACGCCCAAGCCATCGACGCCGGCTCAACCGCCACATACCGCAGCGCCGACTGCCGGTAGCGCGAACACGCCTGCGCCGGCGGCTCAACCCACGGTAAAGCCGGCCACGGATCCCGCAGCAAAGGCACCGGACGAACCCACGCCGTAGTCCGTGCGGCGGCGCTTGCGCCGCCGTCACGCCGGCATGTGCGCCGGTTTTTCCAGCAGGCCATGCGCGCTGGCCAGATGTGCCAGCGCGACGACGTTGTCGATGGCGAGTTTCTCGAACAAGCGCGCCTTGTAGGTCGCAACGGTCTTCTCGCTCAGGTGCAGTCGCGTGGCGATGTGCTTCGCCGCGCGGCCTTGCGCCAGCATCATCGCCACCTCGAGCTCTCGCGCGGACAGCTCGTCGAATGGCGAAGCCTCGCCAGCCATCGTCGCCAGCGCCAGTTGCTGCGCGATGTCACCGCCCAGGTACTTCTGTCCATCGGCGACCCTGCGCACGGCCTTGATCAATTCGTCGGCCGGACAACCCTTGGTCAAATAGCCACTCGCGCCGGCTTCGAGCAGGCGCTTCGGAAACGGCGCTTCGTCGGCAATGGTGAGGATCACGATGCGTGTATCGAGCTTGGCGCGGTGCACGCGCTCGGTGACTTCGATGCCGGAAACGCCGGGCATGTGTACGTCGACGAGAGCAACATCGGGTTTTGCCTGCTTGATCAACGCCAGGCCCTGTTCGCCATCTTCGGCTTCGCCGGCGATTTCGATATCCGGATGTTTTTCCAGGATCATGCGCAGGCCCGTGCGCATCAAGGCGTGATCGTCCACCAACACGACACGGATCATGGCAGTCCCCGGTTGCTTCCCCGCGGACAAACTAACGCGATGCACTCGACGAGGCAAGGGGTGGCGGAGAGGGTGGGATTCGAACCCACGGTGGTATCGCTACCACGCCGGTTTTCAAGACCGGTGCCTTAAACCACTCGGCCACCTCTCCTTTGCAATTGCTACACGATCCGCTCCACACCGCCCATGTACGGCCGCAGCGCCTGCGGCACGCTGATCGACCCGTCCGCATTCTGGCAATTTTCCATCACCGCGATAAGCGCCCGGCCGACGGCGACGCCGGAACCGTTGAGCGTGTGCAGCAATTCCGGCTTGCCGGTTTCCGGGTTGCGCCAGCGCGCCTGCATGCGCCGTGCCTGGAAATCGGTGCAGTTGGAGCACGAGGAGATTTCGCGGTACGTGTTCTGCGACGGCAACCAGACTTCCAGGTCATAGGTCTTCGCCGCGCAGAACCCCATGTCGCCCGTGCACAGCAACATGCGCCGGTACGGCAGCTCGAGTTTTTCCAGCACGACTTCGGCGCAACGCGTCATGCGTTCGTGTTCGGCCCAGCTTTCCGCCGGTTTGGAAATCGTCACCAGCTCGACCTTTTCGAACTGGTGCTGGCGGATCATGCCGCGCGTGTCGCGGCCGGCGGCGCCCGCCTCGGCACGAAAGCACAACGAATGCGCGGTCAGGCGCATGGGCAGTCTTTCCGCGTCGACGATCTCGTCGCGCACCAGATTGGTCAGCGAAATTTCCGAGGTGGAAATCAGGTAACGCTTCTGCTCGCCGAGTTGCGTGGCGAACATGTCTTCCTCGAATTTTGGCAGCTGGCCGGTGCCGTACAGACTGTCGGCATTCACGATCACCGGCACGTTGCATTCCAGATGACCGTGTTCGCGCGTGTGCAGGTCGAGCATGAACTGCGCCAGTGCGCGATGCAGACGCGCCAGATCGCCGCGCAGCACGGTGAAGCGCGCGCCGGAGAGTTTCGCCGCGACCTCGCCATCGAGCCAGCCATGACGCGTTCCAAGCTCGACGTGATCCTTCACCGCGAAGTCGAAGTTCCGCGGAGTTCCCCACGCGTGAATTTCCTTGTTTCCGGTTTCATCCGCGCCATGCGGCACGGAAGCATCGGCCAGATTCGGGATGCCGAGCGTGATCGCGGAAAGCTCGCCCTGGATGTCGGCCAGCGCCTGTTCGTTGGCCTTGAGCTGGTCGCCGATGCCGGCGACTTCGGCCATCAGCGTGCTCGTGTCCTCGCCCTTGCCCTTGGCCATGCCAATGGCCCTGGAGCGCGTATTGCGCAGGTTCTGCAATTCCTGGGTCTGTGTCTGCGCCGCCTTGCGGCGCGCTTCCAGCGCCTCGATTCTTGCCCTGGGCAGGTCGAATCCGCGCGTGGCCAGTTGTGCGGCGACGCTATCGAGTTGTCCGCGCAGGAGAGCCGGATCAAGCATGACGCAATTCCGTGAAAGAGGAATTGCGATTATATCGCAGCACCGTGATTCACCGCGTCGTGGCGCGTGCCGGTTCGACCCAGAACTTCAGCAGCAATGCGGCCACCAGCGCACAGCCGGCGCCGAACCCGAACGCGAACAGCGGCGACTCCAACTGCCACAGCCAGCCAAACATGATCGAGGCCGGCAGCAGGAACAGGCCGACGACGAGGTTGTACCAGCCGAACGCCGTGCCGGCGGATCCACGCGGCACGAGATCGGCGACCAGCGCCTTCTCCGCGCCTTCGGTCGCGGCGAGGAACACGCCGTAGCCGGCGAACATCGGCCACAGCGCCCAGGTGTTGTCGGTCTGCACGCCGAGGATCAGATAGAAAATGGCATAGACGATCCAGCCGGACACGATCAGGCGCGTGCGGCCAAGCCGGTCCGAAAGGGACGACAGTGGCGTGGACAACAGCGCCGCGACGAGTGAAGTCAACGCCCACAGGATCGGCACTTCGGCCTGCGGCAGGCCGAGGTCGCGCGCGCGCAGGAGCAGGAACATGTTCGAGGAATTGCCGAGCGTGAAGAGTGCCAGCACCAGCAAGTAACGGCGGAACGCAGACGGAAATTCGCGCAGCGTCCAGGAAAAGGCAGCGGGCTTGTGCGTGGGTTCGTTTGGCGCTTCCTTGAGGAAAAGCGCCAGCGCAATGACGAGCGCACCCGGCACGATCGCCCACAGGAAGACATGCCGAAGCGACATGCCTGCAGCCAGCATCGCGGCGGCGACGAGCGGGCCGATCACGGCGCCGAAGTTGTCCATCGCGCGGTGGAAACCGAACGCGAGTCCGCGCTGCGATGCATCCACGCTCGTCGACAGCATTGCGTCGCGCGGCGCCGAACGCAGTCCCTTGCCGATACGATCGGCGAAGCGGCAGGCCAGCACGCCGAGCCAGCTCGTGGTGAGGCCGAGCAAGGGCCGCGCGAATCCGGCGATGGCATATCCAGCCCACACCCAGTATTTGACGTGACGCGTACGATCGGCGAGCACGCCGGCGAAAAGTTTGAGCAGGCTGCTGACCGCCTCGGCAATGCCCTCGATGATGCCGAGGGCCTTCGGCCCGGCCATCAACACGCTGGCCAGGTACAACGGCACGAGCGGGTAGATCATGTCGCTGGCCGCGTCGTTGACCAGGCTGATGATGCCGAGCAGCCAGACCGTGCGGGGCAATTTGCGTATCGCGGCGATCACAAAGCGCGGTCATTCCGGCAGGGAATGCCGGAATCCAGTTGCCACGGATGGCATCCATGCAGTTTGGATGCCGGCAATCCATGCCGGCATGACGAGAATAAGCTCATCCGCCCTTCGCCTTTCGTGCCGCAGCGCACGCACTGCGAATGCTGTTGAGCTTCTCGGCGATCTTGCCTTCCAGCCCGCGTTCGGTGGGCTGGTAGAACGTGCGTCCGACAAGGACATCAGGCAGGCACTGCTGGTCCAGCGCGATGCCGCCTTCGACGTCGTGGTCGTAACGATAACCTTGGCCGTAGCCAAGGCCCTTCATCAGTTTCGTCGGCGCATTGCGCAAGTGCATGGGAACCTCGAGCGTACCGGTTTGCGCAATCACGTCCTTGACTTCGCCGAAGGCGGCATAGGCGGCATTGCTCTTGGCGGCGACGGCGAGATAGATCGCGCATTCGGCCAGAGCCAACTCGCCTTCGGGCGACCCGAGTCGATCGAACGTATCCCAGGCTTCGAGTGCCAGCGTGAGCGCGCGCGGATCCGCCAGGCCGATGTCTTCGATGGCCATGCGCACCAACCGGCGTGCGAGGTAGGCCGGATCGACGCCGCCATCGAGCATGCGCGTGCACCAGTACAGCGCGGCATCCGCATCGGATGAGCGCACCGACTTGTGCAACGCCGAGATCTGGTCGTAGAACTGCTCGCCGCCCTTGTCGAAACGCCGGGTGCGATCGGCCAGTACCTGCGACAATGTCGCCTCGTCAATGCCGCCATCGTGTGCGACATCGGCGGCGATTTCGAGCAGGGTCAGTGCACGGCGCACGTCGCCATCGGCAGCCTGCGCAATCAGTTGCAAGGATGCATCGGCAATTTGCAACGTCCTCGCGCCCAGCCCGCGCTCGTCGTCGCGCAGTGCGCGTTGCAAGGCTTCGACGATGGCGTCGACGGACACCGCATCCATCACGTGCACGCGGCAGCGCGAAAGCAGCGCCGAGTTCAACTCGAACGAGGGATTCTCGGTCGTCGCGCCGACGAAAAGGATGATGCCGCGCTCGATATGCGGCAGGAATGCGTCCTGCTGCGCCTTGTTGAAGCGATGGACTTCATCGACGAACAGCACGCTGCGTTGCCCTTGCGCAAAGCGGACCTCCGCCTCGGCCAACGCCGCGCGCACGTCGGCTATGCCGGAGAGCACGGCCGAAATCGCGCGGAATTCCGCGTTAGCGTATGTCGAAAGCAACAGCGCCAGCGTGGTCTTGCCGCAGCCCGGCGGCCCCCACAGGATCATCGAATGCACATGCCCCGCCTCGATGCTCCGTCGCAGCGAGGTGCCGGGGCCGAGCAAACGCGCCTGGCCGACGATCTCGTCGAGCGTGCGCGGCCGCATGCGCTCGGCAAGCGGCTTCAGCGCATTGGATTCTGCAAACAATTCGGGACTGGGCTCGGGCTTGCGGCGGGACATCGGCGCATCATACGCGATGCTCGCGCAGCACATGCCGGTGCCGGTAGATCACATAGGCGATACCGACAACGCCGGTCAGCGCGGCGGGTGCGAGCAAGCTGCGTTCCTGCCACAACGGAAACAGCACGGCGCTGGCAATGCCGCCGCCGAGGAATCCGGCGAACAACACGCCATACAGGCGCACACGGCGCGCATCGACGCGGATCCCGCGCAGCCATTGTCCGAGAAAAGTGCCAAGGTCGGTGACGATGCCCGACATGTGGCTGGTGCGCACGACCGCACCGCTATAGGTGCCGGCCATCGCGTTCTGCAATCCGCAAGCAGCGGAAGCAACCCACATGCCGTAGTCGCTGTGCGCATGCAGCAACGGCACGGCGATGAACAACAGGGCCGATTCGATGGCCAGGGCCACGCCATAGCGCCGTCCAAGGCGTAGCGCACTGTCGCCGATGATCAGGCCGCTTACTGTGCAGCCGACGATGAACGATGCGATCAATCCACCGAAATGCAGCACTTCGCCCAGATCGCCCTGCCCTGCGGCAATGCCGAACAGCGAGGTGTTGCCGGTCATGTGGGTCACCGCCTGATGGCGGAATCCAAGATATCCGATTGCGTTGACCATGCCGGCGACGAAGGCAAGCATGGCACCGCCGCCCCAGACCCAGCGCGGCAGACGATTGATCACTTGATCGGAAACGCCTGCGCCGCTGGCGTCGCATCGCCGACCACGTCCACGCCCTTGGGCGGCGTGAAATGGAACGCGTCCGCCGCCAACTTCGGATTGCGTTGCCAGTGCGAAAACGCAATCGACGTACGATTGCCGAGCGTGTCCTCGAAATCCATGCGCACCAACGCATTCGCGTCGAAGCCCAGATCGCAATACGCGAATTGGGGCTCCTTGTCCTTCGATTTCAGGCGCAGCCAGGTCAGTCCATCATGGCTGCCCTGCTCGCTCGTGGTGAAATCGCGATCGAGTTGCGACAGATCGGTAAGCACGGTGAGCGGACTATGTGCTTCCTCGGTGCCTTGTGCGCGCACCGTGACCTGTTCCAGGTCCGGATCGTAGACCCACACCTTCTCGCCATCGGCGACGATGAGTTGCTTGTACGGCGCGGCTACATCCCAACGAAACTGGCGCGGCGCCTTGAGCGCCAAGGTACCGGTGCTCGCCTTTTGCGAACCGCCATTGGGGTCGAAAACCTGCTGGGAAAAATCCGCGGAAATCGAGGATATGTCCTTGGCGAAAACGTCAAGGCGCGCACGCGCTGAATCGGCGGCGCTGGCGCCGGTGCATGCGAACAACAACAGTAGCAAGGAAATGGCGTGGCGCATGGTGGCGTGAACTTGTTGGGACGCCGATTATCCGACGCACAGACTGAATGCGGCCTATCAAACTTCCGGCGGCGGCGGCGCCAGCACTTCGCGGTTGCCGTTGTGTTCGGGCGGACTGACGATGCCGTCCGCTTCCATGCGCTCGATCAGGCGCGCGGCACGGTTGTAGCCGATCTTCAGGCGCCGCTGCACGCCGGAAATCGAGGCGCGGCGGCTTTCCGTAACGATGGCCACGGCCTTGTCGTACAGCTCGTCGTAGTCGCCCTCGCCTTCCTCGCCGGCGTCTTCCGGCAAACCGGATTCGCCGACCACCCGGCCATCGCCGAGCGATTGCACATCGGCAAACACGTTCTCGATGTAGTCGGGTTTGCCCTGGTTGCGCAGGTGCGCGACGACCTTGTGCACTTCATCGTCGCCGACGAAGGCGCCGTGAACGCGCTCGGGCGTCGCCGTGCCCGGCGGCAGGTACAGCATGTCGCCGTGGCCAAGCAGCGTCTCCGCGCCGGATTGATCCAGGATCGTGCGCGAGTCGATCTTGCTCGACACCTGGAACGCGATGCGTGTGGGAATATTGGCCTTGATCAAACCCGTGATCACATCCACCGACGGTCGCTGCGTGGCGAGGATCAGGTGCACACCGGCCGCGCGCGCCTTCTGCGCGAGGCGTGCGATCAGTTCCTCGACCTTCTTGCCGACGATCATCATCATGTCGGCGAATTCGTCGATGATCACGACGACGTAAGGCAATGGCTCCAGCGTCGGTACCACGATCGGCTGAGTGGTGTTCTCCGGCGCCTTGAACAGCGGATCGGACAGCGGTTTGCCGCTGTCGATGGCGTCCTTCACCTTCTTGTTGAAGCCGGCGAGATTGCGCACGCCGACTGCAGCCATCAATTTGTAACGCCGCTCCATCTCGGCCACGCACCAGCGCAGCGCATTCGCGGCTTCCTTCATGTCGGTGACGACGGGCGCCAACAGGTGCGGGATGCCTTCGTAGACCGAAAGCTCCAGCATCTTCGGGTCGATCATGATCATACGCACGTCGCGCGCGGTGGCCTTGTACAACAGGCTCAACACCATGGCGTTCAAGGCCACCGACTTGCCCGAACCCGTGGTGCCGGCAACGAGCAGATGCGGCATCTTGGCGAGGTCCACGACGACGGCCCGTCCGCCGATGTCCTTGCCGAGCGCGAGCGCGAGCGGCGATTTGACGCCGTCGTATTTCTCCGAGCGCAGGATTTCCGACAGATACACGATCTCGCGGTTCGCGTTCGGGATTTCCAGGCCAATCACCGATTTGCCCGGGATCACGTCGACCACGCGCACGCTGATCACCGACAGGCCGCGCGCGATGTCCTTGTCGAGGTTGCTGATCTGCGAGCCCTTGATGCCGGCGGCCGGTTGCAGTTCGAAGCGCGTGATGACCGGGCCGGGAAACACGCCGACCACGTGCGCATCGATGCGGAAATCCTTGAGCTTGAGTTCGACCTGGCGTGACAGGGCTTCGAGTGTTTCCTCGGAATACCCTTTCGCCTGCTGTTTGGGTTCATCGAGCAAGGACAACGGCGGCAGGTCGGAGTCGGCGATGCCCGAGAACAACGGGATCTGCTGTTCGGCCTCGGCGCGCTTGCTCTTCTCGATGGGCGCCAGGGTCGGCTCGATCTTGATCGGATCGCGCCGCGCTTGCTTGACCGTCTCGATCTTGCGCGTTTCCTCGCGTTCGCTGCGCGCCGCGCGCGCCACGCGGATGTCAGCTGCCTTGCGCGCGCCAACGCCCATCCAGCCGAACATGGCGAGCGTGCCGCGGCCGATGGCGTCCATCACCTTGAACCACGACAGGCCGGTAGCCAGGGTCAGGGCGACCAGAAAGATTGCGAGCAGGAACAGGCTCGCCCCGAGCTGGCCAAATCCTCGGCGCAACAGATCCCCGACGATCTGACCGAGCACGCCGCCAGAACCCACGGGAAGGCCTGACCCGGCCAATTCCAGATGCGCAAGTCCCGTGCCGCCAATGAAAAACGCGACTCCGCCGATCAGGCGGAACGTGGGCTCAAGCGGTGACTTCTGGTCGCCCTCCGCGCGGAACAGGGCCAAGCCTACCGTCAGCAGCAGCAGCGGAAATGCGTAGGCGAGATAGCCGAACAGCGAAAACGCGATGTCGGCGATCCAGGCGCCGATCGCGCCGCCCAGGTTGTGGATTCCCTGCGCCTGTGCGGCCGAATGGTTCCAGCCCGGATCGTCCGCGCTGTAGGTGAGCAGGCACAGCAACAGATACACGGCGACCGGCGCGAGCAGCAGGAACGCCGCTTCGCGCAATCGCCGTTGCATCGCGTCAGCCGGATCGCCGCCGGACTTGTTCCTCGAGTCGCGCGCCACCGCGTGAATCTACTTCAATTTCGATTGGTAGATTATTGTTTTCAAGACAATTTCATTCCTTTCAGTGCCGGATGAACGAGCTTGCCATTCTCGACATTGATGCCGCTGGCGAGCGGCGCGAACTTCTTCCAGTTCTTGTCCGAAGCCAAGCGGTTCACGTAGGGCAGGATCGCCGCGCAGATTGCCTGCGAGGAGGTTTGCGGCACCGCGCCGGGCATGTTGGTGACGCAGAAATGGGTTACGCCATCCACGACATAGGTCGGGTCGGCATACGTCGTCGGCTTCGACGTCTCGAAGCAGCCACCCTGGTCGATGGAAATGTCCACGAGCACCGAGCCCGGTTCCATCGACTTGACCATCTTGCGCGTGACCACGTGCGGCGCCTTGGCGCTGGGAATCAATACCGCACCGATGACGAGGTCGGCGGTCATCAGTTCGCGCGCGACCGTTTCCTCGTAGGGATATAGCGCGGTTATGTTCGGAGCGATGTTCATCATTTCGCGCAGCCGGTCGGGGCGTTTTTCGAACACGATCACGTTCGCGCCCGCGGCAGCGGCGAGTTCGGCCGAATTGCGGCCAGCGGCACCGGCGCCGAACACGATCACCTTGCCGCGCTCGGTCGAAGGCAGCCCGCCGAGCAGCTTGCCCTTGCCGCCGGCCGGCTGATGCAACAAGTGTGTGCCGATCTGCGTGGCGATGCGGCCGGCGATGATCGACATCGGCGCCAACAGCGGCAACGAACCATCGGCTTCCTGCACGGACTCGAACGCAATGCCGGTCAGGCCGATGTCGAGCAGTTGCCTGGTCAGTTTGGGTTCCGGCGCCAGGTGCAGGTAGCAGAACAGCAGATGCTCCTTGCGCAACAGTTTCAGATCGCCGGCAATCGGTTCCTTGACCTTGACGATCAATTGGCCGGCTGCGTACAGCTTTTTCGCGTCCGCGGCGATCTTCACGCCGACGCGCTCGTAGTCCTTGTCGCTGAAACCGCTCTTGATTCCCGCGCCGGACTGCACGTAAACCTCATGGCCGCGACGAACGAGATCGCCGCAGGCGGCGGGAACGAGGGCGACGCGGCCCTCGAGGGTCTTGGTTTCGGAAGGAACGCCGATGCGCATGGATGACTCCGGAGTTTGGATGGATTCTCGGGCTTGATTCGGATCGCAAGGCACCCCATGCTTCGGGTTCCCGTTGCGCTCCGGCAATTGTCGAAATTATACACATGAGCACCCCCAAACATTCGCGTCTGGTCATCCTGGGTTCCGGCCCGGCCGGCTACACCGCCGCCGTGTACGCGGCACGCGCCAACCTCAAGCCCACCCTGATCACCGGCCTGGCGCAAGGCGGCCAGCTGATGACCACGACCGATGTCGACAACTGGCCCGGCGACGTGGAAGGCCTGCAGGGCCCGGCGCTGATGGAGCGCATGCAAAAGCACGCCGAACGCTTCGCCACGGACATGGTGTTCGACCACATCCACACCGCGGACTTGTCGCAGCGCCCGTTCCGTCTCATCGGCGACAGCGGCGAGTACCATTGCGACGCGCTCATCATCGCCACCGGAGCGACCGCCAAGTACCTTGGCCTGCCCTCCGAGGAAAAGTTCAAGGGCCAGGGCGTTTCCGCCTGCGCGACCTGCGATGGCTTCTTCTTCCGCGACCAGGACGTCGCCGTCATCGGCGGCGGCAACACGGCGGTCGAGGAAGCGCTTTACCTGGCCAACATCGCCAGGAAGGTGACCCTCGTGCACCGGCGCGACAAGTTCAAGGCGGAAAAGATCATGCAAGACAAGCTCTTTGCCAAGCAGCAAAGTGGAAAAGTGGACATCGTGTGGAACCACCAGGTAGACGAAGTCCTGGGCGATGCCACCGGCGTCACCGGCATGCGCCTGAAATCCACGCAGGACGGCGCCACCCACGACATCGCCGTCACCGGCTTCTTCGTCGCCATCGGCCACACGCCGAACACCGCGTTGTTCGACGGCCAGCTCGCCATGAACAATGGCTACATCACGATCAGGACCGGCCTGGAAGGCGGCGCCACCGCGACCAGCGTGCCCGGCGTTTTCGCCGCCGGCGACGTCGCCGATCAGGTGTATCGACAGGCGGTAACCTCCGCCGGTTTCGGCTGCATGGCGGCACTGGATGCCGAGAAGTATCTGGACAAGCTGGGGTTGGCCGGCTAGCTAATGACCACACGTAAACTCGTCGTCATTCCGGCAGGGACTGCCGGAATCCAGAAGCCAGGGAAGGCAGGGGCGCAGGTCGCGCGCATGATGGCATCCGTGCAATCTGGATCCCGGCAGTCCCTGCCGGGATGACGAGCATGGTGGTAGCGCGTTTCCATCCCGCACTATCTGAGATCGACGCAGCGCATTGGAACGCCCTGCTTCCCGACGACAATCCATTCATCGACCACGCCTTCTTGTCCGGGCTGGAACGGCACGCCTGCCTCGACGCGGCGCATGGCTGGACGCCGCACCATCTCGGACTGTACGAAAGCGACGCGCTGGTCGCCGCCGCGCCGTTGTACCTGAAAACCAATTCGCACGGCGAATACGTTTTCGATTGGTCCTGGGCCAGTGCGTACGCGCGCAACGGGCTCGACTACTATCCGAAACTGCTGTGCGCCGTCCCCTACTCGCCCGTGACCGGGCCGCGCCTGCTCGGCGATCCCGCGCTGCGATCGATTGCGATCGATGCGATCCGGCACGAATGCGAACGGCTTGGGCTATCGTCCGCGCACGTGAATTTCTGCACCGAAGCCGACGCCGGGACTTTGCGCGAGCATCGCGACTGGCTGCCGCGTTTCGACTGGCAATTCCATTGGACCCATCGTGGTTGGCGCGACTTCCGTGATTTCCTCGATTCGCTCAAGCCGAAAAAGCGCAAGAACATTCGCCAGGAGCGCGCACATGTGACGCGGGCTGGCGTGCATTGCGAGATTCGTCACGCCGGCGAGATCGATGGGCAGACCTGGCGCTGCATCCACGCCTTGTACGCCGCGACGTTCGATGAGAAGGGCAACTTCGCGGCGCTGACGCTGGATTTTTTCCGCCACTTTGGACAAGCCATGCCCAATCGCGTGCTGGCCGTACTGGCGTGGCGCGGCGACGAAATCATCGCAGCGGCATTGTTGTTGCGCAGTCGCGACACCTTGTACGGTCGCTACTGGGGCTGCCGCGAGGCGGTACCGGGCCTGCATTTCGAGGCGTGCTACTACCAGGGCATCGAATACTGCCTGCGCCATGGTTTGCGCCGATTCGAACCAGGCGCGCAGGGCGAACACAAGTTGGCGCGCGGCTTCCTGCCCGAGTTGACGCGCTCCTTCCACTACGTCGCCGATCCGGGCTTTCGCGCCGCGATTGGCGATGCGCTGGCGCGCGAGGCGATTGCGCTCAATGCGTACCGCGACGAATTGCTCGCGCATTCGCCGTACGCACAGCTTTGCCTTCCCCCGCCCGCGGGGGAAGGTGCCGAAGGCGGATGGGGGCGAATCGTGCAATGAGCTCCATTCCCATTCTTCATGCCGGAATCCGCGAGTCTTTTCCGCCGGTTGCAACCGCACACGCCAACGGCCTGCTCGCCGTCGGCGGCGACCTGTCACCGCAACGCCTGCTCGATGCCTATCGACACGGGATTTTCCCGTGGTACTCGCGCGGCGAGCCGATCCTGTGGTGGTCGCCGGATCCGCGAACCGTGTTCGCCACCAACAAGGTGCATGTTTCCACGAAGCTGCGGCGCTGGCTGCGGCAGTGCGACTGGACGATCCGCGCCGATACCGATTTCGCCGGCGTCATGCGTGCGTGCGCACAGCCGCGCCCACGCCAGCCCACGACGTGGATCACATCGGCCATGTTCGATGCCTATTGCGCGCTGCACGCGCTCGGATCGGCGCATTCCATCGAAGTTTACGATCGCGACACACTGGCCGGTGGCATCTACGGCGTCGCCATCGGCCGCATGTTCTTCGGCGAATCCATGTTCAGCGCGGCGACGAACGGATCGAAAGTCGCGCTGATTGCGCTGTGCCGGGCCCTGCATGGCTGGGGTTTCCCCCTGCTCGATGCGCAGGTTGCATCGCGCCACCTGGCGTCGATGGGCGCCTTCGAAATGCCGCGCGCCGCCTTCGTCGACCACGTCGCCGCGGCCTGCGCCACGCCGTTCCCGGCCGGCCCATGGCGCGACAAGTTTGGGGAAGTCATAGCCCGCACGCTGGCGTGAAGACGCCGTCGTTTCCGGCTTGCCAGGCCGCGATCGTGTAGAATGCCGCGCCGCGGGGCCGCCCCTCCCCGAAGCAGAGTAACAATGGCCAAAGACGATCAAATCGAAATGGAAGGCACGGTGCTCGACACCCTGCCCAACACCATGTTCCGCGTGCAGCTGGAGAACGGCCACATCGTGACCGCGCATATTTCCGGACGCATGCGCAAGAACTACATCCGCATCCTCACCGGCGACAAGGTCAAGGTCGAGATGACGCCCTACGACCTGACCAAGGGCCGCATTACCTACCGCATGAAGTGATTGCGATGCGCACACGCCTGCTGCTGCCGCTGTTGATTGCCTTCGCGAGCATCGCTGCCGCGTCGGCGAACGCTGTCTACAAATGGAAGGACGCCAACGGCAACCTGCATTTCAGCGATACGCCGCCGCCGGCCAATGCGACCTTGATCAGCGGGCCTGGCGCGGCGCCTGCGCAGGCGCAATCGCTACCGCCCTTCGAATGCCGTCCCGACATCTCCGCCAAGGAGTGCGAGGTGGTCCGCGCCGCATTGCAGCGCGATGCCGAGGATCTCGCCGCTTCGATGCCACCCGACGATCCGGCCGCGCGCGAGGAAGCCGAGCGCAAGGCAGCCGAGAAGGTGGCCGAGATGCGCGCGCATGAATGCGTGGAACTGCGCCAGATGAAGGCGGCTCTGCAACGCATGCAGAGCGGTCCGCGCGGCGAGATCATCAGCGACGAAGAGCGCGCCTCGCTGCCGGCGCAGATCGTCGACGTCGACGCCAAACTCGCTGCCGGCAACTGCCAATAGCGCGAACGCCTGGCCGCGCATCGGCAGCGATGCCTGCCGCATCGCGCAGTCGATGCCACGCCCGCGCGTGATCGCCGCGGGCGCGGCGCAGCCGGTCTACTCCTCCACCACCGCCGGCAGCTTCTCATCGGCCTCGATGCGCACGTCGAGCTTGTCGTTCCTGACGCCGAGGTAGACCCGGCCCCCGTCGGACAGCTTGCCGAACAGCAGCTCATCGGCCAGCGGACGCTTGACGTTGTCCTGGATCGTGCGCGCCATCGGCCGTGCGCCCATCTGCGCGTCGAAGCCGTGTTCGGCCAGCCAGCGCCGCGCGTCGGCGTCGACGTTGAGCGAGACGTGTTTTTCCAGCAGCTGCGCTTCCAGTTCGATCAGGAACTTGTCGACCACGCGCAGGATGTGTTCCATGTCCAGCGCACCGAACTGGATGATCGCGTCGAGCCGGTTGCGGAACTCCGGCGCGAACGCCTTGCGGATGACTTCCATCGCGTCCGGCGAATGATTCTGCTCGACGAAGCCGATCGTGCGCCGCGCGGCATGCGCCGCCCCCGCGTTGGTCGTCATCACCACGATCACGTTGCGGAAATTCGCCTCGCGGCCATTGGTATCGGTGAGCTTGCCGTGATCCATGATCTGCAACAGGATGTTGTAGACGTCCGGATGCGCCTTTTCGATTTCGTCGAGCAGCAGCACGCAATGCGGGTGCTTGACGATCTGTTCGGTGAGCAGGCCGCCCTGGTCGAAGCCGACATAACCCGGCGGCGCGCCGATCAGGCGCGACACGGAATGCGATTCCATGTATTCGGACATGTCGAAGCGCACCAGCTCGATGCCCAGTTGCAGCGCGAGCTGGCGCGTAACCTCGGTCTTGCCCACGCCGGTCGGCCCCGCCAGCAGGAAGGCGCCAATCGGCTTCTGCGCATTGCCCAGGCCCGAGCGCGCCATCTTGATCGAGGCGGCGAGCGCATCGATCGCCTGGTCCTGGCCGAACACGACCATTTTCAGGTTGCGGTCGAGGTTCTTGAGCACGTCACGATCCGACGCCGACACCTGTTTCGGCGGAATCCGCGCCATGCGCGCGACGATGTATTCGATTTCGGCAACATCGACCACGCTCTTGCGCTCGTTCTCGGGCAGCAGGCGCTGGCGCGCGCCGGCTTCGTCGATCACGTCGATGGCCTTGTCGGGCAGCAGGCGATCGCCGATGTGCTTGATCGACAGATCGACCGCGGCCTTGAGCGCATCGTCGCTGTAGGTGACCTTGTGGTGCTCCTCGAAGCGCGACTTGAGGCCCTTGAGGATATCCACGGTTTCGGCGGCACTGGGTTCGACCACATCGATCTTCTGGAAGCGCCGGGCGAGCGCGCGATCCTTCTCGAACACGCCGCGGAACTCCTGGAACGTGGTCGAACCGATGCAGCGGATCTCGCCCGAGGCAAGCATCGGCTTGATCAGGTTCGAAGCATCCATCGTGCCGCCCGACGCGGAACCGGCGCCGATGATGGTATGGATCTCGTCGATGAACAGCACCGCGTGCGGCTGCTTCTTCAGCTCCGCGATCACGGCCTTCAGGCGCTTTTCGAAATCACCACGGTACTTGGTGCCAGCCACCAGCGCGCCCATGTCCAGCGCGAAGATCGTGCACGGCTTGAGCACTTCGGGCACGTCGCCCTCGACGATGCGTTTGGCCAGGCCTTCGGCCAGCGCGGTCTTGCCGACGCCGGCCTCGCCCACGAACAAGGGATTGTTCTTGCGCCGCCGGCACAGCACCTGGATCGTGCGCTCGATTTCCTCGGCGCGGCCGATCAGAGGGTCGATCTTGCCCTGTCTGGCGAGGTCGTTGAGATTGCTGGCGAATTCATTGAGCGGATTGCCGTGCGGCTCTTCGCTGCCCTCGCCTTCCTTGGCCGTGTCGGCAGCGGGCTGCGACTGGCTGTCCTGGCCGATCTTGGCGATGCCGTGCGAGATGTAATTGACCACGTCAAGGCGCGAGACTTCCTGCTGGTTGAGGAAATACACCGCGTGCGAATCCTTCTCGCCGAAGATCGCCACCAGCACGTTGGCGCCGGTGACTTCCTTCCGCCCGGATGATTGCACGTGGTACACCGCACGCTGCAACACGCGCTGGAAGCCGAGCGTGGGCTGGGTGTCGCGTTCGTCGTTGGCCGGCAGCACCGGCACCGTTTCGACGATGATGTTCTTCAGGTCCTTGCCGAGCCGCGTGTTGTCGGCGCCGCAGGCACGCAGCACCGCCGCCGCCGACGGATTCTCCAGCAGCGCCAGCAACAGGTGTTCGACGGTCATGAACTCGTGGCGCTGCTCGCGCGCGTCCTTGTAGCACTGGCCGATGGTGATCTCGAGATCTTTGCTGAACATGGGTGGACCCGGAACTGGACTGCTGTCTAGATAAGGTCTTTTACGCCTTTTCCAATGTGCATAAAAGCGGGTGCTGGTGCGAGCGCGAGAATTCGTTGACCTGGGTGACCTTGGTCTCGGCCACCTCACGGGTGAAAACGCCGCACACGCCCTTGCCACGGGTGTGTACGTGCAACATGATCTGCGTGGCCAGTTCGCGGTTCATGCTGAAGAACGTCTCCAGCACCGCCACCACGAATTCCATCGGCGTGAAATCGTCGTTGAGGATGACGACCTGGTACAGCGGCGGACGCGCCACTTCCGGCCGCGCTTCCTCGACCACGACCCCGCGTTGTTGTTCCTGTTCGGTGTGCTGCGACATCTTCGTTCCGCCGGACCGCTTTTCCGCTTCGATTATAGCGCCCGCTCCGCCGGCGCAATGCCTCTTTGTAAGGCCTGCTCGTGTAACATTCAAGCATGATCCGAAGCATGCCCACCGAGCCGCAACACACCGCCATCTGGCGACCGGACGTCACCGTCGCCTGCATCGTGCCGCGCGACGGCAAATTCCTGCTGGTCGAGGAAGACGTCAGGGGCCGGCGCGTGTTGAACCAGCCGGCCGGGCACCTGGAATCCGGCGAGTCGCTGCCCGATGCGGCGCGGCGCGAAACGCGCGAAGAGACCGGTTGGGACGTGGAATTGACGCACCTGGTCGGCATCTACCAGTGGGCCAATGCGGACGGCGGGTTCCTGCGCTTCACGTTTGCCGCCAAACCGCTGCGCCACGATCCCGCGTGCCCGCTCGACACCGGCATCGTGCGCGCGTTGTGGCTGTCACGCGAGCAGATTGCGGCGAGCACGAACTTGCGCAGTCCGATGGTATTGCGCGGCGTGGATGATTTCGACGCCGGCAAGCGCGCGCCGCTGGACGCGATGGCGTCGCTGTTGCCGTGAACGCCGCGCCAGACGTCGTCGTCGGCATGTCCGGGGGCGTTGATTCCTCGGTCGCGGCGTTGTTGTTGCAACGTGCCGGGCATGGCATCGCCGGCCTGTTCATGCAGAACTGGGAAGAGGACGAGCGTTTCGGCGAGTGCCACGCCGAACGCGACCGCGCCGATGCCGTGCGCGTGTGCGCGAAACTCGGCATTGCCTTCCACGCACGCAACTTCGCCGCCGAATACTGGGACCGCGTGTTCGCGCATTTTCTCGACGAATACCGCGCCGGGCGCACGCCGAATCCGGACGTGCTGTGCAATCGCGAGATCAAGTTCAAGACCTTCCTCGACGAAGCGCGCGCGCTCGGCGCGGAAAAGATCGCCACCGGCCACTATGCGCGCACCGACGTTGTCGAGGGTCGCCATCGCCTTCTGCGCGGCATCGACGCGAACAAGGACCAGAGCTATTTCCTGCACACGCTCGGCCAGGAACAGCTTGCAGCGACGCTGTTCCCGATCGGCGAACTGCCCAAACCCGAGGTGCGCCGCCTTGCGCGCGAAGCCGGATTGCCCACGCACGACAAGAAGGACTCCACCGGCATCTGTTTCATCGGCGAACGCGATTTCCGCGAATTCCTTGGCCAGTACATTCCGGCGCAGCGCGGTGAGATCCGCACGCCCGACGGCAAGCGGCTCGGTGAACACGACGGGGTCATGTACTACACGCTCGGCCAGCGTTCCGGCCTGGGCATCGGCGGCCGCCGCGATGCCAGCGGCGAAGCGTGGTATGTGGTCGGCAAGGATGTCGCAACCAATGTACTGATCGTCGCCCAGGGCAACGCCACGCAGTGGCTGGATTCCACGCGCCTGGCAGCCAGCCAGGCAAGCTGGACGACGGGTGCGCCGCCATCAACGTCGTTCGCCTGCACCGCGAAGACGCGCTACCGGCAACCGGATCAACGCTGTCATGTGCACGTTCGCCAAGGCGGCTGCGTCGTTGAATTCGAGACTCCGCAACGCGCCGTGACACCGGGACAATCCGTGGTGTTCTACCGCGACGAGGAATGCCTCGGCGGGGCGATCATCGATGCCACGAATGCGCCCTATGGCGGGTTGCAGCAATGAGGGAAGGCCGCGTCATCGCCCTTGCCGGCCTGTTCCAGGCGCTCGCCCTGGTGCGTGCGATCGCGCAGCGCGGGAGCGCAGACGCTCAGGCGGTACGTGCGAGCCTGGCCAGCGTGTTTCGCATCGACGCGGACTCGCCCGCCGATGTCTTTGCCGGCGTCGGCAACTTGCGGCTCGGGCTCGAAACCCTGATTTCGCAACTCGACGACAACAGCAAACGCGACCTCGCGCTCACGCGCATGGCCGTGCAAGTGATGCGTCTGGAACGCACCCTGATGCGCAATGCGCGAACCGCACAGGCATTGCGCGACGGCATCGGCGCACTTGCGGCGCGCATCGAATCGTTCGAGTCCGGCGCCGCGGACCCCAGCGGCCGACTGGCCGAACTGTACGCGCAGAACCTTTCGCGCCTGCAGCCGCGCGTGCTGGTCGAGGGCAATCCGACCTACCTTCAGCAATCGGCACAGGTCGACCGCATCCGCGCCTTGCTCATGGCCGCCGTGCGTGCCGCCGTGCTCTGGCGCCAGCTTGGCGGCAACCAGTGGAGCGTGCTGTTCCGTCGCCGCCAGTACGCCATGCTGGCGCGTGGCTTGCTGGCGGCGTGCGCGATCGAGGGGAAATGAAGGTGACGCCAATTCGACCGGCCGGGCCACATACAGGTTGATGGCTCGCGTACGCCGTTCACGCACCCTCCATCTTGCAAATTTTTGTGGCACCATCCACGCGGGGCCTTGCTGGGTGGGGACGTGATCGGATTTCAGACGACGCGCTGGAGCGTGGTGCTGGACGCTCGCGGCAACGAAGCGCAGGCGCGCCGTGCGCTCGATGAACTATGCCGGACCTATCGCGCGCCGGTGGTGGCCTATGTGCGCCGCCATGCCCGCGATGCCGATGACGCCGAGGACCTGAGCCAATCGTTCTTCGAGCAATTCATTGCGCACGCCATCCATGCCAGGGCCGATCCCGCGCGCGGCGCGTTCCGCGCCTTCCTGCTGGCTTCCCTGAAGAACTTCCTGCGTGACGCCAACGACCACCGCAATGCGATCAAACGCGGTGGCGAAATGAAGTTCGAGTCGTTGGAATGGCAGGACCACAGCGACCAGACGCCCGATGCGTCACCTGCACCGGACGAGGCCTTCGAGCGTGACTGGGCGCAAGCGATGCTGCGCGCGGCGATGCGGCGCCTGCAAGCCGAAACCGTCGCCGCCGGCAAGGGCGCAATTTTCGAGCAGATGTGCGGATTCCTGATCGAGCGTCCCAGCGATGCGGACTACGAACGCATCGGCGCGGCATTGAAGATGCGGCGCAACACGGTTGCCGTGGCGGTGCATCGGCTGCGCCAGCGCCTACAGGACCTGATGCGCGACGAGCTGGCCGATACCACGCTTGCCGAAACCGACGCGACCCGCGAGTCACGGGACCTGCGCCCATCGTTGGCCGCGGTGTTTCCGGCTGGCGGCGACAACCCGTAATCGGTAGCGGCGATTTCCGTACCCGAAGTCGACGCCCTCTTCCGATCCCGCGCCATGATCCAGGCCACCGATCCCCGCCACAACCCGTTCACCGCCACGCGCTGGTCGATCGTCATGCTCTCCTCCGGCGACGGCCAAACCAACGCTCGCGACGCCCTGCACGAACTGGCGCGACGCTACTGGTATCCGATTTACGTCTACCTGCGCAGTTGCGGGCATCCCGCAGACGCCGCCAGCGCCTTCGCGCGGCGCTTCCTGCGCCAACTGGTCGGCGAGCCGGTGCAGGAACAGGCCGCGCACGCACACTATCGCAGCTATCTGCTGGCCAAGCTGCGTGCGTTCCTTGCGGACAAGCGCGGCGTGCCTGCAATGGACGACGGCAACGATCCGGAAATTCCGACGGATCTGGAACTGCGCTACCAGCGTGATCACGTCGATGCGCCAACGCCGGAGGAAAGTTTCCATCGCGCGTTCGCGTTGCAGGTGTTGCATCGCACCTTGCGCCGGCTGCGCGAAGAGGCCCGCCAGACCGGCCATCTGCCGATGTACGAGCAGCTCGAACCTTTCCTTGCGCGCGAACCGGTATCGGGCGAATACGAGTTCATCGCCCAGGCACTGCACAATCGTCCACTGACCGTCGTCGTCGCCCTCAAGCGGCTGCGCCAACGCTTCCGCGAACTGGCTGCCGATGAACTGGCCGATACCGTATCCAGCGCGCAGGATCTTGCCGCCGAACAAGTCGCCCTGCTCGATGCCTTGGGCCGGATGCGTCCGTGAACACGACGGTCATCGTCAAACCGCTTGCCACGGGCGATGATGTCGCCCGCGCCGAACGCGGTGTCGACGTATCCCTGTTCGCGCAACTGGCCTTCGCCCGGCCGGGGACATCGACCGCCGTCGCCCAGGGCCGGCACCTGGCCTTGCTCCCCACCGAGTCCCTGGAACTGGATCTATCCGACCCGTTGCAGCGCCAGTTCGGCGACTATGAATTGCTGGAGCTCATCGGCGAAGGTGGCATGGGCGTGGTCTACCGTGCGCGCCAGACCGGGCTCGACCGCGAGGTCGCCGTCAAATTGCTTGCCGCCGGCGTGTGGGCATCGGCCGAATTCGTCGAGCGCTTCCGACGCGAAGCGCAAAACGCCGCGCGCATGCAACACCCGAACATCGTGCCGGTTTACGAAGTCGGCAGTCACGACGAGATGCAATTCTTCAGCATGCGCCTGGTGCGCGGCCCGAGCCTGGCGGCAGAACTTCAGCGCGCGGGCAAACTCGCGCCACGCCGCGCGGCCGAATTGCTGCGTACCATCGCCGAAGCCGTCGACTACGCCCACCGCCTGGGCGTGCTGCACCTGGATCTGAAACCCGGCAACGTCCTGCTCGATGAAAACGGCACGGCCCACGTCGCCGACTTCGGCCTGGCCCGGCGCCTGGACAGCGCACTGGTCGCCGACAGCGACGAGGTTTCCGGCACGCCGAGTTACATGGCGCCGGAACAGGCCTCGCCGCGCACTGCGCGTATCACGCCTGCGACCGACATCTGGGGCCTGGGCGCCATCGGCTACGAGATGGTCACCGGCGAAGCGCCATTCGTGGCCAAATCACCGCAGGAAACGCTCAAGCTGGTGGTCGAGGGCAGCCTGCGCAGTCCGCGTCGCCACGTGCCGAACCTGCCGCGCGACCTCGAAGCGATCATCCTCAAGTGCATGGCCTACCAGGGCAGCGAACGCTATGCCAGCGCGCGCGGGCTTGCCGAAGATCTGGGCCGCTTCCTCGAAGGCCGTGCCGTGCGTGCCCGGCCCCTGCACATCCTGCAACGCATCGGCCGTTGGGCACGCCGCGAGCCAAAACTTGCCATCGCGGCCGGCTGCGCGATCGCGGCACTGGTTATCGGTCTGCTCGCCACGGCCGCCCAATGGCGGCGCGCCGACGCGAATGCCGACGCGGCGCGACAGAACCTGTGGTCGACGCGCGCCCAGACCGCGCAACAGGCGCTGTCCGAAGGAGACGGATTCCACAGCCTGCGCCCACTCATCGCCAACCTGACCGAAATGGAAGCAGCCGGCCGCCACGACGAGGCCAGGATCGAGCGCGAACGCATCGGCACCATCCTCGCCAACGCGCCGCAGCTGCTCGACCTCATACGCCTGCCTTCCGGCGAAACGGCAACGTCGGTGGCGCTCGCGCCGGATGGCCGTCACTTTGCCGTGGCTAGCGCGCACGGCGAATGGGGCGGCCCTTCGCACCAGGTGCGTCTTTATGCACTCGACACCTTGCGCGAGGTCTGGTCGTCCAGCGCCGACAATCGCAGTTTCCTGCGCGGAGCCGGTGATGCGTATGCCCCGCTCGGCAACCTGCATTACTCCGCTGACGGGCGTTTCATCCTGGCAAGCCTGATTGAACAGCCAGTGATGCCGGCGCCGCGCTGGTCGGACATGATTGCCTTCGACGCGCGGGACGGCCACGTGCTGTGGCCGCAAGCGCTAGCCAATCAATTTGCCGACATCGTGTACGACGAATCGGCGCGTTACGCGCTTGTGCGTTTTCGTTCCGACAAATCCCGACGCTGGCCCGATACGGCGCAGTTCTATGCGGTCGATGGCTGGCGACCGGTCGGGCCGCACCACTCGGTGGCGACAACATTGGCTGCCGATCTGTGGATGCCGGCACCCGGCGGCGACGCATGGCTGGGCACGCGCAACTCGACGAATCTGGCTTTGTACGAGGTACCCAGCTTGAAACCGCGCTGGCAATTGTCCCTGCCACCGACGAGCCTGGTACGCGCGTGGAACTTCAGCCGCGACGGTCGCCGCATCGCGCTCGGCAGCGTCGATGGCGCGGTGCGAATCGTCGATACCAGCAATGGACAGGCGGTACTCATCGGCTCGACATCCTCCGAGCGTGTGCAGAGTGTTGATTTGAGCGCTGACGGCAAGGCACTTGCTGCCATCGACGAGTTGGGCCAGTTGTGGGTCTGGGAAGTGCCGAGCGGTCGGGCGCTGTCCGCGCCTGTTCCGTTCGTGGGAGCAACGGACGGCGCGCGCCTGCGCTTCTTCGGGAATGCAGTATTTGGTGGTGGCCTGTTGGACAGCGGCAATGCACAACTTGGCTATGCCGCCGTCATGCCACGCTCGCCGTTCAACATCGCCACAGGTCGCGCGCCGGTGCAATTGCGCGGCAACAATTTCGGTACCGCGTTCGATGTGTCACACCGCGCATCCCGTCTCGTGATGGGCGCCGTGGACGGACTCGTCGAGGTCTGGCAACCGTCGCCTTCGCCCGTCCTTGATGTCCGCGCCGCGCCGCTCGCGCCAGACGTACAAACTTTTGATGGCAACCGCGTGGTCGCCGTCGACGGCAACACGGCGCGCATCGTCGATCCGGTTCATGACAAGCCACTTTCACCGCCGTTGCGCCATCCCGAACCGCTGCGTTTCGCCGACCTGTCACCCGATGGCCGCCGCCTTGTCACCATCGCCGGGCGCACCGTGCGCGTCATCGACACTGACACCTGGCGACTGCGTGGTTCGCCGATCGTATTGCCGCAGACGCCGCAGCGCGCGCTGTTCGCGCAATCCGCGCCCGTCCTGGTCCTGACCACGAATGACTACGAGGGTGACACACGCCGTGAGCTGATCCAGCGCGTCGATCTGGACCATGGCACGCTGCTCAGCGCATTCCACAGCGACGCACTCACCGACTTGCGCATTGACGCGCAGGCGCGCTACGCGCTGGCCGCCACATGGAACAGCGCGACGCACGTGCCGACGGGCTTGCAGCGAATTCGGCTCGAGAATGGGTCCGCATCGTGCACGCCGGAATTGGGCGAATCCTGGGGCAGCTTTGCCATGGCCGCAGATGGACTAAGCGCATGGTTCACGACCGGGCAAGGCGCGCAGCTCCTGCTGCAACGTTGGGACCTCGATGCCTGCCGCAAGATCGCCGTCACCGCATTGCCGGAAGCCCACGAAGATGTCGTGTTGAAGGCCCGCAGCAATGGTGGCGTGGCGATACACCGCGGTGGAAATAGCGCACTTGTCCTGGTTGGGCCTGATGGCGAGCGCGAAGCGGCGCTTGGCGAACCCATCGCAAATTCCATGCACACGTTCGCCCTCAGCGCCGATGGTGCGCGCGCGGCATTCGCCACGCGCAATGCGGTGCATCTGATCGACGCGCGCCAGGGCCGGCGCTTGTCCGCAGCACTGGGCGGACCGATCATGGCGGGCGATGATGCGATCGCAAAGCTGGCGTTCGCGCCGGACGGCATGCGCCTGCTCGCGCGCACGATCAACGGGCGCTGGCTGTTCCTGGATCTGCCCCGTACCGACATGGATTCGGCCGCACTGGGGCGGCTCGTGCGCGTGCTCGATCCGCAAGCAAGGCAGTCTTTAGCGGACGCCGACATCGCAGCGGTGCGGGAGAGTCTGCACAGCAGCGCAAGTCGACCGCTCGAAAGCAATGCACCCGTGGCACCGATTGTCTTTCCGGCGGCAGCAGATGCGCAGGAAGACGCCCGCTTCGTGACGCTCGACCTGCGCAGGGCCATCAACATCCCGCTTGTCGGAATGGCCTGGCCAGAACCTTTCGGACGCGGCGACCAGCCCACGCTCGCGCCAGGGCCACAGCGGTTCCTCGGAGTGGACTACCGGGTGGACGGCGGTGTGCAACTCAGCGCGGGTGGTACCGCAACCTCACTGGGCCCGGAACTTCACCGCAGCGCGGTCGTCCCGGTGGCAGGCATCATTGCGCGCCGCGTTCACGTGCTCGCTTTCATGCACACGCCGATGGAGCACGGCATACCGCCACGCACGTTCGCGCGCGTCGTGCTGATCGGTGCGGATGGGCGCGAGACGGCGCTGGAAATCCGCACTTTGCGCGACGTCGTCACCGACGGCAACCCCAATCGGGCTGCATCGACAGCACGCATTGCCTTCGTCGGCATCCCCAGCGCGCACATCCGCAATGGACTTGCCGACGATCCTGTTTCAGCGACCTACGCCGTAACCCTGGATGTGCCAGCGTCGGTTGGCCCGATTCGCGGCCTGCGCTTCGATGCTCCCCAAGGCCCGATGGAAGCGCCGTTGCTGTACGCGGCCACGCTGGAACGCACCGCAGCAGACGCACGCTCAGAAGGAAAATCGCCATGAGGCAATCAAGCCGCCACTTGATCATCGCACTTAGCCTTCCATTGGCCTGCGCGGTCCGGGCGCAAGACGCAGCTTCGCCAATGCCACCAACCGCGCAACCGGTGACGCTGGAAACCGTTGCAGTGACCGGCACGCATATTCGTGGCGTTGACACCGAGACCGAGCATCCGCTGGTTGTGCTTGATCGCGCCGATCTGTTGCGCACGGGGCTTACCGGCGTCGCCGACATCGTGCAATCGCTGATCATCGCCAATGGGCAAACGTTGAACCGCAACGTCAACAACAGCGTGCGCACCTCCGGCACCGGAGAACTTCGCGTCAACCTGCGCAGCCTCGGCTCGAATCGTACTCTGGTCCTGGTCGACGGGCAGCGTTTCGTTTCAGCGGTCGACGGTGCGGTGGACCTGTCGGCAATTCCGCTCGCATTGGTCGAGCGCATCGAGGTGCTCAAGGATGGCGCCTCCGCAATCTACGGATCGGACGCCATTGGCGGCGTGATCAACATCATTACGCGCAGGAAATTCATTGGCGCCGATCTGGGCATGTACACAGGCCAGACCGACCACGGCGACGGCCTCAATCGGCACGTCGATTTCAGCTTTGGCCGCGCTGGTGAAAAATGGTATGCCTCATTCGGCCTGGAGTTCGGCAAGGAGGCTCCGATCATGGCTGGCGCACGCACGATTTCTTCGGTCCCCGCGTATGGCCTGCCGCTTGACGCGACAGGATCTTCATCCAGCCAATATGGGCTATTTTTTCTTCCCAGTCCGGGGCAAGGTCCCCAGCGAATGGTTCTAATACCTGGCCGGCCTGGCACCTCAGCGAACGATTTCAAACCCTACAGCAACGCCACAGACAACACCTACAATTTCGCGCCGTACAACTACCTGCAGACGCCCCAGCAGCGCCGCGCCGGTTTCGGACAATTCTACTGGACGCTCTCGCCGGTGCTTGCTTTCCATGCGGATGCGCTGTTCAACCAGCGGATTTCCGCGCAGCAGGTGGCGCCGCCAGTCATCATATTCTCTCCAATCGCATACGCCGGCACCGCGGACGCATTCGGCGTGTCGGCACAAAGCATCTACAACCCGTTCGGCATGCCGGTGGTCAGGGTACAGACGCGCTGGCCGGATTGGATGCCGCGACGATTCGAACAGAAAGTCGACACAACGCGCTTGCATTTGGGTTTCGACGGCCTGATTGACGCATTCGGGCGCAACTGGGCCTGGAATGCCGACGTCACGCAAACGCGCGCCGCGCAAAGCGAATTCTCCGGCCCCTATGCCGACGACGCGAAACTGATGTTGGCGGTTGGCCCATCGTTCCGCGATGCCTCGGGTGCCGCGCATTGCGGAACACCAGACAACGTCATCGCCGGCTGCGTGCCACTGGACCTATTCACCGGCCCTAGCCGATTCACGCAGGCAATGATCGACTACGTCGATGCTGATGTGAATAGCCACAAGCGCGCGCGTTCCGACGCACTGGAATTCACGACCTCGGCGACGCTGGCTGAACTACCTGGCGGCGATCTCGGCTTCGCCAGCGGCCTGCAACGCCGCATCGAACGCGGCAGCGTCGAACCGGATCTGCTCATTGCCTCCGGTCGCGCGAATGGCACCGGCGTGACCTACGGGCCAACCCATGGCGCCTATTCGGTCAATGAAGCTTTCTTCGAATTTGATGTGCCTGTGTTGCGCGACAGGTTGCTGGCCAATGCACTCGATGTGAATCTGGCGACGCGTTGGTCGGACTATTCCTTGTTTGGCAGCACCGACAATTCACGCATCGGGCTGCGTTGGAAACCGGCCGAGGACGTACTTGTGCGTTCGACCTGGGCTGAAGGCCTGCGCGCACCGAGCATTTTCGAGTCGTTTGGTGGAACCGAAAACGGCCCCGGGGACGTTAACGACCTCTGCGAAATCCAGGACGGTTACACACCGCCGCCGGCGGTCGCCGCCAATTGTCTCGCCCATGGTGTTCCCGCGGACGCATTTACCGGCGGTAGTACCGTCGTCGGATCGGGCAGCAATCCGGCCTTGCGGCCGGAAACATCGCGTTCGCTGACCGCAGGCATGGTCTTCAGTCCGCATTGGCTGGACGGACTGGACATCAGCGCGGACTGGTATCGCATCAAGATCCGCAATGCAATCGGCAATCCGGGAGCGCAATACTTCATCGATACCTGCTATAGGGACAATGATCCTGCCGCCTGTGCGCATATCGAGCGCGGCGACGACGGCTCCATCGTCCACGTGCAAGCGATCAACGAAAACCTGCCCGGCGGCATCCAGACCGAAGGCTGGGATTTCGCAGTGTCCTGGAAACAGGCCACCCGCGCCGGTAACTTTTCGCTGCGCTGGGAAAACGCGTATGTTGATTACTGGGGTGAAATCGGCAAACCGGCGCGCGGCGCGGCACTGCCCGACGGTACGCTCGCCCAAGGCAATGTCGCTGGCACCAACAACGATGTCTATGGCGTGATCTGGAGGATGCGGTCGGTTGCTTCGCTGGCGTGGCAGCGTGGTGAATGGAATGCATCCATTGCGGCTCGTTACTTCTCGCCGATCCAGGAAGATTGCAGCAACGTCATCCATATCGCCGACGTAGTTGGTGATCCGTCCCTGTATGCACGGTGCTCTGGCCCAGGTCGCACGGAAGACGACGCAACCAACCGCGTTGGTGCCGTAACCTACATCGATCTCGAGGGCGGCTTGGCCCTGCCATGGCAGGGTCGTTTCACGCTAGGTGTGCGCAACGCCTTCGATCGCAATCCGCCTCATGCCTGGTCATACTCGCAGGCCAATAGTTTTTTCCCCGACTACGACATCCCGGGCCGCTTCTTCTACGCCAGCTACCGGCAGCGATTCTGAGCGTCACCCAGGCGGCCGGGAAAAACGAACTGGCGTATAATTGCAGGCTACCTGCGGCGACCCTGTACGCGTCGCCTATCACCGCAAGGAGCCCGTCATGACCGATTCCTTCTCGACCCGCACCACGCTGCAAGCGGGCGGCAAGCACTACACCATCGCCAGCCTCGCCAAGCTCGGCCAGCGCTTCAACCTGGCGCGCCTGCCCTATTCGATGAAGATCCTGCTCGAGAACCTGTTGCGGCATGAGGACGGCGTCAACGTCACGGCGAAGGAAATCGAGGCGGTCGCCAACTGGGACGCGAAGAAGGAACCCGACACCGAAATCGCCTTTATGCCGGCTCGGGTTGTCCTGCAAGACTTTACCGGGGTTCCGTGTGTGGTCGATTTCGCCGCGATGCGCGATGCGATCGTGCGACTGGGCGGCGATGCGAAAAGGATCAATCCGCTGATTCCGTCGGAACTTGTGATCGATCATTCCGTGCAGGTGGACGTATTTGGAAAATCCGACGCGTTGGATCTGAACGTCAAGATCGAGTTCGACCGCAACAAGGAGCGTTACGCCTTCCTGCGCTGGGGCCAGAATGCGCTCGACAACTTCAAGGTAGTGCCGCCGCGCACCGGCATCGTGCACCAGGTCAATCTGGAATTCCTCTCGCGCGTGGTCATGACGCGCGATATCGATGGCGTGGCGTGGGCGTATCCCGACACGCTGTTCGGCACCGATTCGCACACCACGATGGTCAACGGCCTGGGCGTGCTCGGCTGGGGCGTGGGCGGCATCGAGGCGGAAGCGGCGATGTTGGGTCAGGCATCGTCCATGCTGATTCCGCAAGTCGTCGGCTTCAAGCTCACCGGCAAATTGCCGGAAGGCGCGACCGCAACGGACCTGGTGCTCACCGTTACCCAGATGCTGCGCAAGCATGGCGTGGTCGGCAAGTTCGTCGAGTTCTTCGGCGATGGCCTGCAGCATTTGCCGCTGGCCGATCGCGCCACCATCGGCAACATGGCGCCGGAATACGGCGCGACCTGCGGCATCTTCCCGATCGATGCCGAGGCATTGAATTACCTGCGCTTGTCCGGCCGCGACGAAGCGCAGATCGGCCTCGTCGAAGCGTATGCCAAGGCGCAGGGCCTGTGGCATGCACCGGATTCGCCGCATCCGGAGTATTCCTCGACGCTGGAACTGGACATGGCGCAGGTCAAGCCGTCGCTGGCCGGGCCCAAGCGTCCGCAGGACCGCGTGCTGCTGTCCGGCATGCGCGAGAGCTACAAGGGCGCCATGCAGGCGCTCGGCAACGGCATGTCGGAAAAGGCCAAAGCCCGCTTCATGGGCGAAGGCGGCAGCACGGCGGTTGGCACCGCGGCCAGCCAGGTCGAGGCCTCGCCCCCCGTGTGCCCCGACGAAGGCCATTGCGACCTCGGCGATGGCTCGGTGGTGATCGCGGCGATCACCTCGTGCACCAATACCTCCAATCCTGCGGTGATGATCGGCGCAGGCTTGCTGGCGCGCAATGCGGCTGCACGCGGTCTCAAGCCCAAGCCCTGGGTCAAGACCTCGCTGGCGCCGGGATCGAAGGTCGTCACCGACTACCTGGACAAGACCGGCCTGATGAAGGACCTGCAGGACATGGGCTTCTTCCTCGTCGGCTACGGCTGCACCACCTGCATCGGCAACTCCGGCCCGCTGCCCGAGGACATCAGCAAGCGCATCATCGACAACGACTACGCGGTGGCATCGGTTCTCTCCGGCAACCGCAACTTCGAAGGCCGCATCCATTCCGAAGTGAAGATGAACTACCTCGCTTCGCCGCCGCTGGTCGTCGCCTTCGCCATCGCCGGCACCATCGACATCGACCTGTCGAAGGAACCGCTGGGCAAGGGCAGCGACGGCAAGCCGGTGTACCTTGCGGACATCTGGCCGTCGAACAAGGAAATCGGCGACCTCGTCGCGCGCACCATCGGCCCGGAAATGTTCCGCCACAACTATGCCGACGTGTTCAAGGGCGACGCGCGCTGGAACGGCATCGACGCCCCGCAGGGCGAACGCTACGGCTGGGATGCGAAGTCCACCTACATCAAGAACCCGCCCTACTTCGACGGCATGACCATGCAGCCGTCGCGCGTCGCCGACATCCGCGGCGCGCGCTGCCTGGGCCTGTTCGGCGATTCGATCACGACCGACCATATTTCCCCGGCCGGCAACATCAAGGCCACCTCGCCCGCCGGCCAGTTCCTGCAGGGTCGCGGCGTTACCAAGGCGGATTTCAATTCCTATGGTTCGCGTCGCGGCAATGACGACGTGATGGTGCGCGGCACCTTCGCCAACATCCGCATCAAGAACCTGATGCTCGGCGGCGAGGAAGGCGGCGATACCCTGCACTTCCCGGACAAACAGAAGTTGCCGATCTACGACGCCGCGATGATGTACAAGAAGGATGGCGTGCCGCTGATCGTCGTCGCCGGCAAGGAATACGGCACCGGTTCATCGCGCGACTGGGCGGCCAAGGGCACGCTGCTGCTGGGCGTCAAGGCCGTCATCGCCGAGAGCTTCGAGCGCATCCATCGCTCCAATCTTGTCGGCATGGGCGTGCTGCCATTGCAGTTCCGCGACGGCGAAAACGCGCAGTCGCTGGGTCTCAAGGGTGACGAGGTGTTCGACATTGCCGGTCTCGCCGATGCGCAGGCGAAGGAAGTCGACATCACCGCCAAGGGCGCCGCCGGCGAAAAGAAGTTCAAGGCCAGGGTGCTGCTGCTCACGCCCAAGGAAATCGAGTACTACCGGCACGGCGGAATACTTCCCTATGTACTGCGTCAGCTCGCTGGTGCGACCAAGGCGGCCTGACTACAACCTCCGCTGCCACGTGGCGTTGTAGCACAACCACTCGCTGCCCTCGCGCTTCCAGCCGCTGACGATCGCATACACGGCGCCGTGCTCGGGCAACCATCCGCCCGAGCCGCCAGTCAGGGTCGCGGTCGCGCGCACGGTCGCACGATCGCCTTGCACATCCACATCGATCGGCCCGAGCGTGACGCCGATCGATTCATTGCGCAGTACCTGCACGCGCAGCAGGTCATGCAGGCCATCGCGATCGACCTGACCGTCGTTGCCCGTGAAGTCGGTGCTTGTCCGGCGCATGAACTCGCGCGGCTCGCGCGCTTCGACCGCCGCCTGCATCGCCGCCATTGCCGCGCGGATGCGCTGCTCGTCGGGCGTGCGATGGCAGGCGCCAAGCAAAAGTACAACCGCGATGATCGCGATCCATTTCATGGCGCCCATGCTGCACCTTGGCAGGTTGCGCCGCAATGCAGCTTGCCGGGCTTTCCTTGGCTGTGTTGAAATCGGAGACCTGACAGGTTGGGGAAGCAGCACACCATGAGCGATATCGAAAGGCCCTGGCTGGCCAACTATCCGCCCGGGGTTCCGGCCAAGATCGATATCGACCAGTACCGGTCCATCGCACACGTGCTGGAAATCGCCTGCGATCGCTTTGCGCATCGCCCGGCATTCGCAAACATGGGTCGCACCCTCACCTATGCGCAGGTTGACCGCCTCAGTCGCCATTTCGCGTCCTACCTGCTCAACGACCTCAAGCTCGCGCGCGGCGACCGCGTCGCGATCATGTTGCCCAATGTCCTGCAATACCCGGTGGCGATTTTCGGCGTGTTGCGCGCCGGCCTGACCGTCGTCAATACCAATCCCCTGTACACCGCGCGCGAACTGCGCCATCAACTGCACGATGCCGGGGTCAGCGCGATCGTGGTGCTGGACAACTTCGCCGCCACGCTCGCCGAGGTCTTGCACGACACGCCCGTCCAGCATGTCATCACCACGGGCATCGGCGATCTACTCGCGGCACCCAAGTCCATGCTCGTCAACTTCGTGCTCAAGCACGTCAAGAAGCTCGTCCCCGCATTCCGCATCGACCACGCCGTGCGCTTCAAGGCTGCACTGGCGCGCGGTGCGCGCATGGCGCCGCCAAAGGTCGACATCGGCCACGACGACATCGCCTTCCTGCAATACACCGGCGGCACGACCGGGGTGGCCAAGGGTGCGATGCTTGCCCACGGCAACCTCGTTGCCAACATGCAGCAGGCATCGGCCTGGATCGGCGTCAAGGTACGCGAAGGCGAGGAAGTCATCGTCACCGCGATCCCGCTGTATCACATCTTCGCGCTGACCGCGAACTGCCTGGTGTTCATGAAGTTCGGGGGCTTGAACCATCTGGTCACCAATCCCCGCGACATGCCCGGCTTCGTGAAGATCCTGCGTGGCATCCGCATGACCGCCATCACTGGCGTCAACACGTTGTTCAACGGCCTGCTCAACACGCCCGGATTCGACAAGGTCGATTTCTCCGCCATGCATCTGTCGCTTGGCGGCGGTACGGCCGTACAACGCGCCGTCGCCGAACGCTGGAAGAAGGTCACCGGCGTGACCCTGGTCGAAGCTTACGGCCTCACCGAAACATCACCGGCCGCCTGCATGAATCCGCTGGACCTGGCCGAATACAACGGATCCATCGGCCTGCCGATACCCTCGACCGACGTGACCGTCCGCGACGACGACGGCAACCTGCTGCCCACCGGCCAGGCCGGCGAGCTTTGCGTGCGCGGGCCGCAGGTCATGAAGGGCTACTGGCAGCGCGCCGACGAGACTGCGCAGGTTCTCGGCGCCGACGGTTGGTTGCATACCGGCGACGTCGCGCGCATGGATGACAAGGGCTATTTTTTCATCGTCGATCGCAAGAAGGACATGATCCTGGTGTCAGGATTCAACGTCTATCCGAATGAAATCGAGGATGTGGTCGCGCAATGCCCGGGCGTGCTGGAAGCCGCCGCCGTCGGCATTCCGGACGAAAAATCCGGCGAAGCCGTGAAGATCGTCGTGGTGCGCAAGGATCCGAACCTGAGCGCCGAAACGGTGCGCGCCTTCTGCAAGGAAAACCTGACCGGCTACAAGTTGCCCAAGGTCATCGAATTCCGCGAGGCCTTGCCCAAGTCCAATGTCGGCAAGATCCTGCGCCGGGAGCTGCGCGATTCGCCGCCAGGCCACGCCTGAGGCTCAATCGTCGAACGGTTCGAGTTTGTCCGCAAAGCCGCCGAGCAGGTTCCATAGCGGCACTTCCTTTTCCGGCGGAATGCGCGCGTACGCAAAGCCCAGGTGCTGTCGCGTCATGCGTGCCAGAGTCGCCTCGACGTGGATGTTGAGCTCGTCGCCGACGATCATGTCCAGCGCGTAAAGGTCACCCAACCTGCCCTGCCAGTCGGCAGGCCGCGCAAGCAGCACGCCGGTTGCAGAGATATCGGCGATTTCAGTCGGCCACGCCTCCGCGCCGCGGATAAGCATTGCTGCCGATCGCAGCGGCATGCGCGCATGTCGGAATGCCCCATCGTTCATCATGCTGTCGCCCATGTGCCCCATGCCAAGTGAACCTTGTCAGTTCTTGACCATTTCCATGCAATTTGCTTGCCATGATTTTGCATCATTTTTGCAAACTTTGCTGGAAACCGAAGGATCCAAGATCGGGAATACCCTGATATTCGGCCGTTGGTCCCATTCTTGCTGGTTAAATACCATGGCTGAGGACCCTTTCAACGCCGTGAATACCGGCCGCACCGTTCAATCGCCCGCGATCGATAGCGGACGGGCGGCTTTCACTCGTGCAATGGTCAACTGCGGTACGATCCTCGCCGCCGAGAACTTGGGTCAGGCTACCTCCCCATGAAGTTCGATTTCGTCCAAGGCGTCGCAGACAAGTCGGCCGCCGGGCTGCGCAGCATCCTGATGGCACAGGCAAAACTGCGTGCCGCGTTCGTGCTGATCGTTGTCTCCACCGAAATCCTGGCACTTTGGATGCAGTCCGGGACCGTGCCCGTTCGGTTCGCCTACCTGGCCGTGGCGTATGCCGCTTATGCGCTTTCACCTATCGTGATGCATCGCTACAGCGGCGTGGCGAACCTCCGCCGCATGCTGGTCGCAACGGCGATCAGTGACCCGCTGATGCTGACGATATGGATTATTTTCAGCGGAAAGTTCGGGATATTGATTGCAGGATTCTACCTGTTCACAACGCTCGGTTTCGGCTTCCGCACCGGGCGCCGGTTGATGTACTTGTCGCAGTTCACGTCGGTATGCGCCTTCATCCTGATCCTAGCAACAACACCATACTGGCAAGAACATGTTGTCGTTTGGATTGCGTTGCTCGTACCGCTGGTCGTCGTACCGATTTACGCTGGCGCGTTGATAGAAACCTTGCGCCGCGCACGTGAGCACGCCGAACAACAAAGCCGGGCCAAGTCCGAACTGCTCGCCAAGGTCAGCCACGAATTGCGCACGCCCCTCACCGGCATCATGGCGACTGCCGAATTGCTGGCGCTGGATGGCAATGATCGCCGCGTGCAGCGCCGCGCCGATACGATTCTGTCGCTATCGGACAACCTGCTCGGGGAAATCAACGACCTGCTCGACCAGGCGAAGTACGAAAGCACGGGCCTGCGCCTGGCGCCATCGCCGATGGATTTGCGCGAATCGCTGGATGGCTTGCGCCGCACGTTCGAGCCCATGGCACGCAGGAAGAACCTGGTCCTCCGCTCCACCATCGACGCCGCACTGACGTCGCGCGTCAATGCCGACGCACATCATCTCAATCGCGTCTTGTTCAATCTGGCCGGCAACGCGATCAAGTTCACCGAAAAGGGAGAGGTGCGAATCAGCATCGAAATCCTCGATGAACAGCCGGATCGTTACCGCCTGCGCTTCGAGGTCAAGGATACCGGCATCGGTATCCCCGAAAGCTTCCAACCGGAAATGTTCCAGCCATTCACCCAGGCCCACGAGAGCAGCCACCTGCGCTTTGGCGGGACCGGCTTGGGACTGAGCCTGACCAAGCACATCATCGAGGCCATGGGCAGCGCCCTGTGCTACGAGAGTTCGCCCGGCCATGGCAGCCGTTTCTGGTTTGATCTCGAGCTTGATCGCAATGGCATGTTGGCCACGGATGAGGGCACCGCTGTCGCGGGCAGTGTGTCAGCGCCTCGCCGCGTACTGCTCGTGGAAGACAATCGCACCAGCGCCGCCCTGATAGAGGAACTGCTGACCCTGGACCACCATGCCGTGCGTGTGTGCGACAGCGGCATCGCTGCACTGGAACTGCTGGCGCGCGAATCCTTCGATGTCCTGCTGCTGGACTACAACCTCGGCGACATGGACGGCACGCAGGTCCTGCGCACCTATCGTTTCGGGCGCCCGCAACCCGCTCCCGCGATTTTCCTCACCGCCGATGCAACCGCACAGACTGCCGCGCGCCTGATGGAAGCCGGCGCAGCCGGCGTCGTGCACAAGCCACTGAACCGGGCGAAGCTGCGCGAAGCGCTTGCCCGCCTGCCGCTTCCGGGAACGGCACCCATGCAGGCGACAATGCCCGTGTTGCCAACCGCCGCCGCAGCCACGAGCGCGGAAGTCACGCGATTGGAGCGCCCGGCATTGCGCGTCGTGCCAGTCAGTCCACTCGATGAAACCGTCCTGGACGAGCTGCGCAACATGGGTAGCGCACCGGCATTCTTCCGCAAACTCCTCGCGCAAGCCGAGGTCGACATCACCCGCGCCTGCAAGCAGCTCGACGATGCGTTCGCCAACCGCAGCCTGGCCGTCGTGCCAAGTGTTGCGCATGCGCTGAAGGGCGTGTGCGCAAACGTCGGCGCCATTCGCCTTTCCAACCTGGCCGGCGCGCTGTTGCAGATGCCGAGCGACGAGTTGGAGTCCTCCGGCGACCGTCTTGCCGCCGATCTGCGCGAGTGCGCCGACCTCACCGTGACTGCACTGCGCCGGCTTGTCAGTGCCGGCACCGCGAACTCAAGCGGCAATACGGGCACGCTGCATCTGGATTAGCATGTCCATTACGCGCAGGTCGGTTTCGCCCAACGCCAGCGCCATGTCGACCCATTCCTCGACGACCGTGTGCAACTCGGCGCGATCCAGCGGTGCCAGGCGCGCTCGCGCGCGTTGCAGCGCCCTGCGCGCGGGGGCGTGCTTGCCATGGCTGACGATGAACTTTTCCACTGCCAGTGTGCCCTGCCCCTTGGGACAGACCTCGTCGACGACGCCCATTTGCAGCAACTCGGCCGCTGAATAGATCTTGCCATTGCTCATCATCCGCTCGGCCTGCCACACACCGACGCGACGCGCCAGCAGGCTCATGCCGCCGGTGCACGGGAAGAGTCCGAACAGGATTTCCGGAAAGCCGAATTCGCTGTGCTCTTCGGCAATCAGATAATCCGACGCCAGGGCAGTTTCGAATCCGCCACCCAATGCCCGGCCCTGGATCAAGGCGATCGTCGTTGTCGCGCGGTTGGACTGTTCAGCCCAGTCGTAAACCATGTCTGCACACTGTCGGGAATAGTCGCGCAGACCATTGCGATCGCCACGGCGAATGCATTCGCGGAAGTGCGCAAGGTCTCCGCCCAGGCTGAAATATTCCGGATCTGCGGACTTGAGGACAAAGTAGTCGACCGATTGCGGCAGCCCGGCGCATGGCCAGGTCATCCCGCCATCGCGGACGCGGTGGTACAGCGCACCCAGATCGTGCAATAGCTCGCGAGAAAAATTCTGCACCGCGCCCTGGCCCGCCCGCTCCATCGTCACCCAGAGCGTATTGTGTGGACGATTGCGAAAACTCGGCGTAACCCGGGATGACTGGAACAACGGGACAAGTTCGACGGCGGCCATGATCTGGTACTCCAATGCGCTGCCACGACGATGTGGCGACCGCATTGTATACATCAGATCAGGAGTGATTCAGGCTTTTCGCCGTAAGTCCGGACAATCGGAAACGATCAAAGCAACATTTGTGCCGCCAAAACCTGCCGACAGTGACATCGCGTGGCGCACGCGTCGATCAAACAACGGCATCTTGGCGACATGATTCAAATCGCAGGCCGGGTCCACCTCTTCCAAGAACGCCGTCGCCGGAATGAACGAGCGGTCTATCGCAAGAATCGCAATCGTCATTTCGATCGCGCTGGCGGCACCCAGCAGATGCCCGTGTATGGCCTTGGTCGAGCTCACCGGAACGCGTTCGAAAACCGTACGGATCGCTTGCGCTTCCACCGGGTCGCCACCCGCCGTCGCCGTGGCGTGCGCATTCAGATAGTCGATGTCCTCGGCATCCAGGCCAGCGTCCGCCAACGCGGCATGCAGCGCGGCGACCTGCCCTTCGGTCTTTGGCGAGCCGATGTGGTAGCCATCCGAGGCAATGCCGTAACCGCCGATCCGGCAATAGATCTTGGCTCCGCGCGCGAGGGCATGCGCACGGCTCTCGAGCACCAGGAATACCGACCCTTCGGAAAGCACGAGGCCGGTGCGATCCTTCGAAAACGGCCGACAACTGCGGCTGACGTCCGTGGGATCCACTCCCGCCAGTGCACGCAGTCCGCCCCAGCAAGCCAGGAAAGCCGGCGTCAAGGCCGACTCCGCACCGCCAGCCAGTGCGACATCGATGTAGCCATCCCTGATCGATCGAAACGCATCACCAATGGCCGCGCCCGACGACGTACAGGCGCTGCTGTGCGTATTCACAGGGCCAAGTATCTGGTGGCGAATCGAGACGTGCGCGGCGGGCGCATTCAACATGCAGGCCATCAGGGTGTAAGGCCGCGCATACGGTTTGTGTTCGTTGAAGAACTGAAGCACCCAATCGTGTTCGGTCTTCACTCCTCCCCTGACCGAGCCGTAATACAGTCCGGCACGCCGCCCGAGGTGGTCGAACGTTTGCATCCCGGCGTCTTCGGTTGCCTGTCGCGCGGCCAGTACCGCCAACTGGCTGCAACGATCCAGGTACGGCAGTTCGAGTTTGCTGAACTCGCCGGCAAAATCGCGCTCAATCACGCCTGCAGGCAACCGCATGCCATGTTCCGGCGCCTCCCAAAGACGGATTCCCGAGCGGTTCTCGCGCAGATGCCCAAACAGTTCGTCCACACCGATACCGATCGGCGACAGCACGCCAATGCCGGTGACGACAACATCGCGGGGCTCGCGCAAGTCAGGCTCCGGCGGCGAGGTTGCGCTGGACGAGCGCCGTGATGTCGCCAACCTTCGGATTCGGCGGCATCGACAAATCGCGCAATTTGATGCCCAGGCGGTCTTCCACGTCGAGCATGACGTCGAGCATCAGGATCGAGTCCAGACCAAGGTCGCGCAGCGCGGTCTGACTGCCGAGGCGTTCGCGCGGCAATTCGAAGCGTTCACTCAGAAAGTCGACCACCATCGGTTCGACCTGCGTGGGATCGAGCGTTCCCATCATTCGTTCTCCCCTGTCTTGATCAAATGAAATGCGAGAAATGAAGTGCGAGTGCGCGAGCGTCAGCCATCATGGCACTTTCTGGATTCGACTGATCTGCTCCACCGACATTGGGTCGCGCAACAGGGCTTCCACGCAGGCCGGGTCAAACAGTGTCCCGCTGTGCTGGCGCAGCCAATCGCTGGCTTGCGCGAGCGACCAGGCCGGCTTGTAGGGACGCTCGGAAATCAGCGCATCGAATGCATCCGCCACGGCGACGATGCGTGCTGGCAATGGGATTTGCGTCCCGCGCAAGCCATCCGGATATCCACTGCCGTCCCAACGCTCGTGATGGCGCAATGCCACGGTTGCGCCCAATTGCACGAACCGGCTTTGGCTATCGCGCAGGATTTCGTATCCGATCTGCGGGTGCTTGCGCATCACCGCCGTTTCCTCCTCGCTCAGGTTCGCGCGCTTGAGCAGGATGGCATCGGGCACGCCGATCTTGCCAATGTCATGCAAGGGCGCGGCCAGTTCGAGCATGCGCACGTCTTCTTCCGGCAGGCACAGGCGTTCGGCAATCAGTCCCGCAAAACGCGCCATGCGCACCAGGTGCGCGCCGGTGCCGAAATCACGGAACTCGATCGCACGCGCAAGGCGGTACAACATCTCGCGTTCGCGCTCTTCGACTTCACGCAGCCCCTCGAATACCTGGCGTTCGAGCGATTGCGCGCGATCCTTCAGGCTTTCGCCTTGCTGGCGCAAGCGCAGCAGGTTGCGGCAGCGCGCACCCAGTTCGCGCGGCTTGACCGGCTTGACCAGGAAGTCAATGACTCCGGATTCGAGCGCGACATTGCGCACGGGTTCGTCGCCGACAATGCTGATGAGGACGATGGGAACGTCACGCTTGCCCAGCGTCGAGCGGAATTGGCGTGCGAATTCGAGCCCATCCATGCCGGGCATGCGGTAATCGAGCAGGAGCAGGTCGACCTTGTTGCGATCCGACCAGGACAAGGCTTCGATCGGATCTTCGAAGTCCGTCACATCGATGATGGGATTGATCTGCTCGATCACCTCCCGGGCCATCATCCGGGCAGATTGCTGGTCGTCGACGATAAGTACGTTCACGTCAGGCGTCTCCGCAAAATCGCAGGCGTATCCGGACCGACGAATCGATCCATGGGCGCCCCTGACGCCACTTGTGACACTTTATCACAACAGTCCGGCAAGCGGCGGAAAGATAGACGCTTTTTCAGACTTCCGGCCGCATGTACGGGAACAGCAGCACGTCACGGATCGACGGTACGTCGGCGAGCAGCATCACCAGCCGATCGATGCCCACGCCCAGCCCGCCGGTTGGCGGCATGCCCACTTCCAGCGCACGGATGTAGTCGGCGTCGAAGTGCATGGCCTCGTCGTCGCCAGAATCCTTGGCGGCGACCTGGGCGCGGAAGCGCTCGGCCTGGTCTTCCGGATCGTTCAATTCGGAAAATCCGTTCGCGATTTCCTTGCCGCCGATGAAAAGCTCGAAGCGGTCGGTCACTTCCCGATCAGAATCATTGGCGCGTGCCAGCGGCGAAACTTCGGTCGGGTGCGCAGTGATGAAGGTCGGCTGCACCAGCGTGTGCTCTACGGTGTGCTCGAAGACGGCGAGCAGCAGCTTGCCCCAGCCGTAGTCGGGCTTGACCGGCACCTTCAGGCGCGCGCAGTGCGCGCGCATCGCCGCGACGTCGCGGATGTCCTCGCGGTGGATTTCCGGATTGTGTTCGAGTACTGCCTCATCCATGCGCCAACGCCGGAACGGCGCACCGACATCGATGTCGCGCCCTTCCCAGGTCAGCGCGGTCCTGCCGAGCGTGGCCTTGGCCGTCTCGCGGATCATGCCTTCGGTCAGGTCCATCACCTCGTTGTAGGTCGCGTAGGCCTGGTACGACTCGAGCATGGTGAATTCGGGATTGTGCCGCGTCGACACGCCTTCGTTGCGGAAATTGCGGTTGATCTCGTAGACGCGATCGAAGCCGCCAACCACGAGGCGTTTGAGATACAGCTCCGGCGCCACGCGCAGGTACAGGTCGATGTCCAGTGCGTTGTGATGGGTCTTGAACGGCCGCGCGGTGGCGCCGCCGGGGATGACGTGCATCATCGGCGTTTCCACTTCCATGAATCGCCGCGGCGGCGCTTCCATCCATTGGCGGATGAAACCGATCGCCCTTGAGCGCAGCTCGAACGCACGCCGCGATTCTGGCGTGACGATCAAATCCACGTAACGCTGGCGATAGCGTTGTTCGACATCGGCCAAGCCATGGAACTTGTCCGGCAATGGGCGCAGCGCCTTCGTCAGCAGGCGCAGGGTTTCGACCTTGACCGACAACTCGCCGGTCTTGGTGCGCATGAGCAGGCCTTGCGCGCCGACGATGTCGCCGATGTCCCAGCCCTTGAATGCCTCGTAGGTATCGCCCAGCGCATTCGCCTGCACGAACAACTGGATGCGCCCCGTCATGTCCTGGATCTGCACGAAGCTGACCTTGCCCTGCCCGCGCTTGAGCAACATGCGTCCAGCGACGCTTACGCGGCGTGCGGTGGCTTCGATTGCGGCTGCATCCTTGCCCTCGAACTCGCGTTGCAAATCGCCGGCGAAGGCATCCGGTGCAAAATCGTTCGGGAACGCGATGCCCTGTCCGCGCAGCGCGCGTAGTTTTTCGCGGCGCTCGGCGATGAGCTTGTTTTCGTCAGGCTTGCTTTCGTCTTGCGGCAGATTGTCGTGCGTCATGTCGCTTTCCCGTTATGCGTCGATGCGCTTGGCGCCCGCTTCGAGTCCGGCCTTCAGGCTGGCCTCGATGAATCCGTCGAGATCGCCGTCGAGCACCTTTTGCGTATCCGTGCGCTCGATGCCGGTGCGCAGGTCCTTGATGCGCGACTGATCGAGCACGTAGTTGCGGATCTGGCTGCCCCAGCCGATGTCGGATTTCGTCGCTTCGAGCTTGTCCTTCTCGGCGTTGCGCTTTTGCACTTCCATCTCGTAGAGCTTGGCCTTGAGCATCTTCATCGCGCGGTCGCGGTTGGCATGCTGGCTGCGCTCGGTCTGGCACGCTACCACGATGCCGCTCGGCACATGCGTGATGCGCACGGCGGATTCGGTCTTGTTGACGTGCTGGCCGCCCGCGCCGGAGGATCGATACACGTCGGTCTTCAAGTCCGCCGGATTGATCTCAATGTCGATATCGTCGTCGACTTCCGGCGAGACGAAGATCGACGAAAATGACGTGTGCCGACGGTTGTCGGAATCAAACGGCGACTTGCGCACCAGTCGATGCACGCCAATCTCGGTCTTGAGCCAGCCGTAGGCGTAGTCTCCTTCGACGCGAAACGTCGCGCTCTTGATGCCGGCGACTTCGCCGGCCGAGACTTCCAGCAGTTCGGTTTTCCAGCCGCGCGCTTCGGCCCAACGCAGGTACATGCGCAGCAGCATCTCGGCCCAATCCTGCGCCTCGGTGCCACCGGCGCCGGCCTGCACGTCGACAAAGGCGTTGTGCGAATCCATCTTGCCCGAGAACATGCGCTGGAATTCCAATGCCTCGACTTTCGCCGCCAGCGAATCCACGTCATCGGACACGGCCTGCGCCGTGCCTTCGTCGTTCTCGGCCGCCGCCAGTTGCAGCAACTCGTCGGCGCCGCTCAGACCGTCGGTCAGGTTGCGGATGCCATTGACGATCTTGTCGAGCTGGGCGCGTTCGCGGCCCAGTTGCTGCGCACGCTCCGGGTTGTCCCAGATGTTCGGGTTTTCGAGTTCCCGGCTTACTTCTTCCAGGCGCTCGCGCTTGGCATCGTAGTCAAAGATACCCCCGTAACGACGCGAGTCGGCCAGACAGGTCGGCAATACGGTGGGCGATGGGATTGGTCTCGATCATGTTCTTGGGAATGGCAGAAGGCGTGCAATGTTAGCAAAAGCGCCGTTCAGTCGCATGGTTGCAAGTGCAGGACAAGCATCTGCAACGACTGCCTGCCGTTCCATTCGTTGACGTCGAGTGCGTACACGGCACGCAAGCGCGACGCCGGTGGTTCGCCCGCGTAGGCACCGAAAGCGATGGCATCCAAAAGCTCACTGCAGCCGGGCTGGCGCAACATCAGTTTGAGATGGCGCTCGCCCACGACTTTCCACGATTCGACGGCGAACTCGCCCTCGAACACCGGCTCGGGAAACGCCTGTCCCCAGGGCCCCGCGTAGCGCAGCTGATGCGCGAGATCGAGCGTGAAATCGCCGGCATCCAGCTCGCCATCCGTCAGCATGACCGCCTCGAGCATTTCCGGCGCGAGACGTGCCCGCGCGACCGCATCGAAGGCGGCGCTGAAGGCGTCCAGATCGGCACGATCCAGGCTCAGGCCCGCCGCCATGGCGTGCCCGCCGAAGCGCGGAATCAGGCCGGGGTGGCGCGCGTCGATTTCGGCAAGTGCGTCGCGCAGGTGGAAACCGGGAATCGATCGGCCCGACGCCTTGATCTCGGCGGAATGCGGATCCGCCAGGGCACACGCAAACACCGGGCGATGCAGCGTCTCCTTGAGCCGGGATGCCACCAGTCCCACCACGCCCTGATGCCAGCCCGGGTCGAACAGTACGACGCCGTGTGGCAGCGCGCCGTCGCCACGCGAGGAAATCCACTCGGCAACGAACGCCTGCGCCTGCGCGGTCATGCCGTCCTGCAATTCGCGGCGTTCGGCGTTGATTGCGGACAACCGTTCTGCCAGCGCGAACGCGCGCGCGGTATCGTCCGTGAGCAGGCACTCGATGCCGAGCGTCATGTCCTCCAGTCGCCCTGCCGCATTGAGGCGCGGACCGGCGACGAACCCCAGATCGCTGGCGACCGCACGCTTGGCGTCGCGCTTGCCACAGGCAAGCAAGGCCGCGATGCCAACACACGCCCGACCTGCGCGAATTCGCTTCAAACCGGCCTCGACGAGGATGCGATTGTTTCGATCCAACGGCACCAGGTCGGCGACAGTGCCGAGCGCAACCAGGTCCAGCAGCACGGAAAGGTCGGGTTCTTTGCCGACTGCAAATTGCCCGGACTCGCGCATGCGAGTGCGCAACGCGAGCAGCACATAGAACACCACACCCACGCCCGCAAGCGCCTTGCTCGGAAACTGATCGCCCGATACGCACGGATTGACGATGGCGTCCGCAGCCGGCAGCGTCGATCCCGGCAAATGATGATCGGTCACGATCACGCGCATGCCGTGTGCCTTGGCGGCAGCGACACCGGCATGCGCGGCAATGCCATTGTCCACCGTGACCAGCACATCGGGCTTGCGCGGCAGCAACTCCTCGACGATCGCCGGACTCAATCCATAGCCATGGCGCATGCGATTGGGCACGGCATAGCGGACATTGCGTGCGCCGAGCAGCCGCAGCCCGCGCACCGCGACCGCTGTGCCGGTGGCGCCGTCACAATCGAAATCGCCGACGATGACCATGCGCGCATCGTCGCGGATCGCGGCTTCGAGTATGTCGCAGGCGCGATCCATGCTGGCAAAGGTTGGCGGCAACAGTCCTGCAAGGCGATGGTCGATTTCATCCGGCGAGATGATGCCGCGCGCGGTAAAGACGCGGCGAAGTACAGCATGGATGTGCGCCGGCCAATCAACGTCAATTCCCGGAACTTCCCGGCGTACGATGCGCGGCTGCATCAACGCACCCGCCGCCAGATGCGCCAGCGATGCGAAGGCTGGTAGCGAACGCGTTCACCGCTGCCGAATTTCAGATCAATGGATGTAGTCCGGCGCGCGTTGATTTCGGGAATCGCCGCCGTGTCGAGGAGAATATCCGCATCGGTCTTCGCCAATGCAACGTGTGCGTCGACGACTGAAACCTTCGCCACTTTCGCCAGCGCAATGACGACAGGATCGCTGCTGGCCACCGCGCCGAACCGCGTACGCACCCACTCCGGCAGCTTGCCGGCGCCCCAGAACCACAGGCTGTTCGCGGGAATCTGGCCACGTTCAACCCTGCGTGCATTCACGGGATGGTTGTGCAGGATCACCTGCGCCTCGTTGAACAGGCTGCGCCATTGGCGTTCGTTGTCGCCGCGTGGCAGATGCCGCATCAGGTCATCGCCAAGCACCTGCGCCGGATCGGCGAACGCGGGCAGACGCGCTTCACTCGGGCCGCGCAGGTACCAGCGATCCGGCCGCACCGCATCGAGCGGAAATCCGGCATCGCCAAACAACGGGCGCAACGCACGCGCCAGTTCATCGCTTTCCTCGCGCGACAGGCCGATGTCGCCGCAGGCCATCAGGCGCGCGGTCACCGCATCGACCATCGCATACGCCGGATCGGCGCGCAGCCATGTCGCCGAAGCGTCATCGCCCGCGTCGAGCGCGTGCGTCAACGCCGCCACGGGTACGCCGGTGCCGATGAATTCGAAACATTCGCGCAAGGCGACGTCGCGGCCGGCGCCGGAATCCGGCAAGCGATCGCCGCGCGCCAGCCACAACGGCAGGGGCGGCCTGCGCTCCACGCGTGCCAGATCAGGCAGGAGCAGCGTCAACGCGGCCATGCGCGCCGGCGCTCAGGCCTTGTAGCTGACGGTGAGGATCTCGTAGCACTTCATGCCGTTGGGCGCCTGGAACTCGAAGCTGTCGCCTTCGCTCTTGCCGATCAGCGCGCGCGCCAGCGGCGAATTGACCGCGATCAGGCGCTGCTTGATGTCGGCTTCGAGGTCGCCGACGATCTGGTAGGTGACCTGGCTGTCGCTGGATTCGTCGAGCAGTTCCACGGTTGCGCCGAAGACAACCTTGCCGTTCGGATTCAGGCGCGCCACGTCGATGACTTCGGCGTAGGAAAGACCGGCTTCGAGTTCCTTGATGCGGCCCTCGAGGAAGCTTTGCTGTTCGCGCGCGGCGTGGTATTCCGCGTTTTCGCTCAGGTCACCGTGCGCCCGCGCCTCGGCAATCGCGGCGATGATGCGCGGGCGCTCGATGGACTTGAGGCGTTCGACTTCGGCGCGCAGGCGCTCGGCGCCCTTGGCGGTCAGCGGTGCGCGTTTCATTCTCTGTCCTTCATGACTTCTTCTCAGTGTTTTCGGAGCCTGCGAATTGGCGTTGCGAGCGAAGGCAGATCGCGCGTCGCCGGAGCGCAGGAACCGGAGTGTACTCAAATGTACATGAGGATTCCGAGCACCGCCGGCGCGCTAGCTGCCGAGCACAGTAGCTAATTCGCAGGCTCCAGTTCCTTGTGCAATTCCTGCAAGCTGTGTACCTCACCACCGCCACGAAAGTCCAGCGAATGCAGCAAGGCCCGCGCACCGGCGATGGTGGTCGAATAGGTGATGCGCTGCTGCAGCGCCTCGCGCCGGATCGAGAACGAATCGGCGATGGCCTGCTTGCCTTCGGTGGTATTGACGATGAACACGATCTCGCCGTTCTTGATCGCATCGACGATGTGCGGGCGGCCTTCCAGCACCTTGTTGATGCGCTCGCATGCCAGTCCCTTGTCGACGAGGTAGGCGCATGTACCGGCGGTAGCGACCAGCGAAAACCCGCGCTTGATGAGGTCGCGTGCAACGGGGAGCAGCCGCGCCTTGTCCGGATCGCGCACCGACACGAATACCTTGCCGAGTTTTGGCGCGGCGATGCTGGCGCCTTCGTGCGCACGCGCGAACGCGGCGCCAAAGCTGCGACCAACGCCCATCACTTCGCCGGTGGAGCGCATCTCCGGTCCGAGGATGGGATCGACATTCTGGAATTTCAGGAACGGGAAGATCGCTTCTTTCACCGCGTAGTACTTCGGCACGACTTCCCGCGTGGCTCCTTGCTCCGCCAGCGTCTTGCCGGCCATGCAGCGCGCCGCGATTTTTGCCAGCGGCACGCCCGTCGCCTTGGACACGAACGGCACCGTGCGCGAGGCACGCGGATTCACCTCGAGTATGAAAATCTGCTCGTGTCCCGCATCGCCTTGAATTGCGAATTGCGTGTTCATGAGACCGACGACCTTCAGTTCGCGCGCCATCTGCGCAACCTGTTCGCGCAGTGCATCCTGCACCTTGGGCGAGAGCGAATACGGTGGCAGCGAACACGAGGAATCGCCCGAATGCACGCCGGCTTCCTCGATGTGTTCCATGATGCCGCCGATCAGCACCGCACCCGCGGCATCGGCCACGACATCCACGTCGACTTCCACCGCGTTGTCGAGGAAGCGATCGAGCAGCACCGGCGAATCGTTGGAAACGCGCACGGCATCGGTGATGTAGCGTTTCAGATCGGCGTCGGAATGCACCACCTCCATGGCGCGTCCGCCGAGCACGTAGCTCGGACGCACCACCAGCGGATAGCCGATCTCGCGCGCCAGCGCCAAAGCCTGGTCCGGATTGCGCGCGGTGCGATTCGGCGGCTGCGTCAGGCCGAGCTTGACGATCATCTGCTGGAAGCGCTCGCGGTCTTCGGCCAAGTCGATGCTATCCGGACTCGTGCCGATCACCGGCGCACCGTTGGCCTCGAGCGCGCGCGCCAACTTCAGCGGCGTCTGGCCACCGTATTGGACGATCACGCCCTTGGGCTTTTCCACGGCGATGATCTCGAGCACGTCTTCGAGCGTGAGTGGCTCGAAGTACAACCGGTCGGACGTGTCGTAATCGGTCGACACGGTTTCCGGATTGCAGTTGACCATGATGGTCTCGAAGCCGTCTTCGCGCAGCGCCAGCGCCGCATGCACGCAACAGTAGTCGAACTCGATGCCCTGGCCGATGCGGTTCGGTCCGCCGCCGAGCACCATGATCTTGTCGCGCGCCGACGGATTCGCCTCGCATTCCTCGTCGTAGGTCGAATACAGGTACGCCGTCGTGGTGGCGAACTCGGCCGCGCACGAATCCACGCGCTTGTACACGGGGTGCACCTTGAAGGCGTGGCGCAGCTTGCGCACGGCCGCCTCGTCGGTATTGAGCAACGCGGACAGGCGCGCGTCGGAGAAACCCTTGCGCTTGAGCTGGAACAGGCGCGTGGCATCGAGCGCCGCGAGCCCGCCGGATTTCACCTGCGCCTCGATCTCCACGAGCTCGGCGATCTGGTCGAGGAACCAGCGATCGATATGCGTGAGCGCAAAGACGTCCTCCAGCGACAAGCCCGCGCGGAAACCGTCGGCGACATAGAAAATGCGGTCCGGTCGCGGCTCGCGCAATTCGCGCTTGAGCGTGGCGATATCGTCCGGATTGGACAAATCCAGCGGCCCCGGATTCAATCCGTCCTTGCCGGTTTCCAGGCCCCGCAGCGCTTTCTGCAGCGACTCCTGGAAGGTGCGCCCGATCGCCATCACCTCGCCCACCGACTTCATCTGCGTGGTCAGGCGTGCGTCGGCGGCGGGAAATTTCTCGAACGCGAAACGCGGAATCTTGGTGACGACGTAGTCGATGGTCGGCTCGAACGACGCCGGCGTCTTGCCACCGGTAATCTCGTTGCGCAACTCGTCGAGCGTGTAGCCCACCGCCAACTTCGCCGCAACTTTCGCAATGGGAAATCCAGTCGCTTTGGACGCCAGCGCGGAGGAACGCGACACGCGCGGATTCATCTCGATCACGACGACGCGGCCGTTTTCGGTATTCACGCCGAACTGCACGTTGGAGCCGCCGGTATCCACGCCGATCTTGCGCAGCACGGCGATGGACGCATCGCGCAGGCGTTGGTATTCCTTGTCGGTGAGCGTTTGCGCGGGTGCCACGGTGATCGAGTCGCCGGTGTGCACGCCCATCGGATCGAGGTTTTCGATGGAACACACGATGATGCAGTTGTCGGCGGTGTCGCGCACGACTTCCATCTCGAACTCTTTCCAGCCCAACACGGATTCCTCGACCAGCACCTCGTGCACGGGCGACAGTTCCAGCCCGCGCTTGACGATCTCGTCGAACTCCTCGCGGTTGTAGGCGATGCCGCCGCCGGATCCGCCGAGCGTGAAACTTGGCCGGATGATGGTCGGATAACCGACCGTGGCCTGCACGTCCAGCGCCTGCTCGTACGTTTTGGCGACCGCGGCCTTGGGACATTCCAGGCCAATCTCGATCATCGCGCGCCGGAACAACTCGCGGTCTTCGGCCATGCGGATCGCCTCGCGCGAGGCGCCGATCAGTTCGACGTTGTACGTTTCCAGGATGCCGGCGTCGGCGAGATCGAGCGCGCAGTTCAGCGCCGTCTGCCCGCCCATCGTCGGCAACAGCGCATCGGGTTTTTCCTTCGCGATGATGCGCTCGAGCGTGGCGCGATTGATCGGCTCGATGTACACCGCATCGGCCATTTCCGGGTCGGTCATGATCGTGGCGGGATTCGAGTTCACCAGCACCACGCGATAGCCTTCCTGCTTGAGCGCCTTGCAGGCCTGCGCACCGGAGTAGTCGAACTCGCAGGCCTGACCGATCACGATCGGGCCGGCGCCGATGATGAGCACGCTCTTGATGTCGGTGCGCTTAGGCATGCGTGCGGACCTTGTCCATGAGTGTCGCGAAACGGTCGAACAGGTAGCCGATGTCGTGCGGACCGGGCGAGGCTTCCGGGTGGCCCTGGAAGCAGAATGCCGGCGCGTCGGTCAACGCAAAGCCCTGCAACGAGCCGTCGAACAACGAGGTGTGGGTCACGCGCGCATTCTTCGGCAAAGTCGCCGGATCGACTGCGAAGCCGTGGTTCTGCGACGTGACCAGCACGCGGCCATCGTCGTGATCCTTCACGGGATGATTCGCGCCGTGGTGGCCGAACTTCATCTTCAAGGTCTTCGCACCAAGCGCCAGGCCCATGAGCTGGTGACCGAGGCAGATGCCGAACAATGGAATCTTCTTCGCAATGAACTCGCGCGTCGCGGCAATCGCGTAGTCGCAGGCGGCCGGATCGCCGGGGCCATTGGACAAGAACACGCCATCGGGTTTAAGTGCCAATGCTTCGGCAGCCGGAGTCTGCGCCGGCAGCACGGTCACTTCGCAACCGCGGTCGGCAAGCAGGCGCAGGATGTTGGTCTTGACGCCGAAGTCGTAGGCGGCGACGCGGTACTTGCGCGCAGGTTTGCCGAACCCACACGTGTCGAGATCGTAGCTGCCCTCGGCGAATGTATACTTTTTCGGCGTGCACACGACCTTGGCCAGGTCCATGCCGTTCAAGCCCGGGAACGCGCGCGCGGCGGCCAGCGCGGCTTCTGCCGACGCACCCTCGCCCGCCATGATGCAACCGTTCTGCGCACCGCTTTCGCGCAGGATGCGCGTGAGCCGGCGCGTGTCGATCTGCGCGATGGCGACGATGCCGTTGCGACGCAGGTAGTCCGGCAAGGTTTCCGTGCTGCGCCAGTTGCTGGCCAGACGCGGCAGATCGCGGATCACCAGACCGGCGGCCTGCACCTTTCCGGACTCTTCATCGACCGCGTTGCAACCGGTGTTGCCGATGTGCGGATAGGTCAGCGTGACGATCTGTTGCGCGTAGGACGGGTCGGTGAGAATTTCCTGATAGCCCGTCATCGCGGTGTTGAACACCACCTCGCCAACGGATTTTCCGTCCGCACCGATGGAGTCTCCGCAGAAGATGCTGCCGTCGGCGAGTGCAAGAATGGCTGGTTTCATGTGCTCATTTGAAAAATGCGGTCAAGGATGACCGCTTTGTAGACTCCGCGAGCACGGATGCTCGCCCAAATTCCGATGCAGGAATATCCGCGGGCTGGCACGGGCCAGTCCGTGGATCGAGGTTACGGGCGAGTGCGGATTTTACCGGGACGTCGCCTCTCGTGTCCATCACAAAAGCCAGTCGATCGGCAGCCACCCCAGCACCCTGACGAAGGCGCGCTGCCAGAACGTGCTGCCCGGTTCGCGCCGATGCACGATGACCGCTGCGTCGTTGCGTTCGATCCACTCCAGGCGCCGGCCGCGCAGACGCACTTCATAGGCGTTTTCGGGAACGGCGTTGCGGAACATGTCGGCGCTCGCTGCCGCCATTTCCGCACTGTCGATGACGAAACCCATCTCGGTGTTCAGGCTCACCGAGCGCTGGTCGAAATTGAACGAGCCAATGAACAATCGCTGGCGATCCACCGAAAACGTCTTGGCGTGCAGGCTCGACGCCGAACTGCCGTGGAAGCCCTGCGCCCGCCACCAGCGGCGCCGCGCCAGCGAGCTGCGTCGCAGTTCGTAGAGCTTCACGCCCGCGCGCAACAGCGCATGCCGGCGCTTGGCGTAGCCCGAATGCACGGCCAGTACATCGGTGGCTTCCATCGCGTTGGTCAGCACCGCCACCTGCACGCCTTCGCGCGCGCGGTCGCAAATGAATGCGTTGCCCCTGCGCGTTGGCACGAAGTACGGCGAAATCACGCACAGCCCGTGTTCGACGGTGCCGAGGATGCGCGCGAGCTTGGCGACCATCAGGTCGTTTTCCCTGGCGTGCGCCAGGCCCTTTTTGGGATCGTCGCTGACCAGGCGCGCCGACGACCATACCAGCGCCTGGCGTGCGCCGAGCAGATCGCGCAACAATGTTGATTGGCGGATCGAATCGAAATAGGCGATCGCGCCGGGCCCGCGCGCACGTGCCGACGCTGCTGCCGCGAAGTCGTCCAGCGCATCGGCACTCGCGGCCGGCAGCACGCGCGCAGCGGGAACCGCCGACGCGCAGTTCCAGTAGCGATCGAAGTCCTGCTCGACCGCATCGGCGACGGGACCAACGCCGAGTACGTCCAGGTCGACGAACAGCGCCTGCTTGCCGGCATCGAAGTATTCGTCGCCGATATTGCGTCCGCCGACGATCGTCGCATGGCCATCGGCGGTGAACGACTTGTTGTGCATGCGCCGGTTCAGGCGCGAAAAATCCGTGAGGTAACCGAGCCAGCGCCAGCGCCGCTGGCGGAACGGATTGAACAGGCGCACCTGGATGTTGGGATGACTGTCGAGCGCGGCCAGCGTCGCGTCCATGCCACCGGTGTTGTTGTCGTCGAGCAGCAGGCGCACGCGCACGCCGCGGTCGGCCGCGCGGCGCAACGCGTCAAACAACAAAATGCCCGACAGGTCGTTTCGCCAGATGTAGTACTGCACATCCAGCGTGCGCGCCGCCGCGTCGGCCAGCAACGCACGCGCGACGAAGCTGCCGCGACCATCCTGCAGCGACAGGAATCCCGATTCGCCGGCATGCGCGCATGTCTGCACCGCCAGCGATTCTTCCAGCGGGCAAGCGGCGGCTGTGGGCACGACAGCAGACATGGGCCCAATGCTGACGCGGCGGCGGGAAAAAGTCGATCTGGCCTTGCAATGCGGTGATCGCGGCACTTTGTGCGCGTGCATTTGTATGCGTGATTACGCATAATACAAGCATGAAGGGATTGATCTGGCTGGGCAGCAGCAAGGCGGACTGGAATACCTTTCCGGAATCCGCGCAGGACGAAGCCGGCTACCAGTTGGACAAGGTCCAGTGCGGCGGGCAACCTTCGGACTGGAAACCCCTGTCCACCGTCGGCCCCGGCGTGTGCGAGTTGCGCATCCGTGATGACGCGGGCGTGTTTCGCGCGATCTACCTCGCAACGCGACCGGAAGGCGTCTACGTACTGCACGCTTTCCAGAAAAAAACGCAGACCACCAGTCTGCACGACATCCGCAAGGCGCAGGAGCGCTACAAACTGATACCGAGGTAAACCATGCGCAAGACGAAAGACAAAGACAAAGAACCCGTCATCGGACACATCACCAAGGGCAGTATTTTCCTTGATCCTGCATTCTTCGAGCCTGCTCGCGGCGTGGAACTTCACATGCGCGCCGAATTGCTGCGCGGCCTGGAAATCTGGCTCAAGACGGCTGGGACACAAGCCGCTGCAGCGAAGGTGCTTGGCGTGACGCAAGCGCGCGTGTCGGACATCAAGCGCGGCAAAATCACATCGTTCAGCCTCGACCTGCTCGTGCGCCTTGCTGCGCGCGCAGGTTTGAAACCCAAACTCAAGCTCGCGGCCTGATCGACCGCGCAATGCCAGACACATCCCCGCCCGCCCCACCCATCGACGCTGCCCGTTTCATCGCCAAGTGGAGCGGCGTGACGGCGTCGGAGCTTTCCACCGCGCAGAGTTTCGCGCTGGATCTGTGCCGCCTGCTTGGCGTGGATGCGCCGCATCCGGATGCCGAACAGCGCTACATGTTCGAGCGCCCGGTCACCTTCGTGCACGGCGACGGCAGCGAATCGGCGGGCCGCATCGATTTGTACAAGCGCGGCTGCTTTGTGCTCGAGGCGAAAAAGCTCCGGCAAAATGCCAACACGCGCGGCTTCGACGATGCCATGCTGCGCGCGCGCAGCCAGGCCGAACAATACGCTCGCGCCCTGCCCGCAGCCGAGGGCCGCCCGCCATTCCTGATCGTCGTGGATGTCAGCAACCGCATCGAGCTGTATGCCGAATTCTCGCGCTCCGGCGCCACCTACACGCCGTTTCCCGATCCGCGCAGCTACCGCATCGCGCTGGCGGATCTGGCCGACGAAAAAATCCGCGAACGCCTGCGCCAAATTTGGACCGACCCGCTCGCGCTCGATCCCGCACGCGCCAGCGCGCGCGTCACGCGCGAGATCGCCGCCAAACTCGCGGAACTGGCCAAGAGTCTGGAACGCGCCGGCCATCGCGCCGAACCTGTGGCGCAATTCCTGATGCGCTGCCTGTTCACCATGTTCGCCGAGGACGTGACCCTGCTGCCGCAGGATGCGTTTCTCAACCTGCTGCAAAAGCACGCCGACAAACCTGAAGTGGCCATGCGCATGCTGCACGGCTTGTGGTGCGACATGGACGCTGGCGGATTCTCCACCGCCATCGCCTGCGACGTCCTGCGCTTCAACGGCAAGCTGTTCAAGAACCGCGACACCCTGCCGCTGGATCGCGCGCAGATCGCGTTGCTCATCGAAGCAGCCAGGGCGCAGTGGGACGCCGTCGAGCCGGCGATCTTCGGCACCCTGCTCGAACGCGCGCTCGATCCGGACGAACGCCACAAGCTCGGCGCGCACTACACGCCGCGCGCCTACGTCGAGCGCCTGGTGCTGCCGACGATCATCGAACCGCTGCGCAAGCAATGGAGCGATGCGCAGGCCGCGGCGCTGACGCTTGCCGCCGAAGGCAAGCATGATGAGGCCGTGGCCGCGCTGCGCGCCTTCCATCATCGCCTGTGCAACGTGCGCGTGCTCGATCCGGCCTGCGGTTCGGGAAACTTCTTGTATGTGACGCTGGAACACTTGAAGCGTCTGGAAGGCGAAGTACTCAACGCGCTGGATGAATTCGGATTTCGCCAGACGGATCTGGCCATCTCTGGCGAACGCGCCGACGCGAGCGCGGGCGAAACCGTCGATCCGCACAATCTGCTCGGGATTGAGATGAATCCGCGCGCCGCGGCGATCGCCGAAGTGGTGCTGTGGATCGGCTACCTGCAATGGCACTTCCGCACGCGCGGCAACGTCCATCCGCCGATTCCGGTGGTGCGCGACTTCCGCAACATCGAGAACCGCGACGCGGTGCTGGCCTACGACGGCGTCGAATTCGTCGCCGACGAACGCGGCGTGCCGGTCACGCGCTGGGACGGCAAGACGTACAAAGCCTCGCCCGTCACCGGCGAAGACGTGCCCGACGAATCCGCGCGCGTGCCGTTGGAACGCTACCTCAACCCGCGCAAGGCGGCGTGGCCGCAGGCGGATTTCGTCGTCGGCAATCCGCCGTTTATTGGCAACAAGCGCATGCGCCTCGCGCTTGGCGACGGCTATGTCGAAGCCTTGCGCGCGACGTGGAACGACGTGCCCGAGTCCGCGGATTTCGTCATGTACTGGTGGCACCACGCCGCGCTTCTCGCGCGCCAAGGTGCGTTGCAACGCTTTGGATTCATCACGACGAATTCGATTCGGCAGACGTTCAACCGGCGTGTGCTCGAAGCCGCAATGGCCCTTGCTGTTCCTTCCCCTGCGCAGCGGGGGAAGGTGGCCGAAGGCCGGAAGGGGGCAGCCATGGAAACGCCGCTCTCGCTCGTGTTCGCCATTCCCGATCACCCGTGGGTCGACACCGCCAATGGCGCAGCGGTGCGTATTGCGATGACGGCTGCGCAAGCCGGCGACGCAAACGCCGTGCTGCAAGAAGTGACCGATGAGCACGATGGCGACGACGGCGAAGTCGTGGTCGACTTGCGTGAGCGCCGCGGGCGGATGTTTGCGGATCTGAAAATCGGCGCGGATGTTGCAGAGGCATCAACTTTAATTGCGAATCAGCGGCTTGCATGCCCAGGAGTTCAACTCTCCGGCCAAGGATTCATCGTCGAACCGAAGGACGTTCGTTCTTTGTCAGATCGAACGCGTGAGAGGATGCTGCGGCGATATGTGACAGGACGAGATGTTACGCAGTCGATGCGCGAGCAGTATGTCCTCGACACATACGGTGTGAAATTGGCCACATTGCGTAGCGAATATCCAGATGCTTTTCAGTGGCTACACGACCGCGTCAAGCCTGAGCGCGACGATAATCCACGAGAAAAATATCGCCGCGAATGGTGGATCTATGCGGAACCAAGAGGAAAGTTCAGAGCATCGCTCGCGGGCTTGTCACGGTTTGTCGTAACTTCACGCACGGCGCGACATCGCACATTCCAATTTCTTGATTCCAGTTTCCTACCAGAGACGAAGGTATTGATTCTAGCCTTTGCGGATGCCTTTATTCTTGGCGTACTTAGTTCTGCGGTGCACGTAGCATTTGCCAATCAAACTGGGGGGTGGCTTGGAGTCGGTAACGATTCGACATACAACCATTCCGAGTGCTTTGACAAATTCCCCTTCCCCGCCCCCACGCCCGAGCAGCAAGCGCGCATCCGCGACCTCGCCGAACAACTCGACGCCCACCGCAAACGCCAGCAGGCCGCGCACCCAGACCTCACCCTGACCGGCATGTACAACGTGCTGGAAAAACTGCGCAGCGGCGACGCGCTCACGGCCAAGGAGCGCACGATCCACGAACAGGGTCTGGTTTCGGTGCTGCGCCAGTTGCACGACGACCTCGACGCCGCCGTGCTCGATGCCTACGGTTGGAGCGATTTGTTGCCGATGCTCCACATCGCCAACGGCAGCCAAGCCAAACCGATCGTGGTCTTGCAACTTCCGCCGCTGATCGCAACGCGCGAAGCGGCAAAAATTGCCTTCGACGAAGCCATCCTCGAACGCCTCGTCGCGCTCAACGCGCAGCGCGCCGCCGAGGAAGCGCGCGGACAAGTCCGCTGGCTGCGGCCGGATTTCCAGAACCCGCAGGCGCAGGCCAAACCCGTGCAGGCGGAAATCGACACTGGCGCGCAAGCCAGGGATTCCGTTCGTCCCGAGCGCAGCGGCGCAGCCGCGAAGTCGAAGGACGCCAAGGCGACTGCCTGGCCGAAAGACACCATCGACCAGGTGCGCGTCGTCGCCGACCTGCTCGCCGCCAGCGCAACGCCGCAATCCATCGACGACATCGCCGCGCGTTTTTCGGCCCGTGGCCCGTGGAAAAAACGCCTGCCGCCGCTGCTCGACATGCTGGTCGCGCTCGGACGCGCGCGCGAGGCGCGCGGGCGCTACACGGGCGCGTGAGGCTTGCCAGCGATCAGCGCAGCCAGTTCTCGCACTGCAACCCCGGCACGCGGCGGAACTCGCGCAGGTTGTCGCTGACCAGCACCAGCCCGCGCGCAACAGCTTGCGCGGCAATCAGCATGTCCATCGCGCCGATGCCCGCGCCCTTGCGTTCCAGCGCGGCGCGGATGCGGCCATAGGCAGCGGCATCGTCGGGCGTGAACGGTGCCGGCGTCATGCCCGCCGTCAATTCGGCCACTGCCGCGAGCGTATTCGCGCGTCGCGGAGTTTTCTCGGCGCCGAATTCAAGCTCCGCCAATACCAGCGAGGATATATGCATGCGTTCGGACGCAATGCCGGCGATCCTGCTCAACAAGACATGCGGTGCACTACGCATGACGGCGCTGATGATGTTCGTATCCAGCAAGTACGCCGCGGCCACCGCTTAAAGTTCCAGCGGTTCGATGGGTTCGGCTTTGGCGCGCGAAACGGGCGCAATATCGATGGGTCCATACTTGGCGCGAATGCGCGCGAACAGCTCGGCGCCGGTTTCCGCCTTCGGGCGCAGCACCAGCTCGTCGCCGCGCTTGAACACTTCCACTTCATTCGTGGCGAAGCGGTAGCGCACCGGAATGCGCACGGCTTGCGCCTTGCCCAGATTGAACACTTTGACGGTTTGCATGATCGATGCCCCGGCGAATGCACTGCGCTGAGTATATCACGCCGGGATATCCTGCACGGCGCGAACAACAAAAAACCGGCGCGAGGCCGGTTTGAAGGGTGTTGCGTGTGCCTGGTGCTATTGGAATGGCGTCCCAGGGGAATGCAAATGTTTTTTACAAGCGCCTGATCTTCTGCACTTTCCACAATGGGAAATTTCGTCATGCCCCCAAAAATGCCCCCAGATGCAACACGTTGATCGCGGATTTTCTTGATTTGTCTCTGCCTGTGCGACGGCAAACCTCTAAATTGCGCTCTCACCCCGTCAATTCGAGACAAGTATGAACCCGAAAGAACACTTGCCCTACCGTGGCGGGCAGCTCCACCAAATTTGCTCGAAGTGCAACTGGTGGCAGGCCGGCCACGGCGTCGTTGTTCAGCAATGTCCTCAATGCGGCGAGGCAACTTCTAATCGGATTGCCTTGGAGTTCGGAGGCTTCATCGTGGAGTTTGATGGCACACAGTTCACATTTCACGATTCGGAGGGACGCCAGGTGATACTCGATGAGGCTGACTACCCGGAAGCCATTGCTTTCATGGTGCGTCATGCCGAAGTGAAGTTGGAGCCTTCACGGGAAGCGGCGAGTCGCCCGAGTCCCTGGCCGATACGGTCCGGTGCTGGCGACTATCGGGACCACAACCATCGCATGCGCAATACATACCTCTTTCAGTATTGGGCGAAGCCATGACCCGAGCACAGAAGTCTCACCGGCCATCTCTAGCGGCGGAAATCACCTGCAAAACGTCCGGATGTTGCAACCGCTGTACCAACGCTTTCCAGTCCACTGGCAACGCCGATCCCGTATTGCACATGCCGTGGATAATCTCCCCTTGCCGCGCCGTGGCCACCGAGCCGTAGCTCAGGAACGTCGTCAGAACGCCCTCGTGGCCCAGGTTCTGCGACCACGCCTTGAAGGCTTCCGGCGACTGACACAGCCTCTCGCCTAACGCGACCAGCGTGTTGCGGAAACTGTGCGGATTGAAATACGGCAGCCCTGCCGCAGCGAATGCCTGCTTGAAGACGTCGCGGATCGGCGTGGCGTTGCTCCAGTGCGCGCGATCCAGCCCGACAGCCGTGAAACAGCGGTTTGCTCCGACCGACACCTTTGTCCGTGGAAACAAAGGGTCGTCGTTGCCCCAAAGACGATCCTGGCGAAGAAAACCAACCCAATCAGCCACGATCTGCCTGATGTCGTCGCCAACCGGGAAGAAGAACGTTGTGAAGGTCTTGCTGTTCTTCGTCTTCACGTCGCGCGCATCCTGGTGCACACAGCCTGCCGCCAAATCGACGTGCTTGAGTTTCAGCGAGGCAATGGCACTGTCGCGAGCGCCGGTCAGCAGCGCGAAAGCGACTAGCGCGCGGTTGCGCTTCTCGACGTCGTTCGACGCCGGCATGGTGGCGATGACGTGCCTGATCTGCTCCAAGGTCGGCACGGGTCGCAGGCGGCGTGCGGTGGCGATACGGCCATCCTTGTCCGGCAGGTTGAAATACTCCGCGTCGGAATAACACAAACTAGATTTGTAACCCGGCTGCCCGGCCAGCCAGCGAAAGAACCGCTTGAGGTGCGCCAGCATGGCGTACTGTGTCGCCTTGCTCAACTGCGCGCCCGTTGCCTGGCTGTCGTGTTCGGCCAGATGGCGCTTGAACGCGATGGCCTGCTCGTGGTGGAACGTCTTGAAGTCGCGGAATCGGTTGTAGGATTCAAAGCGCGCCAACGCCGCAGCAACCGCATCGACGGTGGCCTCGCCACGCCGTTCGGCTTCTCGAAGATAAGCGAGATACTGCCGCTTGATCCGTTCGTTTTTTGGATTGTGTTTCGTCATGTCTCGTCACTCCCGCGTGAAGTCACGGTTTACGGAAGGGTTACTGCTCTCGACTATGTGTTGCTGCGCTTCCGCCAGACTGACTTCAAGATTTCCGCGCGCGGCGTCGAGTTTGACGCAGTTGACGCGTCGATACATCAGCGCATTGCAGGCCGGACACAGGCCAACGAGATTGCCGCTGGTCGTTGTGATGGGTTCGTAATCTGCCATGTCACCGGCCGGATGCTGGGGACAGCGGCAGCGGACGCAGTAGATTTGCCCTGGCCCGCACGGACGTTTCTTGCTGCTACGACGGCGCGCGAGATAATCAGACAAGTCGCTGCCGAGGATCAAAACGGGTCGCCGATCGTCGATGACCGGCAGGCCGTGCCGAATCCACTCGCGAATCGTATTCTTGTGGAGGTGCAGCAGCTTGGCCGCATCCTCGACGGAGTAGTTGCGGTGGATTTTCACCCGCCGCGGATTGCACGCGCGCCGCGACACCGTAGCGCCCTACTTCGACGAGCCGCGGGCGGCCTCGATCTGGCGGTTAAGCCACTCATCGACTTCGTGCGTCAGCCAGCCAACCGCGCAGCCGCCGAGGCGGATCGGCCTCGGAAAACTGGCGTCGTAGCGCGGCGACTTCGGGTTGATCTTGTCGTAGATCGTGCTGCGCGAAAGGCGCAGACGGGATTCCAGATCGCGGCGGCGCGTAATGGAGATAGTGCGTTGGTTTGATTCGGCCATGTTCTGCACCTTTCGGAAGGGTGCAGGAAAACTATCCCTCATCCGCAATTCGATGTCCGATTTCGGAAATCGGAAAACCGATTTCGGTTTTCAATCCGGTTCGAGTTTGCGCGCTTCGCCAATCACGTCGCGAATAGTGTCGTCGTCCGGGCTGCGAAAGCCCAGCCCTTGCAACTTGGCGACAACCTCCTTTGCTGCACCACGTTCCGGCAGCTCCGACAATGCGTCCAATGCACGGATGATGCGCAACAATGTCTTTTCCCGTTTCGGGTTCAACGGCCTGCTATCCGCGCTGTCTGCGGCTGTCGACGTTTCGGCTGGCGCTGCCTTCGGCGTCGGCTTGGGAAATTCCTCTGGAAAGGTGAAGGGAAGCGGCAGGGACTGGGCCCAATCCCTGAAATCGACCAGCGAAACAAAATACTTGTCCTTGGATGAGTTGAATCGCGCCTCGAGATTACCTACCGTGATATGTGTTCGCGCAGCTTGATGCCTGGCTGCAAAGTTCGCGCTGAACGTCCTGAGTATCTGTGCCCGGTCGGCACGCACATAAAGCTCGTCGAGTTCAACGAGGATTCGCGGCGAGTACCCCAGCGAAAGGCATATCGCATCCTCAAGCGGCACCTCGGCCAAGTTGAGCCAATAGTCCCAATCGGGCTTGTCGCCTGTCATGCGTCGATACCTTGCATCTTCTCAGGCGTAATCGCCAGCCAACACACTTCCGTAGAGGCTGCTTGCATTCTGCGCCGTCCTGACTGCATTGCGAACATCGGCACGGGTCAAATCCAGTACACGCAGCCTGCCGCCGATTTCAGCCACGCCTTCGATGCGACCGAACACGCCGGGGTGCGTTTCGGCGTACCTGGCCAAGCCACGAAGTTTGGGAATGGCGTCTGCCAAGTGAACGCTGTGCGGATCGATGATGTCCGCGACGATCTTGCCATCCTGTTCAGCGAAGAATACGAAGTCGGGTCGGACAATCTTCGTTTCATCGCCGTCCTTGTAGGCGATGCCGAGCGAATCCTGACTTGGGCGGTTCGGGTTGCGATACCAGAACTTGAAGCCGATGCGCTTTGACTCTGCCGCAAGCACAATTCTTTCCCAGTCGTTCAATTCCGCCGGATACGCGCCTTGTTCGTTGCATAGCAAGTGTTGCTTGTATGTCGGAATGTCTGTCTCGTTACCGTTCGCCTCGCGCACCTTCGTTGCTTCAAACCTCGACATCGGTTGTGCCATGTCTACATCTTGCGGCTCGGTGCTCAGGGCGACGATCTGGCGATAGGCTTCTTGCCGGTCATGCGGCAGTTGCTTGATCTTGTCCTGGTATTTGGAAAGCCAAGCATCCGACAATTTTTTTGCTTCGGTGTCGAACTCGGCTTGCAGGTTTTCCAAGAGGTGCAGCGCAGCCAATTCCTCGCGCGCATCAATCAGCGCGTCGTCGAAATCATCCTCGTCTTTGCGCTTCGCCAGTTCCATCGTATAGGTGCGGGCAATGTCAGGGCTGATAATGCGCGCGCTGCGACGATAGGCATCGCCGACCACGGCATCGTCCGCAGCAGTCTCGAACGGGTTGTCATTGATCTGACCATTGCGCAGGTCGGCAATGATCGTGCGGCCTTCGACGGTCATCACCGATGCCCGTTTTTCCGCAAACTGCTTCGCCGGGTCGGCAATGAAATCGTCCAATACCTTGTGCATGGCCGCGTGCGCCTTAGCACCAGCGCCGGGCAGCAGGCCATCGGATGCCAGTTCGTGCGCCAGGGCGGTCAAGCGTATTGCCGGTTTCGCTCCACGCTGCGGTCGAGTCTGGGATGGTAGCGAAACGAATTTCTTCCACACCGAATCCGGCACGCCCGGGTTGGGCTTCATTTCCTTGGGATTGATGAGGATGCGGCCCGTCTGCGGTATGTCGCCGCCGCCTTCGCGCAACGCCTTGATGACTTCTTCAACTGTCTCCTTGTCGAATTTCGGCAGAAAACAATCCACGGAATTGAGTTTGTCGTTGCCGGGAATACGTCGCGCCAACGGCGTGCGCACCATGCGGCCCAGCATTTGCGCGATGTAGGTCTTGTCGTTTGCCGGCCGGAACGACACCATCACCTCAGCGCGTGGGCAATCCCAACCAGTGCTGATGGCGTCTTTCGCAACCAGGATGCGAATGGAAGTGTCGTCCTGCACGCGCTGCGGCTCAATGTACGGCACGCTGTAGTTGCCGAATTTCTGCGTGGTGTGCTCGCCAAATACATGAGCGGCGCAAGTACCTGGCAAATCCGGCCAAGTCTGATAAATCGTCTCCAGCGCGCGCCCGATGTCGTTCGGGCTGGGTGTATTTGGAACCTGCAACACCATCAGCGGCAACACGGCTGCGCCGTTGTCCTGTTGTTTCGCGTATTCCGCCCATTCCGTCGTGGACTCGCGCAGCTTTTCGGCTGCGCGGCGCACCAGCACGCTATCGAAGTCACCGACCAACCTCTCGGGAATGTCCAGTGCGATGGTGTCTTTAAGCAGGCCGGAGTCTTGCACGCGGCTCGCGTCCACCGTCACAGGGGGCAAGGTGCTGCGGCCCTGAGCATCTTTCATCGCCAGATTAAAGCGCTCGACCGTGGCGGAAATGCCCCACACCACGGGAATGCCCGGCACGCCTTGCTCGCCATTGATGAGCCGCTTAACTAACGTGCTGCGCTCGTTTTGCGCTGCCGCGCCGGGATTGCCCATGCCGCGATGCGCTTCATCGAGCACCAGATACAGCGTCAGCGCTGGGTCTTCGATGGTGTTCCGGATCGTGTCCCACAGCGTGTACGCCTGCGCATCCGGCCGCGTTTCGTTGACGAGATCGCCGTCGCCCTCGAAGCCACGCACGAGGTTGCTTTTCTTGCCGAGCTTTTGCGTGTTGAGGAAGTAGATTTTGCCAGCCTCGAATTTCGTGCGGCTGAAAGGATGCTTGACCACCACTAGATCGGTATGTCGCAGCCGGTCGGACGACTCCATCAGGCGAAAACGCGTCTGCTCGTTGAGTGAAGGGTCGTCGCTGAACCAGATTACGACTGCGCCGGGATCGCGGTCGAAGTCGAAGCCGTCGTCGCCGTGGAACAGCGCCTCGAACACCGCCGCCGCCATCACCGTCTTGCCCGCGCCGGTCGCGGCGGTCAGCGAAAAGGCATGGCGGTCGCCATCCTCGCGCCAGCGTTTGCGCGCCTTCTTCAAGTTCGCCAGCACATCGTGGACGGCTTCGCCCTGATAATCCTTCAAGGTGAACTTCATGCGTCGTCTCCATTGGCGAAGGCGAAGTTGGTCAGGTACGACTCGTAAAGCCGTATCGCTTCCACGCCTTGGGGCAGGCGACGAGCCAATGCCTGAAAGCGCCGCTCGTCGTCCGTGACGATGTAGGCGATGCGCAGCTCTTTCGCCTTGCGCGCGGCCTTGAGGAAATCCGTGGCCGCGTCCAGTTCGACCAGCAGGCCGTAGGTATCGGCCACGTCCCAACCGTGGGCGGGCAGCTTTTCGATGCGTCGCCCGCAGCTGCCAGCGCGCAGCCACAACAGCGGCGCGATGTGCGCAAACGCAGTCTGATAGCTCACGCCGACCGGCGTTTCGTAGGTCAAAGTGAAAAACTCGGCGTTTTCCGCAAAGCCGTCGGCCATCGGAAATTCGTCGGTGAATTTGTAGTTGCCATTGATCGGGGTGCCATCCGGCGTCTTACCGGTGATGGCGGCTTGCACGCGTGGCTTGGTGATGTAGTCGCAGATACCCAGTCGTTCCCATTCTGCATCGCCGGGGCGCAAGCCTTGCTCGCGCAACGTCTTCTGTTCGTCAGCGCCGACTTCGTTGTTGGTCACGCTGATGCATTGGCGGCAGCCGCCGTCCTGCTTGTTCAGCCGCATTACGGCGTGGGCAGTGGTGCCGGAACCGGAGAAGAAATCTAGGACGACAGCTTCGGGTTTGTTGGCGACGAAGAAGCGGAGCGCGTCTTCGACGGCGTATAGGGATTTTGGAAATGGAAAATTACGGTTGGGCAGCAGAGACTTGACTGTGCCTGTCCCGTGTTCAGTTGCCGAATGGGAAACGCGATTCCAGACGGTCAGGGGCTGGTATTGTCTGCCGGCTTCTCCATATGCGAGTTCCAGCGCTCCATCTGAATCCCTGCCTAGAACTGTGAGTAGGCCGCTATTTGATTCGATGTCGCGAATTTGCCCGCTCGTCAGGTAGTACGGAGTGCGGCTAATTCCATTCCATGGACCGAAGCGGACATAGCCATTCGATAGATTTGTAAGCATGGACTCACGCCCAAGAGACCAGGTGAGCTCGCGTCCATCCTCCCCTAAAGGCCAAACCAAAACACTGCCGATTGGCGGCCTAATGCTTGAACGATCCTCGGTCCTCGTCAGAATTTCGCCAGCGCCAATGAACGCGCCGGTAGTTTCATCAAAGAACAGGGGGTAAAAAAGGTTTGGTCTCGCAGTACGGAGTCCGTTTCCAGCTGACCGCAGCAACGACTTCCAACGCACAGGGGATTTTGTCGAAGCGGCCTGACGTAGCATGTCAGTAGAGGACGCTCCGACATATGCATCTCCAATAAGCGCAAAAAAGATGTACTCGTCTGCGCGTGAGAAAAGCCCACGGCGCGCTGACCCTTTTGGACTGATTACGCTCGAGACCATCTGAATCCGCGCTTCCGTAAACACCTGCTCCAGCAATAACCCCAGCCGCAGATATTCCTTCTCGTCGATGGTCACGATCAGCACCGAATCCGCAGGATTCAGCAGTTCCTTGGCGATCTTCAGCCGGCGCTCCATCATCGCCAGCCACTTGCTGTGGCGGTAGAGATCGTCGGCTTCGACGTAGTCGTTGTTGTACTTCCAGTCCTTCGCGCCGGTGTTGTACGGCGGGTCGATGTAGATCGCATCCACCTTGCCGCAGTGCGTCCAGGTCAGGGCCTTGAGGACATGGTAGTTCTCGCCATTGATGACGGTATGGCAGGGCTTGTCGCCACCGCGCGAAACGCGGCCTGTACTTTTCAGGCCCGGATAAATCGTGTCGCGAAACTCCGCCACAACGATCAAGTCATCGAGTGCGGCCTCGGTTTGGCTCGGCGTTTGCGCATCCAACAATTCCAGTTCCGCCGTGTTGCGGGCCTTGTCGATCTTCCTGACCCGCCACAGGCGCGAGTCACCCTTGCGGGTGGAACCGCGTTCCGGCAACACGCGCACCTTGTCACTCTTGCGCACAGGCCGGCCCGCCAATTCCACCGCTTCCGGCCGATGCCGCTCGAAATTCAGCCCGAACGGCAGGCGCGACGACAACGCCTGGAACTCGCGTTCCAGGTCAGCGCCCATTTGCGGGTCTTTAGATCTGGCCTGCGCGATCAGGTCAGTGAGACGGGACATTTGCGCTCCCGTTGGCGCATGTAACGCGCGAGGTTTCGCGAACGCTCGCGCCGATGTGCCGATTGCTGCCCGTCATCCCGTGGCTGTCCCTTTTTCGTTTGGGGCAATGGTACACACAAACGCCGGGGCAGCGGGATCGCCGTCAGGCCGACTTGAAGATCGGCACGATCTTGTTCTTCTCCGCTTCGCGCAGCTTGTCGAGATAGTCTGCCCATGCCTGCATCATCTTGCGGCGCTCGGCGAGGAATTGTGCGCGGTCATAGGCCGCGCCCAGCGGGCCGCTGGCCTTGTGCGCGAGTTGGCGCTCGATGGCATCGGGTTTCCAGCCCAATTCGGCAAGCAGCGTGCGCGCGGTCGCACGGAAGCCGTGCGCGGTCATCTGCTCCCCGGTGTAGCCGATGCGGCGCAGCGCGGCATTGACCGTGTTGTTGCTCATCGGCCTCGCGTGCGAGCGTGCGCCGGGAAACAGGTAGCGCGGCGCATCGGGTTTGGCGGGAATGCCGTTGCCGGTCAGCGCGTGCAGGTCGTGCAGGATCGCGACCGCCTGCGACGACAACGGCACGATATGCGCCTGCCGCATCTTCATTTTGTCCGCGGGGATGCGCCATTCGGCGGCATCGAGATCGAACTCCTGCCATTCGGCCGCGCGCAGTTCGCCGGGTCGCACAAACACCAGCGGCGACAAGGCCAGCGCGCAGCGCGTGATGAATTGGCCCTGATATCCGTCGATTGCGCGCATGAGCGTTCCGACTTCCGCGGGGGTCGTGAGCGCAGCGAAGTGTTTTTCCGCGCCGGGACTTTTCAGAGCGCCGCGCAGGTCGGCGGACGGATCACGCTCGGCGCGGCCGGTTGCCACGGCGTAGCGGAATACCTGCCCAGCGATCTGGCGCAGCCGCTTCGCCACGATCAGCGAGCCGCGCGCTTCCACGCGGCGCAGGGTCGCGAGCAATTCCGGTGCTTTGATGTCATTGATCGACCGCTTGCCGAGCCAAGGCAGCAGATCGGCTTCGAGGCGCGCCTTGATCGTGTCGTTGGTCGTCGATACGCGCTTGGCCTCTGTTTGCTCCAGCCATTCGCGCGCGATGGCCTCGAAACTGTCCGCGCCAGTCCGCGCCGTCTTGGCCGCGCGTTTGGTTGCACTCGGATCGACGGCATTGGCGACCAGCTTGCGTGCTGCGTCGCGCTTGTCCCGCGCCTCCTTGAGGCTAATCGTCGGATACACGCCGAACGCGAGGCGCTTTTCCTTCCCGGCGAATCGGTATTTGCAACGCCAGTACTTCGAGCCGTTCGGCATTACTTCCAGATACAACCCCTGCGCATCGGCCATGCGGTAACTGGTTTCGCGGGGCTTGGCGTTCTTGCACGCGCGGTCGTTCAAGGCCATGAGAATCCTCCGGTTTTTGGCAATCTGGGGGCATCTCGTGTTTGGCACAAGCGAGATGCCCCCAAAAATGCCCCCAAATTGGGGGCACATTCCTTCGGAAAGCCTTGGAACGAATCGGAGCCCGGAAATAAAAAAACCCCGGTATTTCCGGGGTTTTTCGGCCTTCCTCGGAATACCTCGGAAGTATATATGGCGTCCCCAGGGGGATTCGAACCCCCGTTACCGCCGTGAAAGGGCGATGTCCTGGGCCTCTAGACGATGGGGACGCATGGAAAACTGCGGCCAGGACTTCGGATGAAAAGTGGTGGAGCTAATCGGGATCGAACCGATGACCTCCACAATGCCATTGTGGCGCTCTCCCAGCTGAGCTATAGCCCCACTGATTCATCCGCGGGAAAGGCGCGGAAGGATATAGGCAGACGTCGCTTGCGTCAACTGAAAATGTTCAGTTCCCCGCCAGCAATGCGCCGACGATGGGCGGCACCTGCGCGGTCGCGGCTTCGAGGTTGGCGTAGATTTCCGGCAGGCTGATCGAGGCTTCCCCGCCGCAGCCCGCGGCCCAATTGGCGACCAGTGCGAGGCAGGCATACTCGACGCCGATCTCGCGTGCGAGAACCGCTTCCGGCATGCCGGTCATGCCGACTAGATCGCAACCGTCGCGGCGCATGCGCGCGATTTCCGCGCGGGTTTCCAGGCGCGGGCCTTGCGTGGCGCCATAGCAGCCGCCATCGACCACGACGATGCCGGCGCGCCTGCCCGCCGCGATGAGTTCGGCGCGCAACGCCGGACTGTACGGCTCGGTGAAATCCACGTGCTCGACTTTCGCACCCTCGACGTCGCAGAAGCTGTCGTAGCGGCCATGCGTGTAGTCGATGATCTGCTCCGGCACGGCAAGCACGCGCGGCCCCATTTTTTCGCTGATGCCGCCGACCGCATTGACGCCGACGATGCGCCGCGCGCCCAGGTGATGCAACGCCCAGATGTTCGCGCGATAGTTCACCCGATGCGGCGCCAGCGTATGCGTCTGGCCGTGGCGCGCGAGAAACGCCACCGGCCTGCCTGCCAGCGCGCCGAGCACGATGTCGCCGGAAGGCGCGCCGAATGGCGTGGCGACGGCTTCGCGGCGAATGTTCTCTAACCCCGGAAATGCATACAAACCGGTGCCGCCGATGATGGCCAGGTCCAGCTTCATGTCATTCCTTCAATGCCCAGATCGCGGGGAGATTGCGGCCCTGTTCGTGGTAATCCATGCCGAAGCCGAACACATAGCGATCCGGCACTTCGACGCCGCAAAAATCGGCGGCAATTCCCGGCGCGGTGCGTTCGTGGATCTTGCGGCAAAGCACCGCGATCAGCACGCGCTTGGCGCCCTGCGCCAGGCACCAGTCGCGCACCGCGCGCAGCGTGTAGCCTTCGTCGAGGATATCGTCGGCCAGCAGGATCGTGCGCCCGGAAAGATCGGCATTCGGCTTGCGCAGCCAATGCAGTTCACCGCCCTGCGTCGCGCCGCGGTAACGCGTGGCGTGCACGTAGTCGAATTCCAGATCGGTGGCGACCGCCAACGCGAGCGCGCCGGAAAAGATCAATCCGCCATGCATGACGCTCAAATACAACGGCACCTCGCCGGCCAGTGCCGCGTCGATGTCGCGGCCCATGCGCGCGATGGCGGTTTCGAGGTTGGCGCGGTCGTGGAGCAATTCCGCGTTCTTCAGCGCTTGGGAAAGTTGGGGACGAGTCATGCGGGTACGTTTTCCAGTGCAGTCAGGCGCGCGGCGAAGCGCGTGTGTTGGGGGTTGTCGATGAGGTCGTGCCAGGTGGGCGCGATGCGTCCACGCAAAGCTTCGATCGTCTCATTGTCGCAAGGCCCGGCGTCGCGGCACACCGCCAGCGCCTCGGGCACGATTTCGGGTTTGCACGCGAGCACGATATCGCAACCGGCATCGCGGTGCGCGGCGATGCGTGCGCCGATGCCACCGGCGCTTTCCGCCGCGGCCATGCTGATATCGTCGCTGAATACGACACCACGAAAACCGAGTTCGCCGCGCAGGATGTCGCCAATCCACGCGCGCGAATACCCGGCTGGTGCGGCATCGATGGCCGGATACGCGACGTGCCCCATCATCACCGCTTCGGCGCCGGCAGCGATCGCATCCGCAAATGGAACCAGGTCCGTGTCGCGGATTTCATCCAGGCTGCGGTTGTCGACCGCACATTCCAGGTGCGTGTCCTCGCGCACCGAGCCGTGACCGGGAAAATGCTTGAGCGTCGCCGCCATGCCGGCCAGGCGCAGGTTGCGCACGTATTCCAGGCCCAGGCGCGACACGATCTCGGGATCGGCATGGAAGGCGCGTTCGCCGATGACGACATTACCGCGCGCGAGGTCGAGTACCGGCGCAAAGCTCAGGTCGATGTCGATCGCACGCATTTCGCTGGCCATCAGCCAGGCATGCTCGCCGGCCAACTCCAAGGCGCGTTGCGGGTCGTGTAAGTAAACCTCGCCGATGCGCGCCAGCGGCGGCAGGCGCGTGAAACCCTCACGAAAGCGCTGCACCGGTCCGCCTTCCTGGTCCACGCAGACGAGCAGCGGCTCGTCACGGCAGGCGCGAATGTCCGCGATCAGTTCTGTCACCTGATCGCGCGATTGGAAATTGCGCTTGAACAAGATCACGCCGCTGACCTGCGGCGCGCGGATCCAGCCGCGTTCGGCCGCATCCAGCTTGTTGTCCTTGATTCCGATGACCAGCATGAATCACCACAACGATTTGCCATCCCGGCAGGGACTGCCGGGAACCAGGCTGCATGGATGCCGAATGCAGAAGGGATTTCCGTACAGCATTACCATCCTTGGTTTCTGGATTCCGGCACTCCATGCCGGAATGACGAAGTCCGGGAATTGTACTTCAGCGGTCGAACACCGCGATGGATTCCACATGCGCCGTGTGCGGAAACATGTCCATCGCACCAGCCGCGCGCAGCGTGAATCCGTGGCGGTTGACCAACGTTCCGGCGTCGCGCGCAAGCGAACCGGGATGGCAGGATACATAAACCACGCGACGCGCGGATTTGCGCGGCAGGTATTCCAGCACCGCTTCGGCGCCGCTGCGTGGCGGGTCGAGCAGCACGAGTTCGTGGTCCGCCTTGGCCCACGGCGCGTCGCGCTGGTCGGCGGCAAGGTCCGCGGCAACGAATTGCGCGTTGGCAATACCGTTGCGTTGCGCATTCTCGCCGGCGCGACGCACCAGCCCCGCCTCGCCTTCCACGCCCGTGACCTGGGCGGCGCGACGCGCCAGCGGCAGGGTGAAATTGCCGAGGCCACAGAACAGATCCAGCACGCGATCGGTCGGTTGCGGATCGAGCAGGGCCAGCGCGTGGTCGATCATCGCGCGATTCATGCCGGCGTTGACCTGCACGAAATCCAGCGGCTTGAACTCGAGTTCGACACTGTAAGCGGGCAGCCGAAACGTCAATTGCGGGCGCTCCGGCCATAGCGGTGCGACGCTGTCGATGCCGCCGGGTTGCAGGAAGATCGCCAGCGCATGCGCTTTCGCAAAATCGACCAGCGCCGCACGATCGCGTTCGCCGAGCGGATGCAGATGCCGGAACACGAGGGCGGCCATGTCGTCGCCGATCGCTACTTCGATCTGCGGGATGTCGCGCTTGCCATCGAGCGATTCGATCAGTGCGGCGATGTCGGCGATGCGCTCGCCGACGGCGGGCATCAAGACTTCGCAACGCGCGATGTCGGCGACATAGCGGCCATTGGCCTCGCGGAATCCGACCAGCACCCTGCCCTTTTTCTCGACGAATTTGACGCTCAAGCGCGCCTTGCGCCGATAGCCCCAGGGCGAATCCGCCAGCGGCGGCAACACGGTTTGCGGCTGCACCTTGCCGATGCGTTCGAGGTTTTCCAGCAGCACGCGCTGCTTGGCGGCGATCTGCGCGGCGGGTTCCAGGTGCTGCAGCGCGCAGCCGCCACACACGCCGAAATGCGCACAGCGCGGCGCCACCCGATCCGGCGATGGCTGCAATACTTCCTCGACCGCTGCCTCGTCGTAATGCCGGTGCTTGCCGGCAAATCGTGCGCGCACGCGCTCGCCGGCCAACGCGCCAGACACGAACACGGCCTTGCCGTTGACGTGGGCCACCCCGCGGCCGTCGTGGGAAAGATCGGTGATGTCGGTTTCGAACGTCGTCATCTGCGAATGATACCAGCCGTTGACCGCTACGCCGGCACGCGCGATGCTCACGGCATGAAGCGCGTACTCATTGTCGACGACGATCCGATCTCGTTGCGCTTTCTCGAAGCCGCCGTCGGCGAATGCGGATGCGTGGTCGTGCTTGCCGGCGACGGCGCGCAGGCGCTTGCCGCGGCCGATGGATTCGACCTCATGCTGATCGACCGTCACCTGCCGGACACCAACGCTGTCGATCTGTTGCACCATCTGCGCGCACAGGGAATCGACACACCTGCCATTGCGACCAGTGCGGAAATCGACAGCGACGTCGCGACGCAACTGCGCGCGGCCGGATTCGCGGACGTGCTGGAAAAACCCGCGCCGCTGCAGCGCATCGGTGAGATCGTGTCGCGCCACTTGCCACGCGTCGAGCCGGCATTGCTCGACGACGCGAGCGCTCTCGCCGCCATCGGCGGGGATGCGAACGCGCTGCGCGCGTTGCGTGGTCTGCTCGCGCAGGAACTCGAGCAACTCGGAAACGACCTGGATCGAAGCAACACGGCCATCGACGCCACCGCGCTCGACGCGCGGCTGCACCGGCTGCGTGCATCCTGCGGGTTTTGCGGTGCACCAGCCCTGGCGCAGTGTGCGGCGGAAATCCAGTCTTCGCTGCGCGCCGGCGACACGTTGGCCGACGCACGGCGCCGAGCGTTCGCCGCTCGCTGCCGCGACACCGCACGCGTCTTGCGCGGTTAGTCGCGTCGAACCCGCGCCGCGCCCATCAGGCCCCAGGCATTGAGCACGCCGCCATCGAGGCGTTGCGCGATCAGGGCGCGCAACAGGCGGCGCAGGTCCGGCAAGTCGGATGCTTCCGGTTCCTCGTCGCGCGCCAGCGCCAGCAAGGCGGCGCCGCGCAGCTTCAGGCCGCTTTTCGCGACGTGCCAGCGCACCGGGCCTTGGTCGGGCAGATAGGCGTACTCGGCATCCGCCTGGATGCATTGGCCATCGTCGGCTTGCGCATCGAGCAGCAAGCCATAGCCCAGGTGCGCCAGCAGGTCGCGCTCGAAGCGCCGCAGTGTCCAGGCCGGCGCGTCCGCGTTCGCCAGTCGCGCAAGGGCTTCAAGGTATCCGGCGAACAGCTGCGGATGCGGATCGTGGCGCGGCGCCAGACGCACCACGAGTTCGTTGAGGTACATGGCGCACAACAAGGCCTCGCCGGACAACGGCAATGCGTTGCCGGCGGCTTCCGCCGCATGCAAGGTGGCCAACTCGCCGCGCCCGCTCCAGGCCAATTGCAGGGGCGAAAACGGTTGCAGCAACGAACGCGGCGTGCGCGAACGCGCGCTGCGCACGCCACGCGCGACCAGTCCCACGCGACCGTGATCGCGACTGAGCACATCCAGCAGCATGGAGGTTTCGCGCCATGCCCGCGCATGCAGCACGAAGGCCGGCTGCGCCTCGACCCGATTCATTCCGAATAGCCGAAGCGTTTCAATGCCGCTTCGTCGTCCGACCAGTTCTCACGCACGCGTACCCACAGCTGCAAGTGCACGCGGCGACCGAAGGCTTTTTCCATGACGCGCCGCGCCGCACTTCCGATCACCTTCAACTGCGCGCCGCCGGCGCCGATGACGATGGCCTTCTGCCCTTCGCGCTCGACCCAGATCGTCGCGTGGATCATCGCGCGGCCCTCGGCTTCGGAAAACTCCGTCACTTCCACCGTGGCCGCGTAGGGCAATTCCTGGCCAAGCCGCAACATGACTTGCTCGCGCACCATCTCACCGGCAAGGAAGCGTTCGCTGCGATCGGTGAGTTCATCCGCGGCAAAGACTGCTGCTCCCGTCGGCAAGCGTGAAATGATGCCACCGACGAGGTCGTCCAAGCCGTCGCGGCGGCGCGCCGACACCAGATACACCGCATCCGGCGCGCGCTCGGCGCCGATGCGCTCGAGAAACGGCAACAGCGCGGACTTGTCCTTGATCGCATCGACCTTGCTGACTGCGAGCAGGCGTGGGCGGTTGGCGTCCAGCGCGTTCCAGACCTGGGTGTCCTCCGCCGTCCAGCGCCCGGCTTCGACGACCTGCACGGCGACATCGGCCTCGGCCATGGCCTGGCGTGCGGTGCGGTTGAGCTGGCGGTTGATCGCGCGCGCGCCGCCGCGATGGAGGCCCGGCGTGTCGAGGAACAGGATTTGTCCCTGCGCCTGCGTCAGCACGCCGAGGATGCGGTGCCGCGTGGTCTGCGGCTTGGGTCCGGCAATCGAAAGATGCCAGCCGAGCACGGCGTTGAGCAGGGTCGACTTGCCGACATTCGGGCGCCCGACGAGGGCCGCGGTGCCGCAACGAAAGTCCGCGTCGGAGGGTTTTTCAGACATCGCGTGCCGCCTCGATCATCGCCAACGCCGCCATCGCCGCGGCCTGTTCCGCTGCGCGCCGGCTGCTGCCGCGACCGTTGCCACGCAGCCCCAAGGCATCGACGACGCAGGCCACGTCGAAAACCTTGGCGTGATCCGCACCGCTGGAGCCGATCAGGTCGTAGACCGGCAACGGCAACCCGCGCCCTTGCAGCATTTCCTGCAGCTGCGTCTTGGGATCCTTTTCCTGAGCCCGCACGGCTTCATCCACGCGCGGTTCGAACACGGCGCGCACGGCGTTGCGGCAGGCATCGAAACCGCCGTCGAGATAGCAGGCGCCAACGAGTGCCTCGAAGGCATCGGCGAGGATCGAATCGCGGCGAAAGCCACCGGTCTTCAATTCACCGGGTCCGAGGTGAAGCTGGTCGCCGAGTTCCAGCTCGCGCGCGATCGTGGCCAGCGCGCCCTCGTTGACCATGCGCGAGCGCCAGCGCGTGAGTTCGCCTTCATCGGCATGCGGAAAACGCGCATACAACAGCTCGGCCGCAAACAGGCCAACCAGTGCGTCACCGAGGAATTCCAGGCGCTCGTTGTTGCGCGCGCCGGTGCTGCGGTGGCTCAGCGCCAGTTCGCGCAGCGCCGGATCGCGGAAGGAATAGGCGAACGCTGCGCCCAAGCTCAGTACGTCGCGCCCTTGGACAGGTCGACGGTGTAGTTGAAATGCACGAGCAGGTCGATATTGTAGATGAACGGCTTGTCCACGCTGTAGGTCACGTTCAGGCTGCGCTGGCCGTTGCTGGTGATCAGGGTGACGCTGTTCAGCGGCACGTCGGTCTCATCCACATATTGCACGTCGAAAATGGGGTCGAGCTTGCGCCGGATTTCCTCGATCGACATGTTCTGGATATTGGGTTCGCTCTGCAGCGACTTGACCGATTTGACCACGCCGAAATACTCGGTGTAGATCGGAACCAGTTTCATCGCGGCGTAGGCGAAAAAACCGACGACGATCAGAACGATTGCAAAGCCGATCAGGGTAATGCCGTGTTGCTTGCGCATGGTCGTCCTCACTTGATCACAGTGCCGATTCGCTTGAAGTCGATGCCGCCATCCCAGTTCATCCAGATCAGGAAAGCCTTGCCGATCAGGTTCTGTTCCGGCACGAAGCCCCAGTAGCGGCCATCCTCGCTGTTGTCGCGATTATCCCCCATTGCGAAGTACTGTCCAGCGGGCACGACCCAGGTACCTTCGCGCCCTGGCGGGAGATAACTGGATTCGAGTATCGCATGGCGCACCCCGGACAGGGTCTCTTCGTGGATTTCCGCACCGGCCATGCGCCGGCCTTCCATGCCGGTGCCGACGAACGGCCCAACGTCCGTCTGTGCCATTTCCTGGCCGTTCACGTACAGGGTCTTGTTGCGGTAGGTGATGGTGTCGCCGGGCAGGCCGATCACGCGCTTGATGTAGTCCAGCCGCGGCACCGGGGTCGTGGGGAAATCGCAGGGTTTGCCGCTGCGCACCGGCTTGCCGTCGACCGTGCAGGAAAATCCCGGGTAACGGAACACGAACACGTCGCCGCGATGCGGCTCGCCGATCGCCACGAACTTGGTGCCAAGCACCGGCAGGCGCAGGCCATAGGCGAACTTGTTGACGAGGATGAAATCGCCGACCAGCAGGGTCGGCATCATCGAACCCGACGGTATCTTGAACGGCTCGGCGATGAACGAGCGGAACAGCAACACGATCAGGATGACCGGGAAGAACGAACGTGCGTATTCGACCAGTACCGGCTCGCGCAGGGCCTCCGCCGCGCGCTGCTGGCGCTCGCTCTGATTGCCGGCCGCGCTGCTCAGTGCCTGCGCACGCGCCTCGCGCCCGCGTCTGAAGAACAGGCTGTCGATCAACCAGATCACGCCGGTGAGGGCGGTCAGAGCGACCAGCAAGAGGGCGAAGTCGAATTCCATCGGCAATCCTTATTTGTCCATCTGCAGCACGGCGAGGAAGGCTTCCTGCGGAATGTCGACGTTGCCGACCTGTTTCATCCGCTTCTTGCCTTCCTTCTGCTTTTCGAGCAACTTGCGCTTGCGCGTGGCGTCGCCGCCGTAGCACTTGGCGAGCACGTTCTTGCGCAGCGCCTTGACGCTGGAACGCGCGATGATCTGCGCGCCGATCGCGGCCTGGATCGCCACGTCGAACTGCTGGCGCGGAATCAGCTCCTTCATCTTCTCGACCAGTTCGCGGCCGCGACGGTCGGCGTTGGAGCGATGAAGGATCAGGCTCAGCGCATCCACGCGGTCGCCGTTGACGAGCACATCCACGCGCACCAGCGGCGCCGCCTGGAAACGTTCGAGGTGGTATTCCATCGAGGCGTAGCCGCGCGACACGGACTTCAATTTGTCGAAGAAATCGAGCACCACTTCGGCCAGCGGCAACTCGTAGCTGATCTGCACCTGGCTGGCCATGTAGTGGATCGAGCGCTGCACGCCGCGCTTTTCCTCGCACAGCTTGATGATGTTGCCGATATGCTCGGGCGGGGTGAGGATGTTGGCGACGATGATCGGTTCGCGGATTTCCTCGATGTAGTTCACCGCCGGCATCTTGGCCGGATTGTCCAACGGCGTCGTCGTGCCATCGGTGCGCAATATCTCGTAGATCACCGTTGGCGCAGTGGTGATGAGGTTGAGGTCGTATTCGCGTTCCAGGCGTTCCTGGATGATCTCCATGTGCAGCAGGCCGAGGAATCCGCAGCGGAAGCCGAAACCCATGGCCTCGGAATTTTCCGGCTCGAAGCGCAGCGCGGCATCGTTGAGCTTGAGTTTTTCCAGCGCCTCGCGCAGCTTCGGATAGTCGTCGGCGGATACCGGGAACAAGCCGGCGAACACGCGCGGTTGCATCTCGCGGAAACCCGGCAGCGGTTTCTCGGCGGGCTTCGACGCGGACGTGAGCGTATCGCCGACCGGCGCGCCGTGCACGTCCTTGATCGAGGCCGTGACCCAGCCGACTTCACCCGCGCGCAGCGCGTCCTTGACCAGGCGCTTGGGCGTGAACACACCGACCGATTCGACTTCGTGGGCGCGGCCGGTCGACATCACCAGCAGCTTGTCGCGCGGCTTGATCTCGCCTTGCATCACGCGCACCAGCGAAACGACGCCGAGGTAGTTGTCGAACCAGGAGTCGATGATCAGCGCCTGCAGGCGATCGGTATCGCGCGGCTGCGGCGGTGGGATGCGCGCAACGATGGCTTCGAGCACGTCGCCGACATTCAGGCCGGTCTTGGCGCTGATCGCGATCGCGTCGGTCGCATCGATGCCGATCACGGCTTCGATTTCTTCCTTGACCTTGTCGACGTCGGCGGTCGGCAGGTCGATCTTGTTGAGCACAGGCACGACTTCGAGGCCGAGTTCCACCGCCGTATAGCAATTGGCCACCGACTGCGCTTCCACGCCCTGCGCCGCATCGACCACGAGCAAGGCGCCCTCGCAGGCGGACAGCGAACGGCTGACCTCGTAGGAAAAATCCACGTGTCCGGGCGTGTCGATGAAATTGAACTGGTAGGTCTTGCCGTCGCGCGCCGTGTACGGCAGCGACACCGACTGCGCCTTGATGGTGATGCCGCGCTCGCGCTCGATCGGATTGTTGTCGAGCACCTGCGCTTCCATCTCGCGCTCGCTCAATCCGCCGCACAACTGGATGATGCGGTCGGCAAGCGTCGACTTGCCGTGGTCCACGTGGGCGATGATGGAAAAATTGCGGATCAGGTTCATGCGGCTGGCTGCGGCCGCAGGCCAGACCGGCGCGGCAAAGCGGGCATTATCGCAGAAAGCGCAAAGCTATGCCTTGCTCTCAAAGCCCCTCTCCCCCTTGCGGGAGAGGGGTTGGGGAGAGGGGTAACTCTAGACGCCTCGCGAAGTCCCCCTCTCCCGGCGCTACGCGCCGACCTCTCCCACAAGGGGAGAGGTGAGAACCCTCACCCCTTGTTCTTCGGCACCGTCACCGCCACGAATTGCGTCGCATCGCCGCGGCGCATCAGCAGCATCACCGACTCTCCGGGTTTGACGTCCTTGACCGCGGCATTGAACTCCGCCGCCGATTTCACGCCCTGCCGACCGACCATCATGACCACGTCGCCCGGCTGCAAGCCGCTGCGCTGCGCCGCGGCGCCGCGCACGTCGGTGATGACCACGCCCTGCCCGTCCTTGATGCCCAGCTGCTTGCGCTGCTCTGCGCTCAGGTCATCGACGACGATGCCCAGCGGATTGGCCGACTTCGCCTTGGCGCCGCCACTGCTCGCCACCGCATTCTTGTCCTGTGGCAGTTCTCCGACCGTGACCGGCAAGGTCAGGGTCTTGCCATTGCGGAAGATCTTCAGCTCCGCCTTGGTGCCGGGCTTGGTATTGCCGACCAATGGCGGCAAGTCCGAGGACTGGTCGATGGCATGGCCATCGAACGCGAGGATCACGTCCTGCACCTGCACGCCGGCCTTGTCGGCGCCGCTGCCGGGAGTGATGTTGGCGACGAGGGCGCCTTCGGCGCTGGGCAAGCCCAGGCTCTGCGCCATCGCGCGATCGATATTCTGGATCTGCACGCCGATCATGCCGCGCGAGACATGGCCGTATTGCTTGAGCTGCTCGACCGTGTTCATGGCGATATTGATCGGGATTGCGAGCGAAATGCCCACCGAGCTGCCGGTGTTGCTGACGATCTGCGAATTGATGCCGACGACCTGGCCGTCCATGTTGAACAGCGGGCCACCGGAATTGCCACGGTTGATCGGCACGTCGGTCTGGATGAACGGCACGTACTGCTGGTCGGCGCCGCCAAAGCCGCGGCCGACATAGCTGACGATGCCGTGCGTCACCGAGTGATCGAAGCCGAACGGCGAGCCGATCGCGACCACCCACTGCCCGGGCTTGAGCTTGCTCGAATCGCCGATCGCCACGGTCGGCAAGCCGGTGGCATTCACCTTGAGCAGGGCGATGTCCGAATCGACGTCGGTGCCGACGACCTTGGCATCGAGTTCGCGGCGGTCGGACAGGCGCACCGTGACCTGATCCGCGCCATCGACGACGTGGTTGTTGGTCAGCACGTAGCCGTCGCTGGAAATGATGAAACCCGAACCCATCGACACGCGCGTGCCGTCGAAGCGCGGATGCCCGCCGCCCGGCCCTTGCGGGCCAAAGAAGCGGCGGAAGATTTCCGGCACGTCCTGGGGATCGATCTGATTGCCCTGGGCGTCATCGTTGCCGGTATGCGTGGCCTTGATGTTGACCACGGCGGGGGCGTTTTTCTGCACCAGCTGGGTGAAATCCGGCAATTGCTGCGCGAATGCGCCGGCGCTGAGCAAGGCCAGCGCACACAGCGCCAGCAGTTTGTGCAATGCAATCTTGTACATGGATGCATCCTTCGTTTGCGTCGATTCGTGGCGTGCGCAGGCGCGGCGGAAAACCCGCCGGCAGGCACGAAAGTGGACTTACCGCTGCTGCGCCGGAGCCGGCGGCTGCGCCGGCTGGATCAGCAGCACATAGGGAACCTGGGCGACCGGCGCCAGACCATCCGCGCGGCGTGCGCGCTGGTCGTAACGCGGCAGGGATATGACGCCGGTGTCGAAGCTGGCCGGTTGCGCGTAGTCGAAGTTCGGCGCGATCGGCATGAAGGCGTTTTGCGCACGCTGTGCCGGCGCGGGAACCGCGGCGACCGTGGCCGCTGCCGTCGGCGCTGGACCACCGGGCCGGAAGGAAACCAGCGCAACCACCGCTACAGCCGCGGCGATGGCGCCACCGCCGGCCCAGCGCAGCACGCGCACGCCGAGGCCGCCACCGGCGGCTGGTTGTGCAACCGCGTGCATGACGCGCTCGGCAAAATCGGCATCCACCGGTACGAATGCGACCTGACGGCGCAACACCGCGCTGGCGAGCTGGTAGCGCGACCAGTCCTGCGCCAACCGTGCGTCGGCATCGATGCCGCGCAGCAGGAAACGCACCTGATCGCCCGGCAATTCGCCGTCCATCAGTGCCGAGAGTTGTTCGCGCAGGACCTGGCTCATGATTGGCTCACTTTTGCATCCGACAGCAGCGGACGCAGTTTTTCGTCGATCGCATCGCGCGCCCGGAAGATGCGGGAGCGCACAGTGCCGATCGGACAGTTCATCTTTTCGGCGATTTCCTCGTAACTCAATCCGTCGACCTCGCGCAGGGTGATGGCGGTCTTCAGGTCTTCGGGCAATGCTTCGACCGTGGCGAACACGGTTTGTTCAATTTCCTGACGCATCAATTCGTGTTCGGGCGTGGCGCGATCCTTCAGGCGCATGCCGCCGTCGAGCTGCACGGCATCATCGATGGCGATGTCGTCCGCCGGCGGGCGCCGGCCGAGCGATACCAGGTGATTCTTGGCGGTGTTGGTGGCGATCTTGTACATCCACGTATAAAACTGGCTGTCTCCACGAAACGCGGCCATGGCGCGATACGCGCGCATGAACGCCTCCTGCGCCACGTCCTGGCATTCGCTCCAGTCCGAAACGTAGCGCGATATCACGCCGATGACCTTGTACTGGTACTTGCGCACCAGCAGATCGAACGCGCGCTTTTCTCCTTTCTGCACCCGCGCGACCAGGGCCAGATCCGACTCGTTGTCGCCCATCCGGGCATCACTCCTTTGCTGGCGTCCCGGTCACGCCGGGTACATGGACAAAACGGCGGCCGACAAGTTCACTCGACCGTTGCCGCCTCTGCGTGCGCATTCTGGAATACCCGCTCGCGTTCGGCCAGCAGGTTCTCGAAACTGGCGGCCGGCAGCGGCCGGCAGAACAGGTAACCCTGCAGTTCCTCGCAGCCCTCGCCACGCAGGAATTCCAGGTGTTGCTCGATTTCCACCCCCTCGGCCACCACCCCGCGCCCCAGGTTGTGGGCCATGCCGATGGTGGCGCGCACGATCGCTTCGTCGTCCGGATCCACGCCGATGTTGCGCACGAAGGTCTGGTCGATCTTGATGCGATCGGCGGGAAATCGCTTGATGTAATCCAGCGACGACTGGCCGGTGCCGAAATCGTCGATGGCGATGTGGCAGCCCAAATCGCGCAGGCCCTGCAAGGTCTCGAGCAGGTTCGGGATGTTTTTGACATTGACGCTTTCGGTGACTTCCAGGTCCAGCTGGGTGGGTTCCAGGCCGCTGTCGCGCAGTGCCTGGGCGACCACGTCGAGCAGGTTGTGCTGGCGCAACTGCACGGCCGACAGGTTCACGCTTACGCGCAAGTTGAGCGCAAAGCGATCCTGCCAGCGCCGCGCGTCCGCACAGGCGGTGCGCAACACCCATTCGCCGATCGACACGATCAGGCCGTTTTCCTCGGCCAGCGGAATGAAGAATCCGGGCGAAATCATGCCCAGCTCCGGATGCTCCCAGCGGATCAGCGCCTCCATGCCGCAGATATCCTCGGACTCGGTATTGACCTGCGGCTGGTAGTACACGCGCAGCTCGCCATTTTTCTCGGCGAGGCGCAGTTTGGATTCCAGCGCGAGGCGCTGCTGGTGCGATTCCTCGGGGACGGCGACATAGGTCTGGAAGTTGTTGCGACCCATGCCCTTGGCGCTGTACATCGCCACGTCCGCGTGCTTGAGCAGGCGCTCGGCATTGGCGGCATCGTCCGGATAGAAACTCACGCCAATGCTGGCGGTGATGTGCAGTTCGCTGCCATCGCCCAAGGTCAGCGGCACTTCCATTACGCGCACGATCTTTTCGGCGATGCGCATCACGTCGTCGCGCTGCACGATATGGCGCAGGATCATGGTGAATTCGTCACCGGCGTAGCGCGCGACGGTATCCGAAGCACGCACGCTGCCGCGCAGGCGCTTGGCCACGGCGATCAGGACCTCGTCGCCGACACCGTGGCCGAGCGAATCGTTGATGCTCTTGAAGCGGTCAAGGTCCACGAAAAGCACGGCGAACATCTCGCCGGTGCGGTGCGCTTCCTTGATCGTGGTTTCCAGGCGGTCGTTGAACAACAGCCGGTTCGGCAGCATGGTGAGCGCATCCTGCAGGCCCTTGGCGCGTCCCTGCTCGCGCGCGCGGCGCAACTCCAGCTCCAGCGCCAGGCGCGCGGCGACCGCGCGCAGGGTATCCGTCAACAATGCGTCGGCGACAAGCGCCTCGCGGCGCGCAATCATCAAGGCACCGAGCGTGTTGCGGCGCTCGTCGCGCAGGGGCAATCCAATGACGGCTTCAAAACGGAAGAACTCCACGAACGGATCCTGCGCGAGGATCGTGCGCGCCTGCCCGCCGTGAAACACGCCATCACCGCCGAGCACGCGTTGCAGTGTCGGCTGCTTGAGCGGGTCCGGCGCTTCGGCGGGCAGGCTGGAACGGAACCAGGTCATCAACGGTTGCGCGTCGGCGTCTTCTTCCGGGCGCGCCGACACCAGCATCACGAAATCCGGATCGAGCCAATCGCGCAACAACTTGACGACCTGATTCATGCCTTCGTCGCCACCACCGCATTCGGCGACCGCCGTGATCAGACCGAGCGCGGCCTGATAGCGCGCGTCATCGGCACTGCCGGCGGGTTCCCGGAACACGGTCACGTGCACCAGCCGCCCGCCTTGCACGGCCAGGCGCATGTGCGCCTCGAGCGCACGCGCGCGGCCGTCGCCGCCGCGCCGATCAAGGCGATACTGCACGCTGCCCTCGCGCACCAGTGTCGCCAGCAGCGCCGCGCGTTGATTGCGGTCGCGGCCGGCATCGAGCGTATCCAGCGGTTGGCCGATCACCTGCCCGCGCGAAAATCCGGAACGTTGCTCGAAGGTGGCGTTGGCATCGATCACGGCGCCGGTTTTCGGATCCGACAGCACGATCTCGTCGAGGCTGTCCTCGAAGGCGAAGCGATAACGATCGCCGGTGGCCTTGCCATCACCGGTCGCGCCCGCCGCGTGTGGCGCCAGCACCTGGCGCACCCGCGCCAGAGTCTCACTCGCGTCGACCGGGCTGCGCAGCCATTCGACCACGCCAACCGGCGCGCGCGACCAGTCCCATTGCCGCTGCGCCGCATCCGCCGCGGCGATGCCGATCACCGGCACCTGGGCCAGGCGCGGATCGCCCTTGAGCTGGGTGCAGAACGCCACGGCCTCGCGTGCCTCGCCGAGGAATTCCATCACCACCACGTCGATCTGCGGATCCTGCTTGAGGAACGACAACGCCTGCGGCAGATCCTTGGCCGTGTATACCGCCTCGAAATTCTGCGCATCCAGTGCATCGAACAACACGCGGCGATCATCGCGCTGCGTGGTGACGATCAGCACCGAACCCGGATTGGATTGCGCCGCGCCCATCAGACCACCCAACGCCCGTCGCGCAGGCGCGGGCGCGCGCCGTCGGCCGCTTGATGCGAAATCGCCTCGACCAGGACATCCATGCCCTCGGGCATTTCGATCGCATCGCCGACGAACACGATCTTGCGGCCGGCCACACTGCGCGATCGCGCGATCTGCCGCAACAATCCCGTATTGGGTGGACGCAGGTGCTCGGCGAAATCCGTGAACAGGTAAATGCCGAATTGCGGGCTTTGCAGGATGTAGCGCAGCGCGTCGCTCGCACGCTTGGAACCCGGCACGCGCACGTCGCGATCACGCAGGGACGCGATGCCGGCGTCTTCCTGCCAGTAGTAGACCGACTGGCCGGTGCGCAAGGCAAGCAGGCGGAACTGCGCGATCACATCCTCTGCATTCGCGGTGCGGATCGCAACGAGGTTCTGCGCCGACTGCACGATGCGGTCGAACAGGGCCGGCGTCACGAATACCTCGCCCGTCGTGCTGGCATTGATGGTCGGGTGTATCTGCAATGCGGGTGCCCCATTTGACCGCAGGTGCGGCTTGCGCGGATTATAGCGATCCCGCCTGCCGCCCGCTTGGGACCGCCATGTTCGAAGGATTGCGCTTTGCCCATTGGAAACCGGAAATCGACGCGGAAGGGATCGCGGTCCTCACCTTCGACCGCGCCGATGCCTCGGTCAACGCACTCAGCCGCGCGGTGCTCGATGAATTGGCGCAAATCATCGAGCGACTGTCGTTCGAGCCGCCCAGGGGCGTGGTGATCCGCTCCGGCAAGGCGAATGGCTTCATCGCCGGCGCCGACATCCACGAATTCGAAGGTTTCGAAACCCAGCCCGGCGGCGTGCTCGCCAGTATCGAATACGGCCAGCGCGTGTTCCAGAACCTGGCGCGCCTGCGCTGCCCCACGGTCGCGGCCATCCACGGCTTTTGCATGGGCGGCGGAGTCGAATTGTCCCTGGCCTGCCGCTATCGCGTCGCCACGCGCGATCCGAAAACGAAACTCGGTTTTCCGGAAGTCCTGCTCGGCATCATCCCCGGCTGGGGCGGCACTGCCCGCCTGCCCCGCCTGATCGGCGCACCGCAAGCCTTGCCGGTACTGCTCACCGGCAAGAATTTGAACGCGGAAGCCGCACGCGGCCTCGGTATGGTCGATGCGTTGACGTCGCCCGAATTGCTGCTCGACGCGGCCAAGGAACAGATCCGCCATCCGCATGCGCGGCCCTTCGCGCAGCGCCTGCGCGCCTGGGCAACGAATATCTGGCCCGTTCGCCAGATCCTTGCGCCAATCGTGCGCAAGCAGACCGCTGCCAAGGCGCGGCCAGACCAATACCCTGCCCCGTTCGCCTTGATCGAGGTCTGGCGTCGCGGCGGATCGAGCATCACGCAGCGCCTGAAAATCGAAGCGCGTGCGGTCGCCAAGCTCGCCACCACGCCGACCTGCCGCAACCTGATGCGCGTGTACTTTTTGCAGGAACGCCTCAAGGGACTTGGCGCCGGCAGCACGGCGGACATCCAGCATGTGCACGTTGTCGGCGCCGGCGTCATGGGCGGCGACATCGCCGCATGGTGTGCGCTGCGCGGGTTCGACGTCACCTTGCAGGATCGCGAGATGAATTTCATCCAACCTGCGCTGGATCGCGCGCAGGAGTTGTTTGCCAAGCGCCTGAAGACGCCGGACCGGATCAAACCGGCTTCCGATCGCTTGAAGGCCGATGTGGATGGCCAAGGCATCGCCGCTGCCGACCTCGTCATCGAAGCGATCTTCGAAAACCTCGAAGCCAAGCAGGATTTGTACAAGAAAACCGAGCCGGCGATGAAACCCGGCGCGCTGCTGGCGACGAATACCTCGAGCATTCCGCTGGATCAGTTGCGCACGGCAGTGACTCACGACAATCGCTTCCTCGGCCTGCACTATTTCAATCCGGTGGCGCAGATGCCGCTGGTGGAAATCGTGCGCCAGGATCACCTCGACCCCGCCAACGAAAAGCATGCGCTTGCCTTCTGCAAGGCCATCGACAAGCTGCCGGTGCCGGTCAAGGGCACGCCCGGATTTCTCGTCAACCGAATTCTGATGCCCTATCTGCTTGAAGCGCTGCGCCTGTTCAAGGAAGGCGTGCCCGGTCCGGTTCTCGACAAGGCCGCGAAAAAGTTCGGCATGCCGATGGGGCCGATCGAACTCGCCGACACGGTGGGCCTGGATGTTTGCGCCTCGGTCGGCCGCGAAGTCGGCGAATTCCTCGGACTGGAAATCCCCGATGGCATGGACACCCTCATCGCCGCCGGCAAGAAGGGCAAGAAGGCCGGCGAGGGTTTGTACAAGTGGGAGAACGGCAAACCGGTCAAACCCGAAGTCGATCCCAATTACAAGGCACCGGACGACATCACTGACCGGATGATTTTGCCGATGCTCAACGAATCCGTGTCGTGCCTGCACGACGGCGTGGTCGATGATGCCGACCTGCTCGATGCCGGCGTCATTTTCGGCACGGGATTTGCGCCGTTCCGCGGCGGCCCGATCCAGTACATCCGCAGCGAAGGCGCGGACAAACTCAAGGCGCAATTGGCGGTGCTCGCCGGCAAATACGGCAAGCGTTTCGAGCCAAAGACGGGTTGGGACAACCCGGCGCTTAAATTCTAGCGCGTCATGCCGGCAGGGATTGCCGGCATCCAGACTGCAAGGATGCCATGGGGTCAAGACCTGTGAGCTTGCCATCCATGGCTACTGGATTCCGGCACTCCATGCCGGAATGACGATCAAAAGCTACTCGTCCTCAAACCGCTGCGAGCCGAACGGCTTGGCAGCTTTTTTCGCTGGCGCGATGCCCTTTGCCACGCCCTGCCACACCGCCAGCGCGTCGCGCGTCGCGGCCACATCGTGTACGCGCACGATGGCCGCGCCACGCTGCACGGCAATCATCGCAGCGGCCGCAGAACCGGCGGCGCGCGCCGCGCCGCCTTCACGTCCGGTAAGCTTGCCAATCATCGCCTTGCGCGAAAGTCCGACCAGCAGAGGCACGCCGAGCGCAGCGAATTGATCGAGGTTAGCAAGCAACGCGAGATTGTGTTCCAGCGTCTTGCCGAAACCGAATCCCGGATCGACGACGATGCGCTTCTTGTCGATGCCAGCCATTTCGCAGGCGAAGATGCGTTCGGCGAGAAACCGGCGCACGTCGGACACGACATCGTCGTAGCGCGGATCGTCCTGCATGGTGCGCGGCTCGCCCTGCATGTGCATCAGGCACACCGGCACATTCAACTGCGCCGCGGCATCCAGTGCACCGTCGCGGCGCAGCGCGCAGACATCATTGATCATACCCGCACCGGCTGCGACCGCCGCGCGCATCACCTCGGGTTTCGACGTGTCGATGGATATCGGCACCTCGACCTGTTTGGCCAGCGCCTCGATCACCGGCACCACGCGTGCGATTTCGTCCGCGGTGGAAACATCCTGTGCGCCCGGGCGCGTGGATTCGCCACCGATATCGAGCAGATCCGCGCCCTCCTCCGCCAGCTTCAGGCCATGCGCGATCGCCGCTTCGGCCAGCGCGCGGCCATCGCCGGAAAACGAATCCGGCGTGACGTTGACGATGCCCATGACGCGCGGCGCGTCGAGTTTCAGAATGCGGCCGGCACAGTCGAGCGTGGGAGCGGTGTCGAACATACTCAGATTTTCGTGACCACTGCGGCGCGAATCTGGTCAATGCTCAGCGTTTCAACATCGCGGGGCTGCGGTAGCCCGACTTTCTGGCAGAACGCAATGAAGCGCGGATCATCACGCAAGTTCATGATCAGCGGGTCCGTCGGCAAAAAGATGAGCTCGCCAGCCGAAGCTCGCTGAAGCCATTCCATGCTTTGCGTGGCATCGCCGCGCACCGCATAGATCTGCGCGATCAGGTACGGGTTTGCATCCGCCTTGCCCTTGCTCGCAAGCGCGTTCGCCAACGCGGTATCGGCCGCTGCACGATCCGGTCCGGCCTGGGCCGCCAGCGCCGTGTACTGGTCGCGATACCTCGCGGGCATTTGCGCAGCGAATTCCATGGCCGTTTTCGCATCGCCACGCATCATGGCGTCGGACATGCGCGAGAAGAGGATCTTCTGGCGCCAGAACGGATTCGGCTGCGGCAGACTATCGGCCGTGCGGAGGTATTTCTCCGCTTCGTCCAGCCTGCCGGCCGCCATCAGCAAGTTCGCATACTGCAAATAATTGACGGTATACAACGGGTCGGTCGTAAGCAGCCGCGCCCTCAACGGAATCGCTTCACCCAGTTTTCCGACCTGGAAAAACAAATAGCCGCAGCCATTGAGAACGGTGCCATCCTTCGGCGCCAATTGCTCGGCACGTCGACACCCGGCCAAGGCGCCGTTGTGATCGAAATGGTAGACGTCCAGATAGGCGCGTGCGGCGTGTGCCGGGCCAAGTTCCGGCGCCAGTTGCAGCGCCTTGTCCGCCGCATTGCGGGCGATGCGCATGTGTTCGTCGGCCACTTCGGGGGCTTCGTTCTGAAACGCAGCAACGGTGCTCCACGAGCCGGACAACTGCGCCCAAGCCATCGCATAGCCGGGGTCTAGCTGCACGGCCTGGGTCATGTACTCGGCGGCCTTGGGGAACTCCTCGTTGTGCCAGTATTTCAGGCCCTGCAGGTAGGCGTTGTAGGCCTCGATGCTGCCCCCGGGCGGGCGGTCGTCCTGACTCGCGACTGCACCCGACGACAGCAATTTCACGTGCATCGCACCAGCCACGGCTTGTGCAATCTCGTCCTGCAGCGCGAACAGGTTCTTGTACGGGCGATCGTAATGTTCGGCCCAGAGCGTGCTGCCGTCGGCGGCCTTGACCAGCGACGCGCTGATGCGCACCAGATCGCCCGCGCGCTGCACGCTGCCGCTGAGCAGATAGGCCACACCCAGCTTCGCGCCAATGGTGGCGCTGTTGTCCTTGCTGTCGCGAAACTGGAACGCGGAGGTACGACCGATCACCTTCAGCCCGTCGAATCGGGACAGCGTGTCGATCAGGTTCTCGGAAAGGCCATCCGAGAAAAATTGCTGCTCCGGATCCTTGCTGGCATTGACCAGCGGCAGCACGGCGACGCTTGGTTCGGCGACCTTTGGCACATCCGCAGGCACGCCACTGCTTGCCTTCGCTGCACTGACCTGGGCAAGCATGGGCGCCGATTGGTGCGTCAGGGCGAAATATCCGACAGCGCCGGCCAATGCGATGGCCAACCCTGCCGCCACGAACCACGGTTTGCGCCTTGCCGACGACAGCGTGTCCATGCCTTGCGTCACGACCGCCATGCCAGGATTCGTCTGAATCGCTTCGATCGTGCTGGCGACTTCCACCCCACGGCCTGGGCGTCGTTCCGGCGCTTTCGCCATCATCGAATCGATGAGCGGCTGGTAGCGAACCAGATCCTCCGATAGCCGCGGCACCGGCGAATGGATCTGCTGCATTCCGACCGGCATGTCCTTCGTGCCCAGGTAGGGCAACTGGCCCATGAGCAGCTGGTACAGCACGACGCCGAGCGAATACAGGTCCGAACGGCCGTCGAGCGGATGCGCCTGCAACTGTTCCGGACTCATGTAGTGGGGCGTGCCGACCGTCGTGCCTTCCTGGGTCACCTCCAGGCTATTCGTTCCGTCGGCACGCAACGCGCGGGCAATGCCGAAATCGGACAGCGCGTAGGAACCATCCTTGCGCCGCAAGATGTTTTCGGGCTTCAGATCCCGATGGATTACACCCTCGCCGGCGGCGTAGTCCAGCGCCAAGGCAATTTGCCGCACGATCTCCAGCGCTGCAGACGGCGCTATCTGAATTCCGGTCTTGACCGCACCGCCCGGCATGTACTCCATCGCCAGATAGGGCTGTTCAGCATGCACGCCGATGTCGTAGATGCTGACGATGTGGCGATGCGCCAGCCTTGCCCCGATGCGGCCTTCGTGCAGAAACCGTTCAGTGGAAACGGCGTCGGCCACGAACTGTGGCGCAAGCAGCTTGAGCGCGATCTCGCGACCGAGTGAATCCTGGACGGCAAGGAACACCGTGCCCATGCCGCCACGGCCGAGTTCGCGCACGATCCGGTAGCCCGGAATTTCCATCTGCCCCACCATATTGCAAGCATAGCCGACTCACGTCGCGAAAGGGAAAAGTCGCGCACATGCGTCCTGCCAGTTGCGTGGCTCTGCAACATCCATGCTTGTCCCAGGTCATATTCCAATGACTTTGTTCGGCTTAGCCTTGCAACGACAAACTGCGGAATGTCCCATGCAACCGGATGAAGAACTGCGTCGCGAGCTTGCTGTCTGCCTGCTGCCACTGCTCGATCTCACCAGCCTGAACGACGACGACACCAACGCCCGCATCGACGCCCTGTGCCTGCGCGCAAGGGCCTGTGCGATCCGGCCCGCGGCGGTCTGCGTCCATCCTGCGCATGTCGCCACGGCGCGGCGCGCGCTTGTCGGCACACCGGTGAAGATTGCAAGCGTCGTCAACTTTCCCGATGGCGGCACGGATGCCGCGCGCGCCGCGCTCGAAACACGGCAGGCCATCGCCGCGGGTGCCGACGAAATCGACATGGTCCTGCCGTGGGCGGCGTTCATCGCCGGCGATGTGGCTCGCGCGCGCGCCGTGGTGGATGCCGTGCGCACCGCTTGCGGCACGCGCCACACGCTCAAGTTGATTCTGGAAACCGGTGAGCTGGCAACACCCGAGTGCATTCGTGCGGCGGCGCAGCTGGGCATCGATGCCGGCGTGGACTTTCTCAAGACCTCGACCGGCAAGGTGGCTGTCAATGCCACGCCGCAAGCCGCCGCGATCATGCTGGATGTCATCGCCGCCAACCGCGGTCGCTGCGGCTTCAAGGCGGCCGGCGGCATCCGCAGCCTCGATGCCGCCGTCGAATACCTTGATCTGGCGCGCGCTCGGCTTGGCGACGAATGGATAACGCCGGAACAATTCCGCATCGGCGCCAGCGCGCTGTTCGACCAACTTGCTGCGCTGGTGGCTGCCCCGCGATGAACGCCACCTCCGCCGCTGCCTTGATTCGCGCCAAGCGCGAAGACCAGCGATTGAGCGCGGCACAGTGGCGCGAGGTGGCGCAGGGCATCGCCGAAAACACATGGTGCGACGCCCAGCTCGGCGCGTTTGCGATGGCCGTGGCATGGCGCGGCCTCGATTTGCGCGAATGCCGCGACTTCACGTTCGCACTGCGCGATTCGGGTCGCTGCCTGAACTGGAGCGACTTGCCCGGCCCGGTGCTCGACAAGCACTCCACCGGTGGCGTTGGCGACTGCGTGAGCCTTGCGTTGGCGCCATTGGTGTCTGCCTGCGGCGGCTTTGTGCCGATGATTTCCGGGCGCGGCCTGGGGCACACCGGCGGCACGCTCGACAAGCTCGAGAGCATTGCCGGCTACGACGTGAATCCTTCGCCCGAGCGAATGCACCGCGTGGTGCGCGAGGTTGGCTGCGCCATCGTCGGGCAGAATGCCGATCTGGTGCCGGCAGACCGGCGCCTGTATACCGTGCGCGACGTCACCGCGACCGTGGATGTGCCGGATCTGATCATTGCATCGATCCTGTCGAAGAAGTTCGCCGGTGGCGCGCAGGCGCTGGTGCTCGACATCAAGACCGGCAATGGCGCGCAAACACCCGATGAAACCGCCGCGATGGCATTGGCAACGCGCATGCATGCTGTCGCCGCAGGCAGCGGAATCGCATTGGCGGCGGCGCTCAGCGACATGGATCAAGTGCTGGGGCGCGATGCCGGCAACGCCCTGGAAGTTCGCGCCATCGTGGATCTGCTCAGCGGTCGCGCCTGCGATCCACGCTTGCGTGAACTCACGCTGGCCTTGTCCGCGGAACTGCTGTGCCTGGGCGGTATCGAGCCAGACCACCCAGGCGCGACCGCGCGCCTGCAACGCGCGTTGGACTGCGGCGAGGCAGCCGAGCGCTTCGCGCGCATGGTGGCGGCATTGGGCGGGCCAGCCGATCTGTTCGAACATCCGCAGCAATGCTTGCCGCAGGCGCCGGTCCAACGCCCGGTCGTGGCCAGCCATGCAGGATTCATCCAATCCATCGCCGTGCGCGAACTGGGCGAATGCGTCGTCGCCCTTGGTGGGGGTCGCCGCGTGCCGGGAGCGCCCATCGATCACGCGGTGGGACTCGCGGGTGTACGCGGACTCGGCGAGCGCGTGGATCAAGGCGAGCCTCTCGCCATCGTGCATGCACGCACCGCGTCGGATGCCGATGCCGCGACGGCGCGCATCCTGGGCGCCTTCCGCGTGGGCGAGGCACCTGCGCCGCCAGCGCCGCTGTTGCGATGGTTGCCACAGGCACAGGCCCCGCGCGCGAAGACCGCGACCGTGACCGCATGAGCACCCCGCATATCGATGCCGTCCCGGGCGCTATCGCCGACACCGTGCTGTTGCCCGGCGATCCGCTGCGCGCCCGTCATATTGCACAGACGTTCCTCGACGATGCGATTCAGGTGAATGATCGGCGCAACATGCTGGGTTTCACCGGAACCTATCGCGGTCGACGCATTTCAGTCATGGGCAGCGGCATGGGCATTCCGTCCACGGCGATCTATGCCACCGAATTGATCCGCGTGTACGCCGTGCGTCGCCTGATTCGTGTCGGCACCTGCGGCGGCCTCGGCGATGCCGCATTGGGCGAGGTGCTGCTGGCGCAATCGGCCAGCACCGATTCGCATTTCAATCGCCAGGCATTCGGCGCCCTGGATCTTGCCGCTTGCGCCGATTTCGCCTTGTTGCAGTCGGCGGTGACTGTTGCCGCGCGGGTCGGCATCGCTACGCGCGTGTCCGCAATCTTCAGCACCGACACGTTCTACGACGGATCAAGCGAACGGCTTGAACTATTGCGCCGCCATGGTATCCGCGGGGTCGAAATGGAAGCTGCAGGACTCTACGGCCTGGCCATGCGTGAAGGCGTGCAGGCGCTGGCGATGCTCACGGTCAGCGATCAGCTGGACCACGATGCTCACCTGTCCGCCAACGAGCGCGAGCAGGGGCTCGGTCGCATGGCACAGCTGGCACTGGAATGCGCGCTGGAAGCACGCGATTGATTTCAACGCGGCGGCAACACGAACCGCCACGGCAACAGATCATCGGCGAGCACATCGCTCCAGCTGCCATCGGGTTGATGAAAACTGACCCTGGCTTGCGCACCGAACTCCACCAGCGCTTGCCGGCAGGCGCCGCAGGGCGATATGGCAAGTAGTCTCCCGGTCGCATCGAACGCGGCCACGGCGATCGCTTCGAGATGGAAATCCGCGCCTTCGGCATGAACTGCCGCAGCGATTGCCGCGCGCTCGGCGCATCCACCGATGGGATAAGCGGCGTTCTCGACATTGCAGCCGAGATATACCGTCCCGCCAGCCGAACGCAGTGCGGCGCCCACATTCAACTTCGAATACGGCGCATAGGCGCGCTGCGCCGCCTGCGTGGCAAGCGCACGAAGTTCTTCCAGATCAGTTGCCCCCGTCACGGATCCGGGCATGCCGCGCGATCAGTGCTGCGCCGCCGGCCCGCCGATCGGCGGCGATGCCGGCTTGCCCACGCCTGGCTTGCCGCTACCGCCGGGCTCGTTCTTCTGCCAGTCCTTGGGCGGACCGGGTTCGCGGCCATCCATGATGGCATTGATCTGGTCGCCGTCGATCGTCTCGTATTGCAGCAGGGCCTTGGCCATCGCATGCAATTTCTCGATATTCGTGGTCAACAGCGTACGCGCGCGGTTGTAGGCGTGGTCGATCACGCCGCGCACGACCTCGTCGATCTTGCGCGCGGTTTCCTCCGACACCTGCTTGTGCTGGGTCACCGAGCGGCCGAGAAATACTTCGTCCTCTTCGTCGCTGTAGGTCATCGGGCCCAATTCCGGCGACAAGCCGTATTTGGTGACCATGTCGCGCGCAAGGCCGGTCGCTCGCTGGATGTCGTTGGACGCCCCGGTCGTGACCTTGTCCTCGCCGAAGATCAGTTCCTCGGCCACGCGCCCGCCGTACAGACTGGCGAGGCGGCTTTCGAGCGAGGTCTTGCTGTGGCTGTAGCGATCGGCTTCGGGCAGGAACAAGGTCACGCCCAGCGCGCGACCGCGCGGAATGATCGTCACCTTGTGCACCGGATCATGCTCGGGCACCAGGCGCCCGACAATGGCGTGCCCGGCTTCGTGATAGGCGGTGAGCTTTTTCTCGTCCTCGCTCATGATCATGGACTTGCGCTCGCTGCCCATCATGATCTTGTCCTTGGCGCGCTCGAAGTGATCCATGGTCACCGCGCGCGAGTTGAAGCGCGCGGCAAACAAGGCCGCTTCGTTGACGAGGTTGGCCAGATCCGCACCGGAAAATCCCGGCGTGCCGCGTGCGATCACGGTGGCATCGACATCGTCGGCCAGCGGCACCTTGCGCATGTGCACTTTGAGGATCTGCTCGCGGCCGCGCAGATCCGGCAGCGGCACGACGACCTGGCGATCAAAGCGACCCGGGCGCAGAAGCGCCGGATCAAGAACGTCAGGCCGGTTGGTGGCGGCGATGACGATGATGCCCTCGTTGCCCTCGAAGCCGTCCATCTCGACCAGCAACTGGTTCAGCGTCTGCTCGCGCTCGTCATGACCGCCGCCAAGGCCTGCGCCGCGATGGCGGCCAACCGCGTCGATTTCATCGATGAAGATGATGCATGGCGCGTGCTTCTTGGCCTGCTCGAACATGTCGCGCACGCGCGAGGCACCGACGCCGACGAACATTTCGACGAAATCCGAGCCGGAAATCGAGAAGAACGGCACCTTGGCTTCGCCGGCAATCGCCTTGGCCAGCAAGGTCTTGCCGGTGCCGGGCGAGCCGACCATCAAGACGCCGCGCGGAATGCGGCCGCCGAGTTTCTGGAACTTGCCCGGATCGCGCAGGAACTCGACCAGTTCGCCGACTTCCTCTTTCGCCTCGTCGCAACCGGCGACGTCGCTGAAATTGACCTTGACCTGGTCCTCGCCCTGCAATTTCGCACGCGAGCGGCCGAACGACATCGCGCCGCGACCGCCGGCGCCCGCCTGCATCTGGCGCATGAAATAGAACAACAGGCCAATGAAGATGATGAACGGAATCCAGTCGACCAGCACGCGCCACAGCGCGGCATTATCCGCCGGGTCCTGGCTGACTACCACGCCATGCGAGAGTAACGTTGTAACCATCTGGCTGTCGTCGATAGGCGCAGTCGTGGACAGCGTGCTGCCGTCCTTGCGCTTGCCAGATATGTTCTGCGGAATCGTGGTGCTGAGTCTTACCTCCGCGACGGAATTATTCGTAACCTGCTGAATGAAATCCGAATAGGAAATATTGCGCTCGCTGGCGCCGTGCGGATTGAAACTCTGGAACACCGCGAGCAGCACGACCGCGATGACGATCCAGAGCAATAGATTCTTGGCCATGTCGTTCATGTGTTGCGTTTCCTATCTCTTGCCGGTGGCAATCGCGTAAGCCTCGGAACTGCGCGCCCGCGATGCCTTGGGTTTGCGCATGCTGACGCGCTCGTAGGCCTTGCGCAAGTTTTTCAGGTACTCGTCGAAACCGCGACCCTGGAACAATTTGACCACGAACGCACCGCCGGGTTTCAGGTGGACGGCGGCAAATTCCTGCGCCAATTCAACCAGATGCATGGCGCGTGCCTGATCCGCGTCCTCCACCCCGCTGATATTGGGCGCCATGTCCGAAAGCACAAGGTCGACTTGCGCTCCGCCCAGCGCGGCTTCCAACTGCTCGAGCACCGTGTCTTCGCGGAAATCGCCCTCGATGAACGTAACGCCCGCGATGCCCTGCATCGGCAGGATGTCCAGCGCCACGATGCGCCCGGCATCGCCGAGGCGCTCGCGCACCATCTGTGACCAGCCCCCGGGTGCGGCGCCCAGGTCCACCACGGTCATGCCGGGCCGGAGCAGGCGGTCGCGTTCGATCAATTCCTCGAGCTTGAACACCGCGCGCGAACGCCAGCCTTCCGACTGTGCGCGTTTGACGAACGGGTCGGAGAAATGTTCCTTGAGCCAGCGCGCGCTCGACTTGCTCCTGGCCATCACCTTGAACCTTGCTGCATAGCCGCATGATACCCTGTAAAGCCATCACCATTACTAAATCAGCTCGTCAATCCGGCAGGGACTGCCGGAATCCAGAAGCCAGGGATGGCAAGATTGGATGTCGTCGCGATATGGCATCCATGCAGTCTGGTTCCCGGCAATCCTTGCCGGGATGACGGCGAAAGGAATTTCATGAACCTTACGCCTTCCCAGAAACGCTATCTGCGCGGCCTCGCGCACAACCTCAAGCCGGTGATCCTGACCGGCAACAAGGGGCTGACGCCGGCGCTCATCAAGGAGTTGTCCAACGCGCTGGATCAGCACGAGCTGGTCAAGGTCAAGCTCGGCGACGACCGCGACGAACGCAAGACACAAATCGTCGAACTCGCGACCGCCGCGCGTGCCGAATGCGTGCAGAGCATCGGCCGCGTCGCCTGTTTCTACCGACGCAACGAAGAGCAGCCGAAGTTGGCGTTGCCGCGATAGACGAGCGTCATCCCGGCAGGGACTGCCGGGATCCAGACTGCACGGACGCCGAGTGCCGAACAACCTGCAAGCCGGCCTTCCCTGGCTTCTGGATTCCGGCATTCCATGCCGGAATGACGAGCAGGAAAAATGCAACTGACCGAACACCGCAATGAGCAACAATTTTCTCTGCGCCATGCCGATGCGGAATCAGTCACCGTCATCGACAAGCGCCTGACCCGTAGCGTCGTCGTCAGCGCCACGCGCATCGTCGAGGATTTTCCGGTACGCAAGGCCGATGAACTCGATGCCACCGCCATCGAATCGATCCTTGCCTTGCAGCCGGAAGTCGTCCTGCTCGGCACCGGCGCGCGCGCGGTGTTTCCGCCGCAAGTCATACTCGCGCAGTTCCTCAAGCGCGGCATCGGCCTGGAAACCATGGACAACGCCGCCGCGGCACGCACGTTCAATGTGCTGATTGGCGAAGATCGGCGGGCGGTCGCGGTGTTCCTGTTGCCGGGTTAGTTGTTTTCATCTCGCTCCAGCAACGCGCGCAACTTTTTCAGCGCCGCCGCCTGGATCTGGCGCACGCGTTCGCGCGTCAATCCCAATTGCTCGGCGACTTCGGCCAGGGTCTGCACGCCGTGGTCGTTGAGCCCGAAGCGCCGCTCCAGCACCCAACGCTCGCGTTCGGGCAATTGCGCGATCCATGCGCCTATGCCGCCGCTTGCCGCATTCTCGGCGCCGGTGGTTTCCGCATCGCTCACCGCGATCTGTTCGCTCAACGCGCGCTCGTCGTGTTCGGACAGCGGTGCATCCAGCGAGCGGATGCGCTCGGTCGCGGAGAACAGTTCCGCCACCTCACCCGCCGGTTTGCCGGCGGCGCGCGCCAACTCATCCATGCCGGGCACGCGGCCATGCGCGGCGACGAACTCGCGCCGCGCGCGCAGCACCTGCGCATACTCGCGCAACACATGCACCGGCACGCGCACGGTGCGGCCCTGGTGCATCAACGCATGCTGCACCGCCTCGCGGATCCACCACACGGCATAGGTGGAAAAGCGCAAGCGCCGCGCCGGTTCGAATTTTTCCACCGCGCGGATGAGACCGAGGTTGCCTTCGGCGATCAGGTCGAGCAGCGGCACGCCGCGCCCGGCGAAACCGCGCGCGACCGATACCACCAGGCGCAGGTTCGCCTCGATCATCGCCTGGCGCGCCTGGGCGTCGCCGGCGCGCACGCGCGCGGCGAGCGCGCGTTCGCCTGCGGCGTCGAGCAACGGGATCAAGCCGATTTCGGACAGGTAGGCGCTGGTGGAATCGCGCGCCGCCTCGTCGTGCGGCTCCGTCGCGTCGATGAGTCCGAGCAGTTCCTCGGTGTCGATTTCATCCGGCACGGGCGCATTCATGCGCGCAGGATACTACCGACGGCGTTCCGGCGTCGCGCCGATTACGCGGCCTTCGGCAAGACTTCGCGCGCGATTTTTTTGCCCGACGCCGTTTCGGCAAGGCGCAAATCGTAGGCGGTTTGCAGATTCAGCCAGAACTGCGGCGTGGTGTCGAAGTAACGCGCCAGACGCAGCGCGGTATCAGCGGAAACGCCGCGACGCTCGCGCACGACGTCGTTGATGCGCGGAGTCGGAACCTTGAGCGCCTTGGCCAAGGCGTTCGCGCTCATGTCGAGCACAGCCAGATAATCCTCGCGCAGAATTTCGCCGGGATGAACCGGACGCATGCCGTTCTTGAACATGATGGTTCTCCTCAATGGTAATCCACGATTTCGACGTTCTCCGGACCTTGCGCCGTCCAGCGGAAACAGATGCGGAACTGATCGTTGATGCGCACGCTGTATTGTCCTTTGCGATCGCCAGCCAGCACTTCCAGCCGGTTGCCAGGCGGCGAAGTCAGATCTCGCAATTCAACGGCGCTGTCCAATTGCACCAGTTTGCGCATCGCGATCTTGGCGACAGCCGCGAAGCGCCGGGAATGTCCGGTCTCGAACAGCAGTCTCGTTTCCGCTACGCGGAAGCTTCGGATCATGCGGCGAATCTATAACGTTTAACGTTAAACATCAAGCGTGATTCGGCAGGTGCGCGCTTATCTGGCCGGCAGGTAATCCAGCGGATTGACCGGCTTGCCGTTCTTGCGGATCTCGAAGTGCAGTTCATCGCGGCTGGCGCTGGTGGCGCCCATTTCGGCGATTTCCTGGCCGGCCTTCACGCGATCGCCTTCCTTGACCAGGCGCTTGCTGTTGTGGCCGTACGCGGACAGGAAGTTGGCGTTGTGCTTGACGATGATCAGCTCGCCGTAGCCGATGAGCCCGTTGCCGCTGTACACGACTTCGCCATCGGCGGCGGCGCGCACCGGATCACCCGCGCGACCGGCGATGTCCAGTCCTTGTCTGGTCTGGTCGCCGGCGACATAGGTGCCGACCACCTTGCCCTCCGCCGGCCAGCGCCAGGTCACGCCGCCGGCGTTGAGTTCGGGTGCATTCGCGGCAGGTTTTGGCGGCACGGGCGCTACCACGACAGGCGGCGCGGCCTCGACCGGCTTTGGCGCCGGCGCGGCAACCGGGGGCGGCGCGGGCGGAGGCGCCGGGGTGGCTGGCGTGGGCGCAGGTACCGCGGGCGGCGACTGCGGGGAATTCGCCGGTGCCGCGGCGATCGGCTCGAACGCCGATGGCTTTGGCGCAGACGTCGTCGCCGCAAGCGGCGTCGTGGTCGCACCTTCGCCGATGCCCGAGGTCACCGCCTGCCCCGGTTGCGGTTCGGGTGTCACCGGAATCGTCGCGACGACCGCTGGCGCCGCAGGCGCACTCAGGCGCAAATCCTGCCCGACGAAAATACGGTACGGCGCGCCGATACCGTTCCACGCCGCGAGGTCGCGGTAGTCGAGCCCATGCTTGAACGCGATCGAATACAAGGTGTCGCCGCGCACCACGCGATAGCCTTGCGCCGCCGTGCCGGCGGCGGCCGCCGCGGACAGGTTTTCGTTCGGCAGCGACAGATCCACCACCGGTGCGGGCGGAGTCGACGCGCAGCCGGCAAGCCACGCGGTCAACGCCAGCGCAGCGCAACGCACGATCCCTTGGAACATTGCACGCATCGTCAGCGGACTCGTTAGCGCAGGTAGCCGAAGTAGACCACAAGCAGGATGACCAGAACGACAATCGCCCAACCGATCGGTTCGATCCAGCGGTGGATCGCTTTTTCCGCGCGCTCGCCACCGAGGCGGATCAAGCCGCACAGCAGGTACACGCGCTTGCCGCGGCCGACCGCGATGCCGCCAAGGAACGGCAGCAGGGGCATGCCGACGATGCCGCAGGCCCAGCTTGCGACCTTCATCGGGATCGGCACGAAGCCGGCTGCGACCAGCAGCCAGAACGCCTTCCACGGATGGGCGACGGCGTCGGCGCGGAACTCGGCAACGAGTTGATCCAGATGCGCGAGCATTCCAGAGCCGGCGAGCAGCGGCCGCAACGCGTCGAAAGCGTAGTGGCCCAATCCGTATCCAACCAGCGATCCGAGCAGGGAAAAACCGAGACTGATCGAGGCGAACCGTGCCCAGCGCGCAGGTTTGGCCAGTGTCATCGGCGCGAGCATCAGCTCCGGCGCAACCGGGAAAATGAAAGCCTCGACGAAACTCAATCCAGCCAGGTACGCCTGCGCGCGCGGGTGCGCGGCCCAGCGCAGGGCGAGTTCGTAAAGTGGCTTGAACAGGCGCATCAGGCCACTCCGCCGAGCAGCGGCACGAAACTGACCTGCCCGAGCATCTGCGCCTTCCACGCTTCGCCTTCGCGGCGGTAGCTCAACAGGCGCTGCGCGCCGGGCGGACCGACCGGAGCGACCAGCACGCCGTCGGGCGCAAGTTGGGCGAACAGCGCGGCGTCGATTTCCTCGCCCGCGGCGGTGAGGATGATCGCGTCGTAGGGCGCGAATTCCGGCCAGCCGACGCGGCCATCGTCGTTCTTGCTGCGGATGTTCTCGATGCCGAGCTTGCGAAAGCGCTTGCGCGCCTCGCGCAGCAAGCTCTCGATACGCTCGACGGTATATACGGTTCCACAAAGCGCGGCCAGCACGGCGGCCTGGTAGCCCGAACCGGTGCCGATTTCGAGCACCTTGGCGGGGATCTTCGCCTCGATCAGCGCTTCGGTCATGCGTGCCACGACCCACGGTTGCGAGATCGTCTGGCCATGACCGATGGGCAATGCCGTGTCTTCGTATGCGCGCGATTCCAGCGCAGGCTCCACAAACAAATGGCGTGGCAGGCGCGTGAGTACATCGAGCACGCGGCGATCGGCGATGCCTTCTTCCTTCAATCGCGCGATCAAGCGGTCGCGTGCGCGTTGGCTGGTCATGCCCAGGCCTTGCGCCTCGGGCGTGGGGCGAGAGAAAACGTTCATGCAACCGCGCCGCCAAGTTCGAGCGAAAGCGAACTGACCCAACTGCTGACCTTTTCCAGTGCCTGGAAACGGGTCAGATCGACGTGGATCGGCGTGATCGAGATATAACCGTCGCGCACGGCGTTGAAATCGGTGCCGGGGCCGTCGTCCTCGGCCTCGCCGGCCGGACCGATCCAGTACATCGGATGCCCGCGCGGGTCGCGCTGCGGCACGCACGGCGCCGAACGATGGCGGCGTCCGAGTCGCGTCACCGCAAAGCCGCGCAGCTCCGCCCACGGGCGGTCCGGCACGTTGACGTTGAGGATGGTATCGGCGGGCAAGGGATCGACCAGCAGGCGTTGCATGATCGACAACGCCGCCTGCGCCGCGCTGTGGAAATGCTCGCCCTGGTGATCGCTCGAAACCAACGACACCGCGATCGCGGGCAGGCCGAGGAAACGCCCTTCCATCGCCGCCGAAACGGTGCCGGAATAGATCACGTCGTCGCCAAGGTTGGCCGAATTGTTGATGCCGGACACGACGATGTCGGGCTCGTGGTCGAGCAGTCCGGACAGCGCCAGATGCACGCAATCGGTCGGCGTGCCGGCGACGCGAAAACGGCGCTCGCCGATCTTCTTCACGCGGATCGGCTGATCGAGCGTGAGCGAATTGCTGGCGCCGGAGCGGTCACGGTCGGGCGCGACCACGGTCACTTCCCCCACGATGGCAAGGCGCTGCGCCAGGATCACGATGCCCGGGGCGTCGACGCCGTCGTCGTTGCTTACCAAAACTCGCATGGAAACCGTACCCTGCTTGTCATTCCGGCATGGATTGCCGGAATCCAGTAGCCAGGGAAGGCCAGCCCAAAAGGCAATTCCGACATGGCATCCGTGCAGTCTGGATCCCGGCAATCCATGCCGGGATGACTTTTTCGCATTGTACCGGACAGCCGCATCCAACTGCTAAGCTCGACCGGTATGCCGAAACCGCGCAACACCGCCATCAGCGACGAAGACCTGCGCCTGTTCGCCGAGGCGGTCGGGCCGGTGCGGCGCATCCACGCCAAGGCACCTGCCGCGGTGCGCCCGCCTCCCGCGCCCGAGCCCGTGCAGTCGCGGCGCGACGAGGCCAATGTCGCCGGCGAGCTGCTCGACAGCGTGATCGACCCGGCGTCGATCGAAGTCGGCGAGGAATTGAGCTACCTCAAGGACGGCCACTCGCCGCGCCTGCTGCGCCAGCTCAAGCGCGGGCATTTTTCCATTGCCGACGAAATCGATTTGCACCAGATGACTGCCGTGGTGGCGCGCGGTGCGGTCAAGCAATTCCTCGACGAATCGCGCCGCGACGGACGGTTGTGCGTGAAACTGATCCACGGCAAGGGATTGCGATCTCGCGCGCAAGGCCCCGTGCTCAAGCGCCTGGTCGATGGACTGCTGCGGCGACGCGCGGACGTGATCGCCTTCGCCTCGGCCAAGCCGGCCGAGGGCGGAACCGGCGCAACGGTGGTGCTGCTGCACCGGATGTGAGCGTACGACGGATCCGGGCGATCGTCCCCGCGGCGGCGTACTTGACGTCTTTCTGCAACGGGCCGCACCATGCCCGCGCGGGTGGAAGCCGATCATGGGCAAGGCGCGATGACCGAACATGACAATTCGCACGTCTGGGCGGATGAACGCGTCGTCCGCATCCTCGACGCCGTGCGCGTCCTCGCCCGCCCGGTCAAGCTCGATGCGATGCTCGACGAGGTGCTCGACGTAGCCAAGGAACTGCTCGACGCGGAAAGCGGATCGGTATGGCGCTATCTCGAGGCAAGCCACGAGCTGGAGGCGCGCTTCGCGCCCGGCGCACCACCGGTCCGGATTTCCGCCGATCGCGGCCTCGCCGGCGAGTGCCTGCGCACGCGCAAGGTGATCAACGTGCCCGATTGCTACGCCGAAGCGCGTTTCGACCGCAGCGTCGACCTCGATTCCGGCCATCGCACGCGCTGCATGCTCTCCCTGCCGCTGATCGACCAGGATGGCGCGATCATCGGCGTGCTGCAGGTACTCAACCGCCGCCATGGCGTGTTCGGCCCCGAGGATGAACAACTCGCCGGGGTGTTCGCCGCGCAATGCGCCGTGGCACTGCATCGCGCGCAGTTGACCGAACGCCTCGTGCAGTCCGAGCGCGTCCGTCGCGAAATCGAGGTCGCGCGCCTGGTGCAGATGAGCACACTGCCGAAGACGCCCCCTGCGATCGCCGGTTACGACATCGCCGGCGCGTTCCGCCCGGCCGATGAAACCGGCGGCGACACCTACGACTTCGTACCGACGCCGGATGGCTGCGTGATGGTGCTGATGGGTGATGCGACCGGACATGGCATCGGCCCGGCGCTGTCGGCGACGCAGGTGCGCGCGATGCTGCGCGTGGCGCAGCGGCTCGGCGCTGGGCTCGACGACACGTTTCGCCACATCAACGACCAGCTCGTCGCCGACCTGCCCGAGGACCGCTTCGTCACCGCTTTCCTCGGCCTTCTGGATCCGCACCGGCACACACTCAGCTACCACTCCGGCGGACAGGGCCCGTTGCTGCATTTCCACGCCGCCACCCGCCGTGTCGACACTCACCCGCCGACCACGGCCCCGCTGGGCGCGATGGAGCAGACCGCGCTACGCCCGCCGCGCACGCTCGCGCTTGCGCCGGGCGATGTATTCGCGCTGCTGTCCGACGGTGTCTACGAGTACAACGATGGCGCGGGCAATGAATTCGGCGAATCCGCCGTGACCGCACTGCTGAGCCGGCACCACACCGGATCGATGGCGCACCTGCGCGACCTGCTGCTCGACGCGTTGCGGCGCTTCGGCAACGGCACGGCGCAGCAGGACGACATTTCGATCGTTCTGATCCGTCGCCTGGCGGTGCCCGGCGACGCACCTTCGGACAGCACGCGGCAAGCGTTCCCGCGCCGCTTCGAGGCGCTCGATGGGATATTCGCATTCCTGCATGCGGCGCTCGACGCGAACGGCGTGGCCGCGTCCGACGCCTACGCGGTGACGCTGGCAGCCGAGGAACTGTTTACCAACATGGTCAAGTACAACCCGGCCGGCGGCGGGCGCATCCTGATCGAGATCGAATGCCCGCAGGAGCAGGTGACCTGCCGGTTGACCGATCCCGACAGCGAGCGCTTCGACGTGACGCGCACGCCCGACGTCGATACCGGCGCCCCGCTCGAGCACCGCCGCCCCGGCGGCCTTGGATTGCACCTGGTACGGCGCCTCGTCGACACGCTCGATTACGAATACGCAAACAGGCGCAGCGTCATCGTGTTCCGCAAGGCGCGTTCGGCGCCGCCGTTGCCGGAGTCGCAGCCGGCCGACGCGCCCACTGGTGAAGGCGGGCGCCAGGCACTACCCTACTCGCCTGGAGTGTCCGACGGGAAGGCAGCAATGTTCGAGATTGGCTACGGCGCAGGCGGCGCCATCGCGCTCATCGGCCGCTTCGATGCCGCGCAGTGCGGCAAGGCCGAGCAATTCATCAGTGCCGCGAACGCGCCGTCCGTGTTCGACTTCGCCAGGCTCGAATACATATCCAGCGCCGGTCTGGGCGTTCTGCTCAAGGCCCACAAGCGCCTGCTCGCCTCGGGCGCACGGCTGCACCTGGTCAACGTCAACAGCCACATCTACGACATCTTCCGCTTCTCCGGCTTCGACCAGGTGTTCGAGGTCGAGCGCCAGCAGACCTGAGCCGGGATTCCCGAAACGTGTAATTTTCGGGACCAAATACCCAATACATACGGGCAGCGCCGTTTTTCCGGAAGCGGCGCCAACTTTTCCCATGCTCGCCCGTATTCATGAACGATTTGTCGGAAACCGAACTGACGCAGCGCTGCGCTAACGGCGACCGCAAGGCCTTCGGCGCGCTGCTGGCGCGCCACCAGCGGCAGGTTTTCGCCGCGGTGTTCCGGATCCTGCACCGGCGGGAAGAGGCGATCGACGTGATGCAAACGTCATTCATGCGCGCTTACGAGCACTTCGACCGCTACGATCCGGGCCAACGCTTCCTGAGCTGGCTGTACCGGATCGCCGTGAACGAAGCGCTCGACCAGGTGCGCAGCCACCGCACGGCCTGGCAGGAGGCCACGGCCGACCTGATCGATGGACACGACACGCCGGACGAGGCGCTGGCCCACGACCAGCAGGACGCCGCCGTTCAGCGCGCGCTGATGGGACTGAAAATCGAATATCGCACGGTGATCGTGCTCAAGCACGTGCAGGGCCTGGGTTACGACGAAATCGCGCAGATCCTCGGCTGTCCGGCCAAGACCGTGAAATCGCGCCTGTTCACCGCACGCCAGGCGCTGCGCGACGAACTGGTCGCCATGGACCGGCTTTGAGCGGCATTCACGGCCCCGTTTGCGATGATCCCGTCACGCACCCTCGAACTGATCCATGCGGAAATCGATGGCGAGCTTGATGCGGCCGCGCGCGCCGAGCTCGACCACGCACTGCTTGACGACGCCCGGGCGCGCACGCTGCGCGGCGAGTTCGCGCGCATGATCGCGGCGCTGCAGCGCCTGCCCGCCCCGCCGCTGCCGGCCCGCTTGCGCCAACACCTCGAGGCGACGCTCGTCGCCACGGTGCCGCCGCGCCGACCGAACCATCACCGTAGCGACGCCATCACGCAGTCGTCCAACTTTTCACGCGCCGGCACGTACATCCAATCGCGGGACAGTTCGGCGCACAGGCGAATTTCTCCCGTACCGATTTCCCACCGCAAAGGAAGGACGCACATGAAGACTCGCAATATCGTCGCTATGGGTGGCGCTCTGGCAGTCGCCATTGCCGCCGTCGTTCACTTCGGCTTCCACTACCCGCCGTCGAGCGCCGACCTGGCCGGCACCATCGCCCCGGCACAGCGCTACCATGGCGATTCGCTGCAACAGACCGACGTGCAGACCGGTGACCAGGCCGTGGCGCAACTGATGCAAAGCGATGTGTTCACGCGCATCGTCAAGGACCCGGGCTTCCGCGCCTTCGTCACGGATGCCAGCTTGCGCGGCTTCGCCGCCGACAAGAACTTCGCCGCGCTCGTCGCCGACAAGAACTTCGCCGAACTCGCCGCCAACAAGAACTTCGCCGAGCTCGCCGCCAACAAGAGCTTCGCGCAGTTCGCCGCCGACAAGAGTTTCGCGCAGCTCGTCGCCGACAGGAATTTCGCCCAGCTCGCCGCCAACAAGAACTTCGCGCAGCTCGTCGCCGACAAGAATTTCGCCGAGCTCGCCGCCAACAAGAGCTTTGCCGAATTCGCCGCGCAGAAGAATTTTGCCGATATGGTCGCGAGCAAGAACTTCGCCGAGCTCGCCGCCAACAAGAACTTCGCCGAACTCGCTGCCAACAAGAGTTTCGCCGAACTCGTCGACAACAAGAACTTCGCCGAGCTCGCCGCCAACAAGAACTTCGCCGAGCTCATCGCCAACAGGAACCTCGCCCAGTTCGCCGCCAACAAGAGTTTCGCCGAACTCGTTGCCGACAAGAACTTCGCCGAACTCGCCGCCAACAGGAGTTTCGCGCAGCTCGTCGCCGACAGAAGTTTCGCCGAACTCGTCGGCAACAAGAACTTCGCCGAGCTCGTCGCCAACAAGGACGTCGCCGAACTCGTCGGCAACAAGAACTTCGCCGAGCTCGTCGCCAACAAGAACTTCGCCGAACTGGTCAACAGCGCCGAGTTCCAGGCCAGGTTCAACGAGCGCTGACCGCAACGTCGGGGTTTCCACACACGCACCCTGAAGCCGCGGGCCGGCGCGAGACTGCCGGCCCGCCACTTTGTACTGCGTCACGCCCGACCTTCGCGGGAGAAACGATGCCATTCGCGAAACGTCTGCTGGTTGCGGCATTCGCCTGCCTCGCCGCGGCCGCGCCCGCGGTCGCCCAGCAGCTGCAGCAGTTGCAGACGGACGATTTGCAGCTCGTCTGGCTGCATCCGGCCGAGGACTACCTCGCGCCGTGGGTCGCGCGCAACTTCGAAGCCTCGATCGCCTGGCAAAAGCGCACCTGGGGTTGGACGCCGGACGGCAAGGTCAACATCCTGCTCAAGGATTTCAACGACTACGGCAACGCCGGGGCGCGCGCGGTGCCAAGCAATGGCGTGGCCGTCGACATCGCGCCGGTGCCATTTTCCTTCGAGACGTTCGTGGCGAGCGAACGCATGCACTCGATCATGAACCACGAACTGGTGCACGTCGCCAACATGGACGAAGGGACGCACGCCGACATGCTCTGGCGCCGCCTGCTCGGCGGCAAGATCCTGCCCGACGCCGCGCACCCCGAATCGCTGGCCTACTGGTACCTGACCGCACCGCGCTCGGTGGTGCCGCGCTGGTTCCTCGAGGGCGTGGCGGAGTTTTGCGAAACCTGGATGAGCGCCGGTCGCGGCCGCGCGCAAGGCGCCTACGACGAAATGGTGTTCCGCGCGATGGTGCGCGACAACGCGCACTTCTACGATCCGGCCGGGCTCGCCGCCGAAGGCACCAAGGTCGACTTCCAGGTTGGCGTGAACAACTACCTGTACGGCACGCGCTTCATCTCGTACCTCGCGCTGACCTACTCGCCCGAGAAAGTGATCGCATGGGCCGCGCGGCGCCAAGGCAGCGCGCGTTACTACGCGGATCAGTTCCAGAAGGTGTTCGGCAAACCGCTGACGGCCGCGTGGCAGGACTGGATCGCCTGGGAACACGGATTCCAGAAGGCGAATCTCGAGCGCATCGCGAAATACCCGGTCACGCACCTGCAGCCGCTGTCGCACGGCGGACTCGGCTCGATCTCGCGTGCCTACTACGATGCGCAGCGCAATGTCATCGTCGCCGGCTTCCGCTATCCGGGCGTGGCCGCCTACATCGGCACGATGTCGCTCGCCGACGGCAGCATCAGGCGACTCGTCGACGTGAAGGGGCCGATGCTGTATCGCGTCACCTCGCTCGCCTATGATCCGACGACGAAGACGGCGTTCTACACCACCGACAACACCACCGGCTACCGCGACATCGTCGCGCTCGACACCGTCAGCGGCAAGACGCACATGCTGCAAAAGGACGCGCGCATCGGCGACCTCGCCTTCGATGCCGCCGACCGCTCGCTGTGGGGCATCCGGCATCTGAACGGCCTCGTCACGCTGGTGCGCATGCCGTATCCGTACACCGACTTCCACCAGGTCTACACATGGCCCTACGGCGAGATCGCCTACGACCTCGACGTCTCGCCCGACGGCACGTTGCTTGGCATTTCGCACGCCGCGGTCAGCGGCGACCAGACACTCGACATCCTCTCGATCAAGGCGCTCGCGAACGGCGACGCCACGCCGGTCAAGCACTTCAATTTCGGCACAGCGGTGCCGGAAAGCTTCGTATTCGCTCCGGATGGCCGCTCGATGTACGGCAGTTCGTACTACACCGGCGTTTCCAACATCTACCGCTACGACCTCGACAGCGGCAGGATCGAGGCGCTGTCGAACGCACAGACCGGCTTGTTCAATCCGCTGCCGCTGCCGGACGGACGCATGCTCGCCTTCGACTACACCGGACAGGGCTTCATGCCGGGCTTCATCGACGCGCGGCCACGCGAGGACCTGGCCGCGATCGAATTTCTCGGCGCCCGCCTCGTCGCGACCTGGCCGCAGCTCAAGGGCTGGGAAGTCGAAGCGCCGTCGAAGATCGACCTCGACAAGATGATCACCTACCGGGGTGCATACCGTTCGCTGCACGAGTTGCACGAACAGGCGCTTTACCCGATCGTGCTCGGTTACAAGGATACCTGGGCGCTCGGCCTGCACGGCAACTGGTCCGACCCGCTCGCCCTCGCCTGGATCAACGCGGATCTCGCGTACAGTCCCGATACCTCGCTGCCAGGATACGAACGCCTGCACTTCGACGTTTCGCTGCACACGCGCGGCTGGCGCTTCGGCTACAAGCACAACGCCGCCGACTTCTACGACCTGTTCGGTCCGACCAAGGTCAGTTTGCGCGGCAACGAATGGTACGCGGGCTACGAGAAGCCGCTGATCTTCGACATGCCGCGCACACTCGACCTCGACCTGGCGCTCGAGTCGTACAACGGACTGGACACGCTGCCCGGCTCGCAGAACATCGCCGAAACGAGCCCCCGCTTGCTGAACGCCTACGCGCGGCTCAAGTACGGTTATGTCATCAATTCGCTCGGCAGCGTCGACGACGAAAAAGGCCTGCGCTGGACGCTCACCGCACAGGCGATCCACGCCAACAACACCACGATCCCGCTAATTTACGGCGGCATCGATTTCGGCCTGCCATTCTTGTTCGACCATTCCTCGCTGTGGCTGCGCAACTCGGCCGGCATCGCGCGCGGCGACGCCGACGATCCCAACGCGAATTTCTATTTCGGCAGCTTCGGCAACAACTGGATCGATCACGGCGAGATCAAGCGTTACCGCGACATCGGCAGCTTCCCCGGCTTCGACATCGATGAGCTGAGCGGACGCAGCTTCGCCCACTCGATGCTCGAATGGAACCTGCCACCGCTGCGCTTCAGTGATATCGGCACGCCCGGCAACTACTTGAGCTGGGCGCGACCGGCCATCTTCGTCGGCGCCTTGCGCACCGACCCGTTCGACGGCACGCCGGCACGCACCCGCCAGGACCTCGGCGCGCAGGTCGATTTCCGCTTCAATGTCATGCACAGCCAGGAAATGACCTTGTCCGTGGGCTATGCGCTGGGTTTCGCCAGCGGGCAATCGACGCACGACGAATGGATGGTCTCGCTGAAAGTGCTGCATTGACCACGCGAACGGACACGGCCAGACTTCGGGCATGATGCTCGACTGCGCCTGGCTGCTGCGCGCCGCGCTGGCCCTGTTGCCCGCGCTGTGTTTCCTCGGCGCCCTGCTCGTGCTCGACAGCTACAAGCTCGTACGCCCGCGCCGCGTGGTCGGCATGCTCGCGGCCGGCGGCGCGATGGCCGGCATCAGCTACTGCATCAGCTACTGCATCGGCTTTGCCATGCTGCAGGCGACCGGGCTTGGTTTCCCCGCCTATTCGCGGTTCGTCGCACCGCTGGTCGAAGAATCGCTCAAGGCCGCCGTCGTGGTCGCCCTGATCCGCACGCGCCGCATCGGATTCCTGTCCGACGCAGCCTTGCTCGGTTATGCCGTCGGCACCGGCTTCGCGACGATCGAGAACCTGTACTACCTCGACCGGCTGGCGGCCGCGCCGATCGGCGTGTGGGTCGTGCGCGGCTTCGGTACCGCAATCCTGCACGGCGGCGCGCAGGCGATATTCGCCGCGCTGGCGCTGGCCAACACCGACCGCCGCGGCGAGGCGGACGCACGCGCCCTGCTGCCGCCCCTGCTGCTCGCCGTGGCCGTACACGCCGCCTTCAACAGCTTCGTGCTGCCGCCGATCCAGCAAACGCTGCTCGTGCTGGTGCTCATGCCACCCTTGATGCTGTGGGTTTTCAAACGCAGCGAACGCGCGGTCGAGGGCTGGATCGGCGCCGGTTTCGACACCGACGGCGAACTCATGCGACTGCTCGAATCCGGCACGTTCTCGCAATCGCACGCCGGCCAATACCTCGTTGCGCTGCGCGACCGCTTCGCCCCCGAGATCGTGTTCGACCTGTTCTGCTACCTGCGCCTGTATGCCGAACTGGCCCTGCGCGCCAAAGGCCTGCTGCTGATGCGCGAAAACGGTATCGCGGCGCCGCCCTGCGCCGAAGTGGGCGAGAAGCTGCGCGAATTGCGCCACCTCGAACACAGCGTTGGGCCGACCGCCCTGCACACCTTGCAACCACTGATGCACATCAGCCGGCGCGACCTGTGGCAGATGCGCATGCTCGGCGAATAGGAGCGCAAGCGGCCCGCGGCGCCGTCAGGATGCGCCTGAAGTATCAAACATTTCCCTAATCAATACAGTAGCGTATGCACCTGACTTCAAGTAGAAGCTCAGTTGTGCGCAGGCCTCCGTGGGCCAGTCGATCGCAAGCTCCGGCGGGCGCAATACCAAACCGCGCCGCTCCTGGCGCAGACCATTCACGGCCAGTCCTTCCGCGAGTTCCCGATGGCCGGCCGCAACCGCCTTTTCCAGTTCCGCCACCACCCCGGCGCTGCGCAATTCGCCCGCGCCCCACATCGGCCCGGTCGGATCGATGTCGCCGCTGGTGCAACGCGCGATCAATTCCGGCGTCAAAGCTTCAGGACCGAAGATGCTGTGCGTACCGGCAAGCATGAACACATCGCCTTCGAGCGGGCGATTCCAGTCGCCGCGTTCGACTCGCACCGCGAGCACGCCATTGAACAGATGCGAACGCGCTGCGGACAGAAACAGTGATCGCTCATGCCGTTGCACGCGCCGACCGGCGAACATGGCCTTGGCGCGCTCGACATTCGCCGACTCGCGTCCGAAGCGTTGCTCGCCGAAATAGTTCGGGACGCCGTGCGCGCGGATCGCCTCGACGATAGCCACGGCGGCGTCGCGATTACCCTGCACTTCGCGCAGTACGATGCGGAAGCGATTTCCCTTGAGTGCGCCGCGCTGCAATTTTCGGGAATGACGCGCGGTTTCGAGGACACGAAACTCGGCGTGCGCCAGCGCCTGCCAATCCGGATCGGCCTTGCCCGGCAAGTGGATCGAAAACGTCTGACGCGTGACGGCGTGGCGATCCTTCAAACCCGCGTAACTGACCCAATCCGGCCGCACGCCGGCGAAGCGTGCGAGTTCCTTGGCCACGAAATCCGTGTTCGCGCCGCGTTTCTCCACGCGCACGAAGACATGCTCGCCGGCGCCATCGGGCGCGAAACCCAGATCTTCGTCAACGAAAAAATCTTCGGGAGTCGCGCGCAGAACTCCACGCAAGCATGGTCCACCAAAAGCGCAAGGCAATTCCACGTCAGGCCAATTGCAACAACACAACCGCAAACGCAGCGATGCCTTCGCCACGCCCGGTGAAGCCGAGCATTTCGCTGGTTGTCGCCTTGATGCTGACCAGGCCAACATCGCATCCCAGATCTTCAGCCAGGTTTGCGCGCATCGCGGCGGCATGCATCGCGATTTTCGGCGCCTCACAGACGATGCTGATGTCGGCATTGCCGAGCGCATGGCCATGTTCGCGCATCAGTCCAGCGCAATGGCGCAGGAACTCGCGGCTGTCCGCACCGCGCCAGCGTTCGTCGCTCGGCGGGAAATGCTGGCCGATGTCGCCCAGCGCCAGCGCGCCGAGGATGGCGTCGCACAATGCGTGGATGGCGACGTCGCCGTCCGAATGCGCGACGATGCCGCGCGAATGCGCGATGCGCACGCCACCGATGACAACGTGGTCACCCCGACCGAATGCGTGTACGTCGATGCCTTGGCCGATACGCATCAATCCATCCTCCCGAGCAGAAATTCCACCAACGCAAAATCCGCCGCCGTCGTCACCTTGATATTGTCCTCTGCGCCTTCCACGAGCAAGGGCTGGAAGCCGGCGCGTTCCATGGCCATCGCTTCGTCCGTGACGGCGACGCTTGCCGCGCGCGCCGATTCCAGGGCAGTCGTGAGTTCACCGAGCCGGAACATTTGCGGCGTCAGCGCGCGCCAGCGTGCCTCGCGCGGCTCGGTGGCGAGCACTCGACAATCTGCATCGGCACGCTTGAGCGTATCGCGAACCGGCGCAGCGAGCAGCGCGCCGCCGGCAGGCATGCCCTGTTCGATCAGGCGCGAAATATCCGCCGCACGCACGCATGGTCGCGCCGCGTCGTGCACGAGCACGAACCCGGATGCCGCCACCGTGTCACGCAGCGCGTGCAACCCGGCGAGCACGGAATCGGCGCGCGCAGCGCCACCGGGCGTCGTGCGCACGGGCTTGTCCTCGAAGGTGAGCCACCTCGGCCAGCGCGTGTCACCCGCATCCAGCACCACCATCAACCCGGCAATGCGTGGATGCGCGGCGAGACGCTCCAGCGTGTGCAGCAGCATCGGCTTGCCGGCAATCGACAGATATTGCTTCGGGACATCGCCGCCGACGCGCACACCGCGTCCGGCCGCGGGCACCACGCACCACAGGCCGGTGTCAGCGGTTGCCATTGTCCGGCTTCGGATTCGCGGGAGTCGGGTCGACGACCTGATAGAACACTTCGCCCGGTTTGATCAGGCCCAGTTCGGAACGCGCGCGTTCCTCGATCGCACCCTTGCCGGTTTTCAGGTCCTGCACTTCGGCCGACAACGCCTCGTTGCGCTGCTTGAGCTTGACGTTCTCGGCCTTCTGCTCGGCCAGGCGCTGCTGCAGGCGCCACACGTCGCGCATGCCGCCTTCCCCGGTCCAGAACTTGATCTGCAACGCGATCAGCAGGATGAGCAGGATGAGGGCAATGTAGCGCAGCACACGCGAGCGCTCAGCGGATCAGGCCAGGCACATTCGGGAATGCCGCGTGGCCGGCATATCGTGCCGACGCGCCAAGCGCCTCTTCGATGCGCAGCAACTGGTTGTACTTGGCGACGCGATCCGAGCGGCACAGCGAACCCGTCTTGATCTGCGTGGCGGTGGTCGCCACCGCGATATCGGCGATGGTGGTGTCCTCGGTTTCACCGGAGCGGTGCGAGATCACTGCCGCGTAGTGCGCCTTGTCCGCCAAGGCGACGGCTTCGAGCGTTTCGCTGAGCGTACCGATCTGGTTGACCTTGATCAGGATCGCGTTGGCGATGCCGTCGGCGATGCCGGCACGGAAGATCGCCGGGTTGGTGACGAAGTTGTCGTCGCCGACGAGCTGGATTTTCTTGCCAAGTTTCGCGGTCAGCGCCTTCCAGCCGTCGCGATCCTGCTCGGCGACGCCATCCTCGATGGTGATGATCGGATACTTGGCGCACCAGAGCGCGTAGAGCTCGATGAGCTCGGCGGACGACATCTTCTTGCCTTCGCCGGCGAGATCGTAAACGCCATTGTCGAAAAACTCGGAGCTGGCCGCATCCAGGCCCAGGTACACGTCCTTGCCGGCGGTGTAGCCCGCCTTGGCGATCGCTTCGAGGATGGTTTCGATGGCCTGCTCGTTGGATTTCAGATCCGGCGCGAAACCACCCTCGTCGCCGACCGCGGTGTTGAGTCCCTTGGCCTTCAGCACGGATTTCAGCGCATGGAATATTTCCGCGCCCGCGCGCAGCGCTTCGGCAAAATTCGACGCCCCGACCGGCAGGATCATGAATTCCTGCATGTCGACGTTGTTGTCGGCGTGCGCACCGCCGTTGACGATATTCATCATCGGCACGGGCAGGTGCAGCGGCGCGCCGTTGGCCAATGCGGTGTTGATGTATTTCCACAGCGGGATTTTCTTCGACGCCGCGACCGCGTGCGCGGCAGCCAGCGACACGCCGAGGATCGCGTTTGCACCGAGCTTGCCCTTGTTCGGCGTGCCGTCGAGGGCAATCAGTTTCGCATCGAGACCGCCCTGATCGACCGCATCGAAGCCTTTGAGTGCTTGCGCGATGGCGCCGTTGACGTTGGCGACAGCATTCTTCACGCCCTTGCCGCCATAGCGCGATTTGTCGCCATCGCGCAGTTCGACCGCTTCGCGCGAACCGGTGGATGCACCCGACGGCACCGCCGCACGGCCGAAGGAGCCGTCGGCCAGCGTGACTTCGGCTTCGAGCGTGGGGTTGCCGCGCGAGTCGAGGATTTCGCGTGCGTGGATTTTCGTGATCGATTGGCTCATTGTGGACTCAAAGGGATTGTGATTTTGCGACGCGATCCAGCGCGACCAGCGTTTCCAGCAGCGCTGCCATCTTGCCCAGCGGCCACGCATTCGGGCCGTCGGAAAGCGCCTTGTCCGGATCGGGATGCGTTTCCATGAAGATGCCGGCGATGCCGACCGCCACCGCGGCGCGCGCCAGCGTCGGCACGAATTCGCGCTGGCCGCCGGACTTGCCGTCCGCGCCGCCGGGCAGTTGTACCGAGTGCGTAGCGTCGAACACCACCGGGCAGCCTGTGTCACGCATCACCGTGAGCGCGCGCATGTCGGAAACAAGGTTGTTGTAGCCGAAGCTCGCGCCGCGTTCGCACACCATGATCTGCTCATTGCCGGCCGCTTTGGCCTTGGCGGACACATGCTTCATTTCCCACGGCGAGAGGAACTGGCCCTTCTTGATGTTGACGGGCTTGCCGGCGCGTGCGACGTTCTGGATGAAGTCGGTCTGCCGGCACAGGAAGGCCGGCGTCTGCAAGACATCGACAACGGACGCGACTTCGGCCAGCGGCGTGTATTCGTGCACGTCGGTGAGCACCGGCACGCCGACCTGTTTCTTGACTTCGGCGAGGATGCGCAAACCTTCTTCCAGTCCCGGGCCGCGGAAACTTGTTGCCGATGTGCGATTGGCCTTGTCGAAACTGGATTTGAATATGAAGGGCACGCCGAGCTTGGCGGTGATTTCCTTCAAGGTGCCGGCGGTGTCGATCTGCAACTGCCGTGATTCGATCACGCAGGGACCGGCGATCAGGAACAGCGGCTGGTCGAGGCCAACTTCGAAGCCACACAGTTTCATCGGGAGACACCGTCATCCCGGCAGGGTCGAGTGTCGACGCCAGTCGACCGAGGGGGATCCAGACTGCATGGATGCAAATCACGCGATAGCCGATACGCTGCCTTCCCTGGCTTCTGGATTCCGGCACTCCATGCCGGAATGACGACAAAAAAGACCTTCATGCCGAGGCCACCTGCGCCAGGCGCGGCGCATTGCGTACCACCTTGTACTCGCGCGCAGAGCGGACAAAGCCCATGAACAGCGGGTGGCCGTCGCGCGGAGTGGAAGTGAATTCCGGATGGAACTGGCAAGCGACGAACCACGGATGCTTTTGCTCGGGCAACTCGACGATCTCGACCAGCAGATCGTCCATCGACTTGCCGGCGATGACCAGACCCAGATCCTCGAACTGCTGGCGATAGCGGTTGTTGAATTCGTAGCGATGGCGATGGCGCTCGCGGATCACATCCTGCCCGTACAGTGCACGCGAAATGCTGCCGGCCTTGAGCCGGCATTCCTGCGCACCCAGGCGCATGGTGCCGCCAAGATCCGAACTCTCGTCGCGTTTTTCCACCTCACCCGAACCGGTCGTCCATTCGGTGATGAGCGCGATCACGGGATCCGCGCAATGCTTGTCGTTCTCGGTGGATCCCGCGCCGGCAAGACCGGCGATGCTGCGCGCGAAATCCACCACCGCCGCATGCATGCCATAGCAGATGCCAAAATACGGAATGCGATTCTCGCGCGCGAATTTCGCCGCCGCGATCTTGCCCTCGAAGCCGCGCTTGCCGAAACCGCCGGGCACCAGGATGCCGTCGACATCGGCCAAAATTTCCGCGCCGCGCGACTCCACGTCTTCGGATTCGAGCCAGCGCAGGTTGACGCGCGTGGCCTGCTTCAATCCGCCGTGACGCAGCGCCTCGCCGAGCGATTTGTACGCATCCTTGTGTTCGACGTATTTGCCGATGATGGCGATCGTGACTTCGTCCTTGGGATGTTCCATCGCCTCGACCGCGCGTTCCCATTCGATCAGGTTTGCGGGCTTGGCATCGAGCTTGAGCTGCGAGACGACGATGTCGTCCAGGCCCTGCTCGTGCAGCCACTGCGGCAGTTTGTAGATGATGTCCATGTCGACCGCGCTGATCACGGCCTTTTCCGGCACATTGGTGAACAGCGCGATCTTGCGCCGGTCGGACTGCGGCAACGGCTGCTCGCAGCGGCACAGCAATACGTCGGCCTGGATGCCGAGCGCGCGCAGTTCCTTGACGGAATGCTGGGTCGGCTTGGTCTTGATCTCGCCGGCGGCCTTGATGTACGGCACCAGGGTCAGGTGCATGAATAGGGTCTTGTCGGCGCCATGCTCGATGCGGATCTGGCGGATCGCCTCGAGGAACGGCTGCGATTCGATGTCGCCGACCGTACCGCCAATCTCGACCAGGGCCACGTCGTAGCCGCGCGTGGCCTCGTCGATGCAACGCTTGATTTCGTCGGTGATGTGCGGAATCACCTGCACCGTGGCACCGAGGTAATCGCCGCGGCGTTCCTTGCGGATGACGGCCTCGTATATCTTGCCGGTGGTGATGGAATTCTTGCCGGTCAGGCGCGTGCGCACGAAGCGCTCGTAGTGGCCGAGGTCCAGGTCGGTTTCGGCGCCATCGTCGGTGACGTAGACCTCGCCGTGCTGGAACGGGCTCATGGTGCCCGGATCGACATTGATGTAGGGGTCGAGCTTCATCATCGTCACGCGCAGGCCGCGCGCTTCGAGGATGGACGCAAGCGACGCCGCCGCGATGCCCTTGCCCAGGGAAGACACCACGCCGCCGGTGACGAAGATGAGAGGAGTCATGACGCAGCAATTCCGATGCTGGTAAAGGCGTATTCTACCGGGACGCGCAACGGGCTGCGAGTATTCTCGTCATTCCGGCATGGAGTGCCGGAATCCAGTGGCCACGGATGGCATCCATGCAGCCTGGATCCCCCTCGGTCGACTGGCGTCGACACTCGATCCTGCCGGGATGACGCCTATTGCATTTATTGCCTTCAGCACCGACTATCCGCCGCCGCCTCGCAATTCGACGCCAATTATGAGTTCCCGCTACAACGCCGCCGATATCGAAGTCCTCTCGGGCCTGGAACCCGTCAAGCGCCGCCCCGGCATGTACACCGACACCTCGCGCCCGAACCATCTGGCGCAGGAAGTCATCGACAATTCCGTGGACGAAGCGCTCGCCGGGCATGCGAAAACCATCGAGGTCATCGTCCACGCCGACGGCTCGGTGGAAGTCTCCGATGACGGCCGCGGCATGCCGGTGGACATCCATCCCGAGGAAGGCATTCCGGGTGTGGAATTGATCCTCACCCGCCTGCACGCGGGCGGCAAGTTCTCGAACAAGAACTATGCCTTTTCCGGCGGCCTGCACGGCGTCGGCGTATCGGTGGTCAATGCCTTGTCGGACAAGGTCGAAGTCAGTATTCGCCGCGACGGCAATGTCTATCGCATGGATTTCAGGCACGGTGATCGCGCCAGCGAATTGAAGACCGTTGGCACAGTGCCAAAGAAGCAGACCGGTACCACGCTGCGCTTCTGGCCGGAAGAAAAATACTTCGATACATCAAAGATTTCCATACCAAAGCTCAAGCATGTTCTCCGCGCGAAAGCGGTGCTATGTGCCGGGCTGACCGTGCGCCTCACCGACGAAGCGACGGGCGAGAAAGAGGAATGGCACTACGAGGACGGGCTGCGCGATTACCTGCGCTCGATGCTGGTTGGCGGCGAATATCTGCCGACCGATCTTTACGTGGGATCGCTCAAGCGCGACACCGGCGCGGTCGATTTTGCCCTCGCCTGGCTGCCGGAAGGCGAACTGACGCAGGAGTCCTACGTCAACCTGATCCCGACCATCCAGGGCGGCACCCACGTCAACGGCCTGCGCTCGGGACTCACCTCGGCGCTGCGCGAATTCTGCGAGATCCGCAACCTCTTGCCGCGCGGGGTGAAGCTCGCGCCGGAAGATGTATGGGATCGGCTCGCCTTCGTGCTCAGCGTGAAGATGCAGGATCCGCAGTTCTCCGGCCAGACCAAGGAGCGCCTGTCCTCGCGCGACGCGGCCGCGGTCGTGGAAAACGCCGCGCACGACGGATTTTCGCTGTACCTCAATCAGCATGTAGAACTCGGCGAGAAGATCGCTGCGATCGCCATCGAGCGCGCCACGTTGCGCCTGAAGGCCGAAAAGCAGATCGTGCGCAAGAAGATCACGCAGGGCCCGGCCCTGCCTGGCAAGCTCGCCGATTGCGCATCCAGCGACCTGTCGCGCACTGAATTGTTTCTGGTCGAAGGTGATTCGGCCGGCGGCAGCGCCAAACAGGCGCGCGACAAGGACTATCAGGCGATCCTGCCGTTGCGCGGCAAGATCCTCAACACCTGGGAAGTCGATTCCGGCCAGGTGCTCGCCTCCGAGGAAGTGCACAACCTCGCCATAGCGATCGGCTGCGATCCCGGCCATGACGATATCTCCGGACTACGCTACGGCAAGATCATCGTGCTCGCCGACGCCGATTCCGACGGCCTGCACATCGCCACATTGTTGTCCGCGCTATTCCTCAAGCATTTTCCCAAACTCGTCGGCGAAGGCCATGTCTTCGTCGCCATGCCGCCGCTGTTCCGCGTCGACGTGGGCAAGCAGGTGTTTTACTGCCTGGACGAAGCCGAACGCGACGCGATGCTGCAAAAGATCGAGCGCGAGAAGATCAAGGGCGCCGTGCACGTCACCCGCTTCAAGGGACTGGGCGAGATGAATCCGCCGCAACTGCGCGAATCGGCCATCCATCCCGACACGCGCCGCCTCGTGCAACTGACCGTCGATGCCGAAGACGGCACCGCCAAACTCATGGACATGCTGCTGTCGAAAAAGCGCGCCGCCGACCGCAAGGAATGGTTGGAAACGAAGGGGGATTTGGCGTCGTTGGAAGTTTGAGGCGTGTTTCCGCCAAGACTAATCGAACATGAAGGTACCGCAAAGAATCCTTTGCGGCGGCGCGATTTCCTCCAGCAACGCCCGAATCGTCCCCCACAATCGTGCTGCCTTTACCTCATTATAGGCGAACGAATCCTCGTCCATGTAGTTGAGCTGCGCGAGTTCGAGTTGCACGGCATCCACGCCATTGGCCGGATCGCCGTAGTGCCGGGTGATGTAGCCACCCTTGAAGCGGCCGTTGACGACGAAAGAGTACTTGCGCTGCGCTTCTAGCACGCCGACGAGTCGGCGCTGCAAATCCGGCGAACAGCTTGCGCCGCCTGCGGTGCCGAGATTGAAGTCCGGCAGCCGCCCATCGAACAGGAACGGCACCACGCTGCGGATCGAATGTCCCTCCCACAGCACCACGCGGCCATGCTCGGCCTTGATCCGCGCAATCTCCGCGACCAGCGCGTCGTGGTACGGGCGCCAGTAGGTTTCCACACGCCGCGCAATTTCGCCGGGCGTTGGTATCTGCCCCGGTAGATAAATTGCCTCGCCGGAGAACTGCACGATCGGACACAAACCGGTGGTGTTCTGGCCGGGATACAGCGAAACGTCATCGGGCGGACGATTCAGATCGACGACGTAACGCGAATACTTCGGCACGATCATCGATGCGCCGAGCCTGCGCGCAAATTTGTACAGACGCGACACGTGCCAGTCGGTGTCCGGCACGCGCCGCGCCGCTGGCGTCATGCGTACGGCGATGGGGTCGGGCAACACCGTGCCGTCATGCGGCAGCGAAACAAGCAGCGGCACGGTGCCGCGATGCAGGGTGAAAACCTCGCTCACGGCGATTTCGCCTTCTCCTGCCCGGCCATGGGCACGAACAAGGCACTCGGATGCTGCGCGTCGTGGTAAAGATCCACCGTCACCGTGCGTGCATCCTTGCCGGTTTCATCCGCGACCACGCCGCCGGCGTTGTAGTTCTTCTCGCTGTACAGCGTATTCACCGGTGCAATGACCAGGCGCAGGCGGCTGCCGGCCTGGATACGCCGCGCGACGAAGGTGAAATGATCGAAGTCGTAGCGCTCGATCTTGCCCTTGGGTACGAGTTCGGCGGTGCGATCGCTATGGCGGTAGCGCGCGCGCAGCAAGTCGTCGCTCAGGAATACGTTGGTTCCGTCCGGCTGGATTTCGTACACCGCGACGTGGAAGTCCGTATCCGGCTGATCCAGCGCAATCCATGCCGACAGCTTGAAGAATCCGGCGATGTCGGTGGCCTTGGGGAACGGCGCGGTGTGGTAGACGAGGTATTTGCCGCCTTGTTGCAGGATCCAGTGCTGGTCGGTGAGCATGTTCGGCACATCCAGCGCATCCACCGCCGCGGAACTCGTATCCAGCGGGTCGTAGACGTAGCGGTCGGGCTGGGCCTGCGACGCGACCTGCGCCAGCAACGCGCCGGATTCGAAGACATCGTTCGCTCGGCCATCATGCGAGGACAGGTACAGCGGCGTGGCCTGCGCCGTCACCGCATCGAGCGTCGGCGCGTAGCGCCAATCCTCGGCGCCATCGCCCAGCACATAATAAGCCACGCGGTCCTTGAGGAAGGCGGGTTTGCTGCCCGACTTCATCGTCCAGTCGTACCACTGCCGGTGCAGATCGTTGAGGTCGAGCAGGCTCGCCTTGCCGAACTTCAGCCCGCCCATTTCCGCCTGCGGCGTGCGCGTGCCGGCGTGATCCCACGGCCCGATGATGAGGTAGTGCTGCGCCTTGGCCTGCGCGCTCGCATGGGCCATGAATTCGCGATAGAAACGCATTGCGCCGGGCTGGTCGCCGTCGTACTGGCCGGTGATGGACAGGATCGGCAGGTCGATCTTCGCGAATTGCGCCGCGGTCGGATTGTAGGAATCCCAGTAGGCGTCGATCGCCGGATGCGCGACCCATGTCTGGAAGATCGGTGATGGCGCGCCGACCAGCGTGTCCAGGGTCTTGAACGCGAGGTGCTGCGTGTACAGTTGCTTGAACTTCGCGATCCAGAACGCATCGTCGCCGAAGATCTTTTCCTGGCCGGTGCGCCCGGCGGTCAACAGCAGCCATTGCATGTCGTAGGGATAGGCGATGTTGTTGCGACGGGGAAAATCCACCCCGGCAAACGGCGAGGCTACCGGCACGATGGTAGCCAGGTGCGGCGGGAACTCCTTGGCCGTGGCCCACTGGTCGTAGCCGGCGTAGGAGCCGCCCCACATCGAAATCTTGCCGTCACAATACGGCTGCTTCGCCAGCCATTCGACGATGTCGTAACCGTCGTGCGCCTCTTGCAGCAGGGGCGTGAACTGGCCTTCCGAATTGCCGCGTCCACGCACATCGACGGTGAGAAAGACATAACCGTGCGCGGCGAAGTACATCCCGCGGTCGTGGTAACTCGCCGCGATATACGGCGTGAGCGTGAACACGCACGGCAGCGGCGCCGCCTGCCCTTGCGGGCGATACAGCGTGGCGTCGAGCTTCACGCCATCGCGCAAGGGAATCTTGACGCCCCAGCGGAAATCGACCTGGGTCGGCGCGGTTTCGGCAGTTGCAGCGATGGCCATCGTGGTGGTGGCCAGGCACGCAAGGCAGGTGGCAACGAACAAGGTGCGCATCGACATGATGGTTCTCACAGGTTGAAACGCGAGGGAAGGAATGGCGCAGGATCGAGCGACGGCGGCGCGCCGGTAATGGATTCGCAGATCAAGCGCCCGCTGATCGCCGACATCGTGATGCCAAGCATGCCATGCCCGGTCGCCAGCACAAGGTTGCGCAATGCGGTGGCAGGCCCCAGGATCGGCAGGTCGTCGTAGGTCATCGGCCTCCAGCCATACCATTCCTCGAGCATGGACGGTCCCTCCGGCTCGATCAGGTATTCGGCGGCGCCGCGCTTGAGCGCATCCAGGCGCGTGCGGTTCAGCGTCGCATCGAAACCGGCAAACTCCATCGTGCTGCCGAGACGGAAGCCGGACTCCCAGCCAGTGACGCAGACCGCGCGTTCCTTCAGCACGACGGGGATGCGCGGGCACGTTTGCGGCCGCGTGTAGGTGATCGAATAGCCCTTGCCGGGCTGGATCGGAATGCGCAGGTCGAGCTGGCGCGCAAGCTGTGGCGACCACGAACCCAGCGCAAACACGATGTCGCGCGCGGCGAATTCGCCGTGGTCGGTGGCGACGGCTTCCACGCGTCCGCCGCCAACGCGAAAGCCGCCGATCGCGGTGTCCTCGTGGATTTCACCGCCACGCGCGACGACGGCACGCGCCAATTCCGCGCAATAGCTTTCCGGGCGCAACTGCGCGTCGTTGGCATTGAAGTAGCCGCCGACGATGCTGCCGTTGAGTGCCGGTTCGCGCGCGCGGCACGCATCGCCATCCAAGGTCTGCGCCGATATGCCGAACTGCGCGACCAGTGCGACCGCCGCATGCGACTTGTCGAAGGCGCGGGCATCGCGGTACACATTCATGGTGCCGAGCGTGGCGAATTCGCATGCGAGCCGTTCGCTCTGCACGAGCGCTTCGAGCTCGCTACGCGCGCGCAGCAGCAAGGGCGCCTTGATCGCGGTGATGCGACGGCATTCGTCGGCCGAACAGCGTCGCGCGAATTGCACAAGCCAGCCGAGCAAGGCGAAATCCAGGCGCGGCGCGATGCGCAACGGCGCGTCCTTTTTCAGCATCCAGCGCAGTGCATCGGCGAGCACGCCGGGCGCGGCCAGCGGCATGGCGTGGCTGGGCGTGATCGTGCCGCAATTGCCGTGCGAGGTGGCCGCACCCACCTTGCCGCGATCGATGACGGTCACGCTGCGGCCCGCTTGCAGCAGATACAAAGCGCAGGCCAGTCCGACCGCACCGCCGCCCAGAACCAGTACATCGGGTTGCCGCGAATTCACTGCGCACGAGCTCCGTCGATTGTTGACGCAATACGCCGGCCGCCGTGGCCAGCAGCAGCGACCGGCGGCGCGACGTTGCTGCCGATTTTGCCAAAGATTGGCTCTACAGCGCCATTTTCCACCGTTTGCTGCTTGATTGGCACTGAACCTGCATATTCACAACCGCCGGCAGGTGCCGGCAGCCAGGACGGAACACGACCATGCCGGCGATCAACAACGAAATGCTGCTTGCCCTGCGCAGCCCGACGTCGGGCTGGCTGGCCACGATGATCTGCGCACTCGAAGAAGCGCTCAAGGATCCTGACTTCAGCGAACACCACCGCGCCATGGTCATGCAGATGCTGGAACAAGGCGCAGTTTCCGCCGCCGTTGCCGCTGCCGCCGAGGAACGCCTGACCCGTTTCGAGGCAAGCGTGGCGGAGACCCAGGCTGGCCTGGCCGCCGCTGTCAGCGCCACGGCCACCGCGTCGGCGCGTCCGAAACTGACCCTGGTGAGCAACGCCGCGTAACCCGATACCGAATCGCAAGGGGAGTCCGGAAGGGCCTGGTGCAAACCCGGCCCTTCCTCTTTTTACGACCAGGCGCTCAGTGGTGGCCACCCGGCCCATGCACGTGTCCATGCGCGATTTCTTCCTCGCTCGCATCACGCACATCGGTGATCTCGACCGCGAAGCTCAAGGTTTTGCCCGCCAGGGGATGATTCAGGTCCACGTCGACGACGCTGGATCCGATCTTGAGCACCGTAACCGAGCGCTGCCCGTCGCGCGTGTTCAGCGACGTGACCATGCCGGGCTTCAGATGCACACCATCGCGGAAATACTTCTTCGGCACGCGCTGCACGAAATCCTCACGGCGCTTGCCGTAGGCTTCTTCCGGCGCGACCACCGCCTCGAAGGCATCGCCTGCCGCATGTCCGGCCATCGCCTTCTCCAGGCCAGGGATGATGCCGCCATGGCCGAACAGGAAGACCATCGGTTCGCGCCCGTGCGACGACTCGACTTCAGTGCCGGGTTCTTCGCTGACGCGGTAATGGAAACTTACGACCTTGTCTTTTTCGACTTGCATGTCGGCTCCTTGATGTGGCGCGCATCGTAGCGTTTTTCGCCGCGCTTCGCATTGACATCGCCTCGCTTTTGGCCGACCTTGCGCGCATGCGCACCGCGCTTCACCTCGTCGTCCTGCTTGTCGGCATGCTCGCCCTTGCCGGCTGCGGACGCCATGCCGTCCGCACCGCACCGCAACCGTCCTATCCGGTCAACGGCGCGAACAACGCCAACCCCAACGATGTCCTGTTCCGCGCCATCAGCCTGGTCGGCACACCCTACCGCTATGGCGGCAACACGCCGCGCGGAGGCTTCGACTGCAGCGGCCTGGTCGACTATGTTTTTCGCGACGTCGCCGGCATCGCGCTGCCACGCACCGCGCAGGAAATCAGCCGCATCGATGCACCGGATGTGCGCAAGTCCCGGCTCGAGTCGGGTGACCTCGTCTTCTTCCACCACGATGGCCGCAGCGTCGGCCACGTCGGCATCTACGTCGGCAAGGGCCGCTTCGTGCACGCGCCAAACGAAGGCGGCACGGTGCGCCTGGACTACCTCGATGCGCCATACTGGCGCGAGCACTATGCCGGCGCCAAGCGCATCCTGAAATAGACGTCTATTTTTCTGGCGCCACGCGCAGGTTGTCGAGCAATGGCGTTTTCGGGCGCTGGATCACGAGCAAGGGATTGCCGGCGGCGCGATGGCAACCCGTGCAGGCTGCCGACAGGCCGTCGAAGGCTTTTTCGAAAGCGGCCTTGTCCTTGGCATCGACGGCCTTGCGCAAGTCGGCGATCGGGCCGCGCGTCATCGCCGGCAGGACATCGGCCAGGCGCTCGGGCTGGAAATTGGCATCGTCCGGGTTGTATTCGACGACGGCGTCCAGCGCTTCCTGCAGTTCCTGCACCTGGAATGTGGCGAGATTCCAGTTCCTTGCCTCGCCGGCGAACCACAATCGTGCATGCCGGATCTGCAGGATGAGCATCTGCTCACCCAGTTCCGGGCGATAGGCCGATTGCTTGAGCTGCGCCAGTTCCTTCTTGAGCGCAGCGATTTCCGCCCCGTCGCCCGCTGGCGCCGGTGGTTGCGCCGCCAGCGCCGCGGCCGCAACACACGCTACGGCGACGATTCCGAAGAACTTCACTTTCATGATCAACCCCACGCAGGAATCAAAACAGCTCATGCCTGACCATAGCGCAGCCAGATTTCAGCTTCGCGTTCATTGCTGAAAACACGCAGGACGAACCCCTCCTCGCGCATCGCCAGCTCACCGAATTCCACGTCGCGCAGGTGTTCGCTGACCGGCTCATGGAACGCGATGCGCACCTGCTCCAGGCCGCTGCCCACCAGTGCCTTTGCCAGTTGCGCAAACTCTTCGCGGGTCGAAGGATTGCCGCGCAGGCGGTCGCACACAAGGACGGATTTGGCGCCACGCTGGCGGCACGCCGCCGCGATCTCGAGCCAGTATGCCGTCGTGATGGCGAGCGAATCTTCCGGACCTGCGACAGCCGCGTACAGATATTCGCGTCGGTCTTCGAAGCGCAAACGCCAGGAATGGGCGGGATCGTCCCCGGAAATATCGTCAGTCATTGCAACCCGGAAGTGGCCTGAAACAAAACGCGAGGCCGCTCCCTGAAGCGCCGCACACGCAAGGGCGCAGATTCTAACGCAATGTCGCGCTCATTTTGCAGTACTGCGCGTCGCGTTGCCGGACCGCTGCGTCATTTCCTCGCGGAACTCCGCCAACTCGCGCAACAGGGTTTCGATATTGACCTCGTTTTTCATGTTGACGTTGTAGTCGGTCTCGGCACGGGCACGGTCCTTGTGCGCCTGTCGGTTCTGGCTCATCACGATCAGCGGGCCCTGCAAGGCCACAAAAATTCCCAATATCAGGTTGAAGAACTGGTACGGATACGGATCCAGCGGATTCCCCAACCATTCCGTGTTTCCGAAGCACCAGAACACCGTCAGCGCGAGCAGGATGATGATGAACTTCCAGCTGCCGTTGAGCTCGGCCACCTTGTCGGCGAGACGATCGCTCCAGGACAGATGCTTTTCGAACTCGGCGTCGACATTGATCGCAGCGCGTGCGGACAACAGCATGTTGGTTTCGCGCAGGCGCCCGCTGAGCGTGCGCAGGATCGCGAGCGCCGCACGCGGACGCTGTTCGAGGTATTCGCCGAGCGTGCGGTGTTTGAGTTCCAGCAAGGTGCAGTCGGTCGCCGCCAGCGCGCTGGCGCTGCGAGGCTTTTCGTCGAACACCGCAAGTTCACCGAAAAACTGGCCGCGACTGAGGTCTTCGAGCGAAATGCGCCGCGAATCGTCCCCGGGCAGGAAGATGTTCACATCGCCACTGACGACGATGTACATGGCATTGCCGACATCGCCCTGCGCGAAAATGAGCGTGCCCGCGGCATAGCGGCATTCATGCAGGTAGTTCTCGGACAACGCCTTCAGATCGTCATCGTCCAGCGTGTCGAACAGCGGGATCGAACGCAACAATTGCATCATGTCCATCGGGAATGTCCTGCCTCAATCGAATTTCTTGCCGGTCGCTTCGGGACCCAGCCAGGTCACCAGCGCCAGCAGCACGGCGACCACGGCAATGAAACACGCCATCGCAAAGGCAAAATCGCCGCCATGCCCTGCCGCCAGCCAGGCCAGGAACGGCGAAGTGAACGCCGCCAGCAGATTGCCGCCCTGGTAGGCGAATCCCGGCAATGTGCCACGCACGCCATCCGGCGACAATTCGTTCAGGTGCACCGGCACCACGCCCCAGGCGCCCTGCACCATCACCTGCAAGAGGAACACGCCGATACCGAGCAGGACCACCGATCCGCCATAGGCCCACAGCGGAATCATCGGCAAGGCCAGCAAGGCGGCAACCACGATCGCGCGACGCCGACCGACGCGTTCGGACCATGCCCCGAAAATCAGGCCGCCCACGATGGCGCCGAGGTTGAGCGCGATCGTCAGCTTGCTCACCGTGGCGGTATCGAAGTGCATCTGCTCCTTGAGAAACGTCGGATACATGTCCTGCGAGCCGTGGCTGAACATGTTGAACGCCATCATCAGCACCGCCATGTACGCAAACAGCTTCCATTGTCCGCGCATGGCAGCGAAGAAGCCCGGCGTGGGCGCTGCGTCGGTGCGATTGGCCGCCCATACCGGCGATTCGGGCACGCTGCGCCGGATGTACAGCACCAGCAGCGCCGGCAGGATGCCGAGCGCGAACATGCCGCGCCAACCGATATGGTCGAAGGCCAGCCAGTAGACCAGCGCGCCGATCAGATAACCGGCCGGGTAGCCTTGCTGCAACAATCCGGAAACCAAACCCCGCGACCTGGCCGGGATCGATTCCATCGTCAACGAGGCGCCGATGCCCCATTCACCGCCCATCGCGATGCCGAACAAGGCGCGCACGACCAGCAGCACCGTCAACGAAGGCGCCAGCGCCGACGCCCCCTCGAAGACGGCAAACAGGATCACGTCGAACATCAGCACCGGCCTTCGTCCGAAGCGATCGGCGAGACGGCCGAAGATCAAGGCGCCGAGCGGCCGCATCGCCAGGGTCAGCGTGGTCGAGAATGCGACTTCGGCGATGCCCACGCCGAAATCATGCGCGACTTCGGGGATGACGAACACGAGCAGGAAATAGTCGAATGCATCCAGCGTCCAGCCCAGGAAGCTGGCCGCGACGACATGGCGCTGTGCACTGTCCAGCTCTCGCAAACCTGAAAGGAATTTCATCCCTGCCCTCCGGACTTCAGCGTGCGAGGCTAGGCCGAAGCTGAACGACCGTCAATGGCAATCGCGCATTTGCACATTGAACTGGTATACTGCGCGCCGATTCATCGCGTCGCCCTCCGTTTTTCCCTCCTGCCAGCTTTTTCGATCATCCGTGATCAGGAACCCGCGCATCCTTGTGCGGACTTCAAAAAAGCGGCGACACCACTCGGGTTCGACGTTTTTCCGACATTTTCGACGTCGGGTTCTTCCGCAGCGCGGTTCTGGGAACGCTCCGGTTCTTTTGCTTTACTGGAGCTTCCAACATGAGTTTTGAAACCCTCGGGCTTGCGCCCGCGTTGTTGCGTGCGCTTGCCGAACAAGGCTACGCCGCGCCCACCGCCATCCAGTCCGCCGCGATTCCGGTCGCGCTGACCGGCCGCGACATGCTCGCCGGCGCACAAACCGGCACCGGCAAGACCGCCGCCTTCGCCCTGCCCTTGCTGCAGCGCCTGTTCGTCGAGAACACGCCGGCTGCGGCCAACGGCAAGCGCCGTCCGCGCGCGCTGGTCCTCACCCCCACGCGCGAACTCGCCGCGCAGGTGCACGACAGCCTGCGCGCCTACGCCAAGCACGTGAAGATGTTCAGCGCGACGATCTTCGGCGGCGTCGGCATGGGTCCGCAGATCGATGCGCTGCGCCGCGGCGTCGATGTGCTGGTGGCCACGCCCGGCCGCCTGATTGATCACATGGAACGGCGCACGGTCGATTTGTCCGGCATCGAAATCCTCGTGCTCGACGAGGCCGACCGCATGCTCGACATGGGCTTCCTGCCCGCGATCCGGCGCATCCTCGGCGTGCTGCCGAAGCAGCGCCAGACCCTGCTGTTCTCGGCCACCTTCGCCGACGAGATCAAGAAGATCGCCGCACAGTTCATGCGCGACCCGGCCGAAGTACAGGTCGCCGCGCGCAACTCGGTCGCCGCCACGGTCACGCACCGCGTGCATCCGGTCGATGCGGAAAAGAAACGCGATCTGCTGCTGCACCTGCTGAGCCAGGACAGCCGCCGCCAGACGCTGGTGTTCAGCCGCACCAAGCATGGCGCGAACAAGCTCGCCGACTTCCTCGAAAAATACGGCCTGCGCACCGCCGCGATCCATGGCAACAAGAGCCAGGGCGCGCGCACCAAGGCGCTGAAGGAATTCAAGGACGGCAAGGTCACCGTGCTGGTCGCCACCGACATCGCCGCGCGCGGACTGGACATCGACCAGTTGCCGATGGTCGTGAACTACGACCTGCCGATGGTTGCCGAGGACTATGTGCACCGCATCGGCCGCACCGGCCGCGCCGGCGCCGAAGGCCTGGCCGTGTCGCTGGTCGCACCCGAGGAAGCGCCGCTGCTGCGCGACATCAAGCGCTTGCTCAAGCAGGATATCGCGCTGGAAAACATCGCCGGTTACGAACCCAGCCGACCGCTGAATTTCGACGGACCGCGTCCGAGCAACGGCAAGCCGCGCAACTCGAATCATTCGCGTCGTCCGCACGCGAACAATCCGGGCAAGCCGCACAACCCCGCGAAGAAGAAGCCGCGCTTCTGGCAAGGCAAGCGCGACCAGCGCAAAGCGTAAGCGCGCGTTGTCATCAGCGGCGTGATTGCGGCATTATCGCCGCATGACCGCTGACGATGTTCTGCGCTTCTGGTTCGAGGACACCGCGCCACAACAATGGTGGCGGCGCGATCCCGCATTCGATCAGGCGATCCGCACGCGCTTTGGCGAACTCCACGCGGCGGCCTGCCGCGTGGAATTGGGGAGTTGGCGCGTCACCGCCGCCGGCCGACTGGCCGAGATCATCGTGCTCGACCAGTTTTCACGCAACTTGTATCGCGATGATGCGCGCGCGTTTGCCAGCGATCCCCTCGCGCTCGCACTCGCGCAAGAAGCCATACGCATCGGCGCTGACCTGGAGATTGCGCCCGAGCGTCGCGCCTTCGTCTACATGCCCTGCATGCACAGCGAATCGCGCTTGATCCATGCCGCTGCCGTCGGGCTGTTCCGCGAACGCGCACCCGGCAATCTCGACTTCGAACTGCGCCACAAGGCGATCATCGACCGCTTCGGGCGCTATCCGCATCGCAACGCGGCGCTCGGCCGCGCATCGACGCCGGAGGAAATCGCGTTCCTGTCGCAGCCGGGATCATCATTCTGACCCCGCCAATCGCCTCGCAACGCGCTTACGGGCAATGCAGCCCGTTCGGCGTGCTCAGGCGCGTGATCGGCAACGAGCCCGGGGCGTAACCGGATTGTGTCGACTGCCAACTGACCGTACCGCTATTGCAATCGTTGAACGTGAAGGTGACTGTTCCCCACGGCTGCTGTGTCACGGCAGCCATGTTGTAAAGCGGCGGGAACAAGCCGCCGGGGCCATCTGTGCGAAAAGCGTCCAATGTGGCGGAATTGCCATTGATCGGGCCGGTGGCAACAATCCAGTCGCGGCTGCCGGTCGGCGAGAACATGAACCACTCGGCAAGCAGCGTACCGCCCGGCAAGACTTCGAGCGAAAAGCCATGTCCGCTCTGCTCCGGGTCATACCAATTGCCGGTGATGCCGTTGCCGATCGCAAATGGCGCCGATGGCACTCCGGATGAGTTGCCGCCGATGACGAGTTGAAACGTTTGCGGCGAATTTGCGGCGGCATTGACTACATAGCTCGGATCCCAGATCCAATTGATCGTAACCGTGTACGTACCGGCAGGAAGCCCGGAAATTGGCTGCGCGGCCGTTGTCGTTCCACCGGGAGGCGGAGTACTGAAACCGCCTCCGTCCTGCACAAACCAGACATTGATCCGACCAACATCTGGCGGGGTGGGGTATGTGGTCGGATATGTCGCCACCAAATACCCTTGCGTCTTGACCATCGCACCACTGTGCGGCCACACGGCACGAATCGTGAAGTCCTGCCCCGCTTGCGGATTGGGCGGATCGAACGTGAATGTCTGCGCGACGCAGCAATTCACCAAGAATACGGACAGTGCCGCGGCATAACGGAACATGGGCATGACTTTCCTCCAGACAGATATATCGATCATGCATTACAGATGTGCGCTGCTGACAATGCAGTCCACACCGCCCCGCCCTAACCCTACCACGCGTAGCCCATGCATTCAACGAAGCAAACCGGTGCGGCGAGTAACGTTGTCCACCAGGCGCGCACCAGGCACGGTCAACTGGCGCGTACTTCCAGCGCCGCCACGCAATCCTTCAGCCGCGGTCCGATGTAGCAATGCGCGCCGCAGGCAATCAAGCCGGCGGCGGCGAACTCGCGCCGATACCAGCGCGCCGGCCGAGCGATGAAACCCTCGCGGTCGCCTTCGGGCTCGTCTTCGCGCGCGAAAAGTTCGAGGAATGCGACGCCGTCAAGCATGTCGACCAACCCGCGCAGTCCACGCCTTAATTCCGGCGTGCGCACATAGTGCAACGCGTCACTGCACACGATCAGATCGAAACGCCGTTCGAAACGCAGGTGCTCCAGGTCGCCGAATCTTGCCAGACGCAGATTGCGCGAGCGACCGTAACGCGCGATCGCGTAGTCGCTGCTGTCCAGTCCAAGATACTCGACGACCGGCCGCAACCTGCGCAAGGGCGCGCGCCACACGCCTTCGCCGCAGGCCACATCAAGCACATTGACGATGCGCCGACCGAGGAAATATTCGGCCGTGGCGACGGCCATGGCGACCTTGCGCTCCAGCTCCTTGCGCGACGCCACCGCGTGGCGCGGGTGTCGATACCACTTGTCGAAGTAGGTGCGATCGTAACATTTGACCGACATCGCGTTGCTTTCGCTATTTGAGGACACTCTGAACTGCAGGAGGGGGCTTGGCAATGCAGCACATACTGCAATAACACGGCCCCCCGACCCTATTTGAATTGCAGCATCGTTCGACACCGCATCCGTTTGTGGCAAAACACCCTATCAAACTTTTCGACGGAATCTCTTTGGAGCCAACGCTTCCTTTCCCCGCAGCGACCGAACATGTCGGCCCAACTCGTGAATTGCCAATTGACGATATTTCGCCCGGTACGACAATCTCGCAACTCAAACGAAAAATGTCGTCATGTGCAATCCGATTGGCATTTTCAAATCGCAATACATACTTTCCGGGTGTCGCAAATACCCGCTTCTTGACAACCTTGTTGCCATTCACCACATACCCGTCCAGATTGCGCATGGCGAAGACCATGGGCTCGCGCTTGTAGTTTTTGCCAAGAACGTCGATCTTCCGCGGAGGATATCGCAGGTATACAAATTCATCTTGCGGCGTCAAGACGCCGAAATACGTTGGATGTCGGTTGAATCCGAAGTCAACAACTACCGATCCAGAAGCCTGCTTGCATGCAATTGAATTTGTAACGATCGGAGTTGTTGTGTCTTCCGCGCACGCAAAAGCTGAGGCAACCAGCAAGATAGCGGCAGAAGTCAATTGAAGATGCATGGCCCCTCCAAAACCGGCTGGACTGGCATACGTATATTACCGCAACGCCGCGTTGATTTTCGCCAGCGCCACCGTGCCGGGACTCAACTCTTTCGCGCCTAGTCGATTCAATGGTGCAGACACCGTATTCATGTGTCCGTGCAGGTCGTGCGAGTCCTCGTCGACATAGAGCAGGCCGGTGACGACTTCGCCCTTCGCGGAACGTTCGTGCAGGTAGTTCATCGCGGCGACGCGATCGTGCGGGCTGTAGCTGCCGGCAAGCTTGCGCAGGCGGATCACGTTGCCGTCGTGCTGGGTGACGTCGATCAGTTCGCCTTCCGCGTAGTCGACGGTGATTTCCTCGCGTCCGTCGATGAAGTCGAGCCGGTTCGCCGCCTCGTTGTGTTCGCGCACGTAGTCGTAACTCTTGGTGCTGCCCGGATGGTTGTTGAAGGCGACACACGGACTGATCACATCGATGAAGGCGGCGCCCTTGTGCTTGATGGCGGCCTTGATCAGCGGTACCAGCTGCGACTTGTCGCCGGAGAAACCGCGAGCAACGAAACTCGCGCCAAGCTGCAGCGCCATGCCGACCATGTCCAGCGGATTGTCGGTATTGGTCACGCCCTTCTTCGACTTGGAACCCAAGTCCGCCGTGGCGGAGAACTGGCCCTTGGTCAGGCCGTACACGCCGTTGTTCTCGACGATGTAGACCATGTTCACGCCGCGCCGGATTGCGTGCACGAACTGGCCAATGCCGATCGACGCCGAATCGCCGTCGCCGGATACGCCCAGGTACAGCAGTTCCTTGTTGGCGAGGTTCGCACCGGTGAGCACCGAGGGCATGCGTCCGTGCACGGTGTTGAAGCCGTGCGAGGCGGACAGGAAATACGTCGGCGTCTTGGAACTGCAACCGATTCCGGACAGCTTCGCCACGCGGTGTGGCTGGATGTCCAGCTCCCAGCACGCCTGGATGATGGCCGCGGAAATCGAATCGTGGCCGCAACCGGCGCACAGGGTCGACACCGCGCCTTCGTAGTCGCGGCGCGTGAAACCGGCCGCATTGCAGCCAAGTGACGGGTGATGCAGCTTGGGTTTGACGATGTAGGTCATGAATGCGCCGCCTTGGAATCGATCGACACCACTTTCGCCGCCTGCATGTGTTCGCTGATCGCGCCGGCGATGAAGCGCGCGGTGATCGGCGTGCCGTCGTAGTGCAGCACCGGCACGAGTTGCGCCGGAGCTATGCCGAATTCGTTGACGATGAGACTGCGCAACTGCGCGTCGCGATTTTGTTCGACGACGAAAACCTTGTCGTGCGCGGCGATGAAATCGACAACGGAATCCGGAAACGGGAACCCGCGCACGCGCAACGCATCGACGTGCAGGCCGTCTGCCTCCAATGCCGCCATCGCCTCGTCCATCGCCGGGCTGGTCGAGCCGTAGTAGATCGCACCGAACTTCGATTTCTGCTTCGCCGCGTGCAGGATCGGCTGCGGCAGCAGCGATTTCGCCGTGTCGAATTTCTTCAGCAGCCGCTGCATGTTGTACAGGTAGTCGTCGCCGCGCTCGGAATAACGCGCTTCGGGATTCTTGCTGGTGCCGCGCGTGAAAAAGCTGCCGCGCTTGGGATGCGTCGCGGGATACGTGCGCCAGGGAATGCCGTCGCCGTCGACATCCTTGTAGCGACCGAAATACTTGCCGGCCTCCAACTCTTCGGTCGTCATCACCTTGCCGCGATCGTAGGCACGCGCATCGTCCCATTCGAACGGCGCGCACAGGCGCTGGTTCATGCCGATGTCGAGGTCGGTGAGCACGAAGATCGGCGTTTGCAGGCGATCCGCCAGATCCAGCGCCTGCGCGGAAAAATCAAAACACTCGTGCGGGTCTTCCGGAAACAGCAACACGTGCTTGGTGTCGCCATGCGAGGCATACGCGCAGGCGAGCACGTCGGATTGCTGCGTGCGCGTGGGCATGCCGGTGGATGGCCCGCCGCGCTGCACGTCGATGATGGTCACCGGAATCTCGGCGAAATAGGCCAAGCCGATGAACTCGTTCATCAGCGAGATGCCCGGCCCGGACGTCGTGGTGAATGCGCGCGCGCCGTTCCAGCCAGCGCCGACGACCATGCCGATCGAGGCGATTTCGTCTTCGGCCTGCACAATGGCAAACTTGTTTTCCTGCGTTTCCGGGTCCACGCGAAACTTCATGCAGTATTTCTGGAAACCTTCTGCCAGCGACGAGGACGGCGTGATCGGATACCACGCGCACACCGTGGCGCCGCCGTAGACGCAGCCCAGAGCAGCGGCGGTATTGCCATCAACGAAGATGCGCTCGCCCACCGCGTTCGCGCGCTTGACGCGCAAGCCAAAGTCTCCGGGCAGATGCTCCTTGGCGTAGTCGCGGCCCAAGTGCAGCGCCTTGACGTTGGAGTCGAGCAATTTCTCCTTGCCCTTGTACTGCTCGGCAAAGAGTTTTTCGATTTCGGCCGGATCGATGCCGAGCAAGGCCGACAGCGCGCCGACATACATGATGTTCTTGAACAACTGGCGCTGGCGCGCGTCGGCATAGGTGCGGTTGCAGATCGCCGTCAACGGCATGCCGATGACGTGGATGTCGTCGCGGAACTTCGACGCCGGAACCGGCCGCGTCGAGTCGTAGAAGAGATAACCGCCCGGTTCGATTTCGCGGACGTCGGCATCCCAGGTCTGCGGATTCATTGCGACCATGAGGTCGATGCCCCCGCGCCGACCGAGCCAGCCGCGCTCGGTCACGCGCACCTCGTACCAGGTCGGCAGGCCCTGGATGTTCGACGGAAAGATGTTGCGCGGACTGACCGGCACGCCCATGCGCAGGATGGATTTGGCGAACAGCTCGTTCGCCGACGCCGAGCCCGAACCGTTGACGTTGGCGAACTTGACGACGAAGTCGTTGGTGGCGGTGATGGGTTTCATGCGCGCATCCCCCTCTCCCGCCGCGCTGCGCGCGTCGACCTCTCCCGCAAGGGGAGCGGTGAAAGCTTTAGCCCCTCCCCCTTGATGGGGGAGGGGTTGGGGAGAGGGTGACCAGACCGCAAGACAAGCATCACGCCGCCTCCTTCTTTGCATGCTTGTGGCAGCCCGGCCCCGCATGCGTCATCTCGAGGAAGAACTTGCGCATGTCCCAGGCGCCGGTCGGGCAGCGCTCGGCGCACAAGCCGCAGTGCAGGCAAACGTCCTCGTCCTTGACCATCACCCGGCCCGTTTTCAACGAGTCCGATACGTACAGCGCCTGCGCCAGGTTCATTGCCGGCGCGGACAAATGCGCGCGTAGTTCGGCTTCATCGCCGTTGTTCGTGAACGTGATGCAATCCATCGGGCAGATATCCACGCAGGCATCGCATTCGATGCACACGTCCTTGCTGAACACGGTCTGCACGTCGCAATTCAGGCAACGCTGCGCCTCGGCAAAGGCGCTCGTCGCATCGAAGCCAAGTTCGACCTCGGTCTTGATGCTCTTCAATGTCTGTGCCTTGTCGCGCCATGGCACCACGTAGCGCACATCATTGGAAATATCGTTGTCGTAGCTCCACTCGTGGATGCCCATCTTCTGCGAGATCAGGCTCACGCCGGGTTCCGGACGCTCGTGAATGTCTTCGCCGCTGAGCCACTTGTCGATCGACACCGCGGCATCGTGGCCGTGTGCGACGGCCCAGATGATGTTCTTCGGCCCGAATGCGGCGTCGCCGCCGAAAAACACTTGTCTGTTCGACGACTGCATCGTGACCTTGTCGACCACGGGCATGTCCCATTCGCCAAAGTCGATGCCGGCATCGCGCTCGATCCACGGGAAGGCGTTTTCCTGACCGACCGCGATCAGCACATCGTCGCACTCGAAAAACGCATCCGGCTCGCCGGTCGGCACCAGCTTGCGGCGGCCTTTGGCATCGTGCTCGGCGCGCACCTTCTCGAACGTCATGCCGGTGAGCTTGCCGTTCTCATGCACGAAGGATTTCGGCACGAGGTAATTCAGAATCGGTATGCCTTCGTGCTGCGCGTCTTCTTTTTCCCACGGCGAGGCTTTCATCTCCTCGAAACCCGAACGCACGATCACCTTCACGTCTTCGCCGCCCAGACGCCGCGAGGATCGGCAACAGTCCATCGCGGTGTTGCCGCCGCCGAGCACGATCACGCGACGGCCGATCTTCTTGATGTGCTCGAAGTACACCGAGGCCAGCCAATCCAGACCGATGTGGATGTTCGCGGCGGCTTCACGACGCCCAGGAATTTCCAGATCGCGCCCGCGCGGCGCGCCGGAACCGACGAAGATCGCGTCGAAGTTCTGCGCGAGCAAATCCTTCATCGAATCGATGCGCGTGTTGCCGCGAAACTCGACACCGAGATCGAGGATGTAGCCGACCTCTTCGTCGATCACTTCTTCCGGCAAACGAAAGCGCGGCACCTGCGTGCGCATGAAGCCGCCGCCCTTGGCATCGGCCTCGAACACGGTGACGTGATAGCCGAGTGGCGCGAGATCGCGCGCGACGGTGAGCGATGCCGGACCCGCGCCGACGCAGGCGATGCGCTTGCCGTTCTTCTTCGCAGCCGGTTTGGGCATGCGCGCGCGGATCGCGTCGGAATCCTTGTTGTCCGCGCAAACGCGTTTGAGGCGACAGATCGCGACGGGTTCCGGCTTCTCGCCGTTATTCTCTTCCACTCGTCCGCGCCGGCACGCCGGTTCGCAGGGACGGTCGCAGGTGCGGCCGAGGATTCCCGGAAACACGTTCGATTTCCAGTTGATCAGGTAGGCGTCGTCGTGACGCCCGGCAGCGATCAGGCGGATGTACTCGGGCACCGGCGTGTGTGCCGGGCAGGCCCATTGGCAATCGACCACCTTGTGGAAATAGTCGGGCTTGCGGATATCGGTCGGCTTCACGGGTTGCTCCACGAAAACGCCATCGTTTCGAGTCTACCCGCGCCGGCGTTGTCTGAGAAGGTGCTTTTTGCGCGGTTCAGCGGCGCACGGCAACGCACTCGATTTCCACGCGTGCGTTCATCGCCAGGCCGTTGCAGCCGAGCGCACTGCGCGCCGGCGGATTGTTCGGAAAGAACTTCTTGTACTCGACGTTCATCGCCGGCCATTCGGCCATGTCGGCGAGCATCACCGTGACCTTGACCACGCGGTCCATCGCCGAATTGTGGCGCGCCAGCACGCGACTGATGTTCACCAATGCGTGACGGGTTTCCTCGGCGATGCCGCCCGCGACGAGCTTGCCATTGTTGTCGGTGCCGATCTGTCCGGACAGGAACAGCAGGTCGCCCACTTCCACGGCCTCGGAAAACGGCAGTCCGGGAATCGCCGTGAACGGATGGAATACGGGTTCGACCGACTTTGCGTGTGACATGGCATCTCTCGCGTTTGGGGGACGGTCGCATTGCAGCACAAAATCCGCCACAATGCGCGCCGACGGGCCGGGGGCCCGCGCCCGGAAAACCGATGCTCTATCAATTCCACGAATTCAACCGCACACTCTTCAATCCGCTGCTGGCCTGGTCGCAAACCAGCGCGAAAATGCTCTCCTCGCCAGAAAGCTGGCTCTCGCAACTGCCCTTCGCGCAACGCGCCGCCGCCAATTGCGAACTGGTCTATCGCCTGGGCAAGGATTACGAAAAACCCGCGTTCGACATCCGCGCCGTCAACGCGCACGGGCACGAGGTCGCCATCGTCGAGCAGACGGCGCTGTCGAAACCGTTCTGCAACCTGCTGCGCTTCAAGCGCTACAGCGACGATGTCCCCACCCTCGCCGCGCTGAAGAATGATCCGGTCGTGCTGGTGGTCGCGCCGCTGTCGGGCCACCATTCCACGTTGTTGCGCGATACCGTGCGCACCTTGTTGCCCGAACACAAGGTTTTCCTCACCGACTGGATCGACGCGCGCATGGTGCCGATTGCCGCCGGATCCTTCCGCCTCGACGACTACGTCGCCTACATCCGCGAATTCATCACCCATATCGGCGCGAAGAATCTGCACGTGATCAGCGTGTGCCAGCCGACCGTGCCGGTGCTGGGCGCGCTCGCCCTGATGGCGGCGAATGGCGAACCCGTGCCGCGCAGCATGACCTTGATGGGCGGGCCGATCGACACGCGCGAAAGCCCGACCAGCGTGGATGACCTCGCCACGCACAAATCGCTGTCGTGGTTCGAGAACGCCCTGGTGCAGGAAGTGCCCGACAACTATCCCGGCCGCGGCCGCCGCGTGTATCCGGGCTTCTTGCAGCACGCCGGATTCCTCGCCATGAATCCGGGCCGGCACTTCATGTCGCACTGGGATTTTTACGAGAACCTGTGCCGTGGCGACCTGGAAGACGCCGATGCGCACCGGCGTTTCTACGACGAATACAACGCCGTGCTCGACATGCCCGCCGAGTACTACCTCGACACGATCAAGACCGTGTTCCAGGACCACGCCCTGCCGCTGGGCACCTGGGACGTGGCCGGCGAACGCGTGCGTCCGCAGGCGATCCGCGGCACCGCCTTGCTGACCATCGAGGGCGAGCTCGACGACATTTCAGGACTCGGCCAGACCCGCGCCGCGCACGATCTGTGCACCGGCATCGCCAAATCGCGCAAGCGTCATCTCACCGTCGAAGGCGCCGGCCACTACGGCATCTTCAGCGGAAGGCGCTGGCGCAATGTCGTGTATCCGCAGGTGCGCGAGTTCATTCGCGCGCAGGGGTGATCGGTTACTTCACTGCCCGCACCGGAATCGGCACGCTGCACACGTCGATATAGCCCGCCGGTTGCTTGTACCACTCGTCGCGGCGATTGCGGCGTGATTCGACGAGCGCGGCGAATGTCGGCGTGTCGGTGCGCAGGATTTCCAGCTTGACGCGATCCTTGGTCGGCACATCGGCAGCAAGCCGCACCGAGGTTATCGGCACCGGGTGTTCGCCCTTGGTGTAGAAACCCAGTTCGCCATGCCCGCGCGGCAGGCTGGACAGGTATTCCATGCCCTGCACCACGCGCCCGGCGACGGTGATGTTGCGATCCAGCCAGCGCGCGGAGGAAGCGATCACGGCATAGAGTTCGGCGCCATTGCCCGAATCCGCGGCGTTGTCACGACCGACGCCGAGCGTGCCGTAGCAATGCGTCAGCCACGCCTGGTGCGCCTGCAGATCCATCGCCGCCGGAAATCCATACGCGAACCCGGCCTGCGGCGCCCAGCCGTCGCGATCGGGCAAGGGCGTGAAGGTGAAGTCCTTGCCCGGCGCGATCGTAAATTCCGCCGGCACATGCGACTGCGCCTTGCCGAGTGGGCGACGAAGTTTGGCGTTGTCCGCGTTCGGATCGCCCCATTGCGCGACGTAGTTGTCCTGCACGCGCGTGACGGCCAGTCCATCGAAATATTTTTCGCGCACCAGGGTCTTGATGTTGGCGACCGTTTGCGGCGCGAATTGCGGCGCGAGTTCGATGATGACGCGCCCGGCCGGCAACTGCATGTACAGCGTGTTGTGCGGATCGAGCGTGCGCCAGTCCGACGGTTTGGATGCGGCCATCACATCGCCCATCGTCAACGGCTTGGTCGCATCGGCCGCGAGCGTGCCCGCGGTGGGCAGGCACGTCGCCAGCAGCGCGAGCAACGCCAGCGCGCGTGCGTTTCGCCGGCCTGCACAAGTGGATTGATCGATGTGTTGCGCTTCGTGGCGTGACATGCGAGCTCCCATCCGGAGTAGTATGCGGCAGCGCTGCGCAGCTTGGCGCGCAATTCGTCGAATTTCAATGGCTGGGGGAGTCCGTCATGTCTCGATTGCAGGCGTTCGTATCGGTTTTTTTTCTTGCCGCAGGTTGCGCGTCGTTGCCGAACGCACACGCCGCCGCGACCAGCTTCACGCTGGAGCAGGCGCTGTCCTATCCTTTTCCGCAAGGCCTGACCGCGGCGCCCGAGGGCGATCGCATTGCGTGGATCGTCAACCGGTCCGGCGCGCGCAATGTCTGGATCGCGCAGGCGCCGAAGTTCGCGCCGCGCCAGGTCACGCGCTTTGCCGGTGACGACGGCCAGGAGATCACGCAACTGACGTTTTCGCCCGACGGCAAGATGCTGCTGTTCGTGCGCGGCGGCGATCACGACGCGAACTGGCCGGTGAAGAACCCGCCCGACGCCGCATCCAGTCCGCTGGAGCCGAAGGTGATGCTGTGGGTGGTGGACCAGGACGCCGGCAGCGCGCGCGAGCTCGTCGAGGGCGACGCGCCGGCGATCTCGGCGACGGGCGAGCTCGCCTACCTGAAGGACGACCAGGTCTGGACCGCACCGCTGGCGGCCGCGGCCAAAGACAAACCCCAGCGCCTGTTCTTCGACCGCGGCAAGGATGCGGACTTGCGTTGGTCTCCGGACGGCAAGCGCCTCGCCTTCGTGTCGAACCGCGACGATCACGCTTTCATCGGCGTGTTCACCAACGCCACGACGCCGATCCAGTTCCTTGCGCCGTCGACCGGCATCGATGGCTCGCCGCGCTGGTCGCCGGACGGCAAGCGCATCGCCTTCACGCGCCAGGGTGGCAAGGGTGGCGCGCCGCAGCCGATTCTCGCCTTGACGCCGCAGCCCTGGTCGATCTGGATCGCCGATGCAGGCAGCGGCCAAGCCCATGCGGTCTGGAAAAGCCCCGACACCCTGGTTGGCTCGTATCCGCAGACCCAGGGCGAGGCGAACCTGCATTGGGCCGATGGTGCATCGCGCCTGATCTTTCTCTCCACCGTCGATGGCTGGCCGCATCTGTATTCGATTGGATCCGATGGCGACGCGCCATTGCTGCTGACGCCGGGTGAGTTCATGGTCGAAGACGTGGTCATGGCACCCGATCGGCGCTCGCTGATCTACAGCGCGAATACCGGCACGACGAAGGACGACGACGATCGCCGGCATCTGTTCCGCGTGCCCGTCGATCGCGCGCAGCCGCACGCCCTGACCGCGGGCACGGACATCCACACCTCGCCCGTCGCGACCGGCAATACCATCGCCTACATCGATGCCGGCGCGCAGCGCCCGCCGCTGGTGGCGGTGATGGCGGCGTCCGGCGCGCAACAGCGCGTGCTGCAAGCCGAATCGATTCCGCAGGATTATCCGTCCGCGCAGTTCGTGATCCCGCAGGCGGTTTCCTTCAAGGCCGCCGACGGCACGCCGGTGCACGGCCAGTTGTTCCGCCGTGCCGACGCCCGTGGCAACCAGCCCGGCGTGATCTTCGTGCACGGCGGCCCGCCGCGGCAGATGCTGCTCGGCTGGCACTACATGGACTACTACTCCAACAGCTACGCCGTGAACCAGTACCTCGCCGCGCACGGATTCACGGTGCTGTCGGTGAATTACCGGCTCGGCATCGGCTACGGTTTTGCCTTCCACAACCCGCCGCACTGGGGCCCGACCGGCGCCTCGGAATACCAGGACGTGGTCGCCGGCGCGAAATTCCTGCAACAGGTGCAGGGCGTGGATCCCGCGCGCATCGGCATCTGGGGCGGCTCCTATGGTGGCTATCTCACCGCGCTGGCGCTCGCGCGCAACTCCGACATCTTCAAGGCCGGCGTGGACCTGCACGGCATCCACGACTGGTCGCGCATCATGGACGATATCGCCACGTTCAATCCGCTCACGCGCTACGAACAAGGCGACTACAAGGAAGCGATGAAAGTGGCGTGGGAATCCTCGCCCGATGCCGACATGGACAAGTGGCAATCGCCGGTGCTGCTGATCCAGGGCGACGACGACCGCAACGTGCATTTCTTCCAGACGGCGGATGTCGTGCCGCGCCTGCGCGAGCACGGCGTGCCGTTCGAGGAAATGGTGATTCCCGATGAAATCCACGGCTTCCTGCGCCACGCGGCCTGGCGCAAGGCCGATGCCGCGACGGTGGACTTCCTGCAACGCAAGCTCGGCGTGGCGCCGCACGCCGGCCCGTGAAACCCGGCGGCACGCGGGACGCTCTCGCCCGCGCGCCGCATTCGATGGCTAGTGCTTGATCAGCGTGGTGATCACGTCGAGTTCGGCGCGATAGCCATCAAGCACCTTCGCGGTCACCGCCGCGTATTTGTCCGCGCCCTGCCAGTCGCGCGCTTCCAGCGCCTCGCGCACGCCGGGCACGGTCTTCACGCCATAGCCGGTGAGCAATCCCGGCGCGTAGATCATGTGCTTGAACCACTCGCGGCCGGGCAGACCGTCGGCATCGGTCAGCATCTGCTCCATGCGCCCCATCAGTTCATTGATGCGCGCCGATTGCCGCGCCGGCATGCGGAATCCGCCCGCCGCGCGCTCGGCATAGGCCGCATCGAAAGCCTGCGCGCTGGCGTGCAATGCCTTCGCCGCGACATCCAGCGGCGCGAGGTCGATTTTCGGCACATCGGACAAACGTTCTGGCGGTGCGACCGGCCGCGTCGGATCGGACACCAGTTCATAGGCCTTGGCATCGAGCAACTGGTGCTGGGCGTTGGTGTCCTTGTGCGCCGCGTCCGCCAGCTTGTGCAGCTGCGCGACGTAGTGATCGAGCGTCGCGCTGAAATCGCCGAAGCGCATCGGCAAGAGGTCGGCGTCGGCCGTGCGCAACACCATGCGGCCGGCGACCTGTGCGAGCGCGACTTCGTACTTGAAGCCCGGATCGCCGAAGCGGTCGAAATGATCGAACGAATCGTAGCGCGAATGGTAGATGCCGTCGTCGTCGTCTTCTCCGCCGAAACCGATGTTGACGGAGGCGATGCCGAGGTGTTCGAGGAAGGCGCTGTAATCCGAACCCGAACCCAGCGCACCGATTGGCAGGTCGCCGCCCTTCGCCGCGATTTCGGCATCGCGCTTCGCCTCCGGCTTGGCGTGCGCACCGGCGCCTTCGACGCGCATGAGCGCGCGCAGGCGCTCCTGCACGCTCACGCCCTTCTCCGGATCGGTCACGTCGGCCGCAGCAGCATTCACCAGATGCTGCAGGGAATGGCTGCCTTCGGCGCCGAGAAATCCGCGCGCGTTGGTATCGGAATTCAGATACATCACGGCCTTCTGCTGCAATTCCTTGGCATGCGTTTCGGCCCATTCGGTGGAGCCGAGCAGACCCGGTTCCTCGCCGTCCCAACTCGTGTAGACGATGCTGCGTTTGGGCTTCCAGCCGGACTTGACCAGCGCGCCGATCGCCTTCGCTTCGCCGAGCATCGCGACCGTGCCGGACAGCGGATCCCACGCACCGAACACCCAGCCGTCGTGGTGGTTGCCGCGCACGATCCAGCGATCGGGTTCCTGCGCGCCCTTGATCGTGGCGATGACGTCGTAGACCGGTTTGCGCGTCCAGTCGGACTCGACCTGCATGTGCACCTTGGCCGGCCCACCGCCGATGTGGTAGGTGACCGGCAAGGCGCCGCGCCAATTTTCCGGTGCGACCGGGCCGCCGAGCGCACTCAACAGCGGCTGCGCGTCCGCGTACGAGATGGGCAACACCGGAATCTTCAGCAGGGTCGTCGCCTTGTCCAGCGGCAGGTGTTTAACCCCCGGCGTCGATCCGTAACCCGGCGTCGTCGGATCGCCCGGATAGACCATCATCTTGGCGACCGAGCCGCGCTGCACGCCTTCCGGCGGACGCCAGCCGCCCTTCGGATACGTGTCGCCGGCGAAATAGCCGTCGTCGCGCGGATCGGAATAGATGAGACAACCGACGGCACCATGTTCATGCGCGAGTTCCGGTTTCAGTCCACGCCAGCCGGCACCGTAACGCACGATGACGATCTTGCCCTTCACGTCCACGCCGCGGCGCGCCAGTTCCTTGTAGTCGTCCGGCATGCCGTAGTTGACGTAAACCAGGTCCGCGGTGACGTCGCCATCGGCACCGTAGACGTTGTACGGCGGCAAGGCGCCGGACAACGCCGACGTCGCGTCGCCTTCGACCGGCGGCTCGTGCAGCATGGCCTTGAACGTTGTCGGCGCGACCAGTTCCAGCGCGACGTGTTTGGGCGTCGGATACAGCACGTCGAAGGTTTCGATGCGCGCGTCCCAGCCCCACTGCTTGAACAGCGACAGGATGAACTCGGCATTGGCCTTGTCATGCGGCGCGCCGACCTGGTTCGGTTCGGCGGAAAGCCGCTGCAACCAGTCGCGCATTTCGCTCGCGCTCAATTGCGCGTCGAAGCGCTGTTCGAGCGCGCGCTGCGTCGCCGCGCCCTCGCCGGTGAACCCGAGCAACGAGGTTGCCGTGGCGTCAGCGGCAACACTCGGCGCAGGTGCGGCAAACATGCACAACGCCATCGACAAGGCCGCCAGCAGCGGCCGAACAGTCATCGGTTTCATCCGGAGTCTCCCTGGAGTTGGATTGCCGCGCGATTGGGAACCACGGCGGCGCCGGCGTCAAGTACCGGCGGTCACTGCCCGGTCGGCGGCGGCAAGGTACCGAGCACGACGAGGCGCTTCATCGTCGTACCGTCGCGCCGGATCGTCAGGGTCACGCGCCGTCCCATGCTGGCCTGCAACAGCGACTGGAAATGCGCCCTGTCGCGCACCGGCGCATTGTTGAACTTCAGCACGTAGTCGCCTTCACGCAGGTTCGCCTCGGATGCGGGCGTGCCACCGACCACGTCGCCGATTTCCACGCCACTCGCACCGAGCGTCTGTCGTTCGCTGTCGGTCAGATCGCGGAAATTCGCGCCGAACGGCAAATGCAGGCGCACGAAGAACTGCGCCAGCGCCGGCGCGCCGACGGCCGGCGGTGGATACAAAAGCACCTGGTCCGCGCCGACCTTGCGTGCCTGCGCCAGAGCCGTGTCGCGGATCGAAGCGGCATCGTTTCCGGGATAGTGGCCGATGCCGATCTTGACCAGTCCCTTCGCGCGCAACAGGGTTTCGTCCCCCTCGGGCGTCGCGCCATCGGCGACCACCGCTTGTGGCGGCGCCGGCGCGGCGCGCAGGCGCGCGACGACGTCGGCACTGCGTCCTTGCACGATTTCATAAGTCGGTTTGGCTTGCGCGTTTGGCGGCGGAGTCGACTCCGATGTCGGCGGGCGCACGACCTGCGCGCATCCGGCCAGCAGGACCACGGCGCAACAGGCAAGCCGACGCGCGCGCATGAAGTCAGGAACGTTGCGCCGGCGCGCCGGGCGCCGCCGTGACGTGTCGCTTGGGCATGAGGTCGGCGCCCAGCAGATGCTCGATGCGTGCGAACACTTCCGAGCGCGAAAAGGGTTTTTTCATGAAATCGTCCGCGCCGATGCGCTGCGCGTAGAACTGCTCGGTGGCCTGTTCATTGCCGCTGATCATCACCACCGGAATGTGCTGTGTCTCCGGGTCCTTGCGCAAGGTGCGCAACGCGGCGAATCCGTTCATGCCGGGCAGGACGATGTCGAGGAAAATCAGGTGCGGCTTTGCGCTGCGCGCGATCTCGATGCCCTTCTCCGCATCGCCGGCTTCCAGCGTCTGGTAGCCGTTCTGTTGCAGGAACTTGCGCAGCATCGCCACGATCGTCGGCGAGTCGTCGACGATCAGCACGACGATGCCCTGCGGCGCATTGACCCGTGGCTTTTCGCGCCGGTCCTGGGTGCTGCCGAACAGGCGCTTGAACAGTTCGAAGTTGGCCACGGGCGGTTCCTGTGCCGAAAGTGACGCCAGTGTCGCGGTTGGCGCGCGCGCTGGCAAGTCCGGTTCCGGCACACCTGCCGAAACCGGCATGACGCAAGTTGGATCGCCGCGCGCTCAGCCGCGCGCAGCTTTTTTGGCCTGCTTCTCGGCGCGTTTCTCCTTCAAGGTTTTTTCCGCTTTCTTCTTCGTATCCTTTTTCTGGTTCATGCCCTTGCTCATGTCGCTCTCCTGTTGCGGTTGATGGCCCGGGAATGTTAGCACCGCCTACCTGCGGCGATGCAAGGCGCGGAAGTCGATGTCGCGCCGCAGTTTATAACCCATGTGCGCATACAGTTGCAGCGCACGCGCATTTTCGCGGCTGACATGCAGGAATGGCGTGCGACCGTGCGCCAGCGTGTCGTTGGTGAGGAATGCGGTCAGGCGTTGCGCGTAGCCGCGCCCGGTGAAGTGCGGATGCGTGCAGATCGCGCTCATTTCGGTGTGCGTTTCGGTGCCAAGGCGCTCGCCGATCATCGCCGCCAGACGAACATCGCCGCTCTTGTCCGGCATGTACATGCCGAAATAGCGGCCCAGTTCCATGGTGCGTTCGCGAAAATAGTGGGGGTATACCAACGATGTCAGCGCCAGCACGTCGGCGCGATGCGCACTCGTCAGTGGAATGATTTCCGGACCGTCCACCACGGGCAGCGGTGTCGTCCGGATCATCTGCGCCAGCGGCCGAAACGTTTCCAGCGTCCAGCCTTTCGGTGCGCGTGGCGCGACGCCCAGCAGATATACGCTCTCCCCGGCCGCAACCAGTCCGGCGGCGGCGACGTCAACACCCGGGTGCGCCACGCCCAGGAATGGCGCGAACGTCGCCGGATAACGCGCGACGTCGTCAGTACGCAACGCCATCGCGCGATGCCGCGTTTGCAGTGACGACCAGAACGGATTGTCGATCAGCGATTCATCCACGGTGCTATCTTACCAACTGCATCGCTCACGTCTCATCGCACATCGGATCGACCATGACCGACTACCGGAAAACACCGCAGGCACTCGCCCGCCTCACACCGCTGCAATATCGCGTCACCCAGGAATCCGCGACCGAGCACCCGTTCGACAACGCATTCAACGACCACCGCGAAACGGGCTTGTACGTGGACATCGTCTCGGGCGAACCCTTGTTCACCTCGCTCGACAAGTTCGACGGCCATTGCGGCTGGCCGAGTTTCAGCAAGCCCGCGGATGCAGCGAACGTCATCGAAAAGCACGATGCCAGCCACGGCATGATGCGCACCGAGGTGCGCTCGCGCCACGGCGACAGCCACCTCGGGCATGTCTTCAACGACGGCCCGCGCGACCGCGGCGGCTTGCGCTACTGCATCAACTCGGCATCGCTGCGCTTCATCGCACTTGCCGATTTGGAGAAGGAAGGCTACGGCGAATATCGCCGGTTGTTTCACGATCATCCTTGAACCCCTACACCACCTGCCCGAGGAATCCGCAATGACCCAAACCCCCGCCTACGCCGCCCAAGCCGGCAACAAGCCGCTCGCCTTCCACGCCATCGAGCGCCGCGCGCCCGGCGCGCGCGACGTCGCCATCGACATATCGCATTGCGGCGTATGCCATTCCGACCTGCACACCGCGCGCGGTGAATGGCCCGGCACGCTGTATCCGTGCGTGCCCGGGCACGAGATCGTCGGCACCGTCACGGCCGTCGGCAAGGACGTCAAAAAGTTCAAGGTTGGCGACCACGTCGGCGTGGGTTGCCTGGTCGGCAGTTGCGGACATTGTTCGGCCTGTTCGGAAGGACTCGAAAACTATTGCGAGAACGGCTTCGTCGGCACCTACAACGGCCCCGCTCCGGCCGCGGAAGGCGGCCATACGTTTGGCGGCTACTCGACACATATCGTCGTCGATGAAGGTTTCGTTCTGGCGATCCGCCACAAGGGCGATCTCGCCGCCGTCGCACCGTTGTTGTGCGCCGGCATCACCACCTATTCGCCGCTGCGCCACTGGAAGGTCGGGCCCGGCAAGACCGTCGGCATCGTCGGTTTGGGCGGACTCGGCCACATGGGCGTCAAACTCGCGCACGCGCTCGGCGCGCGCGTGGCGCTGTTCACCACTTCGCCTGGAAAGGAGGCCGACGCGAAACGGCTCGGTGCGGACGACGTGGTGATTTCCAAAGACGCCAAGCAGATGGCCAAACAGGCGGGTCGCTTCGACTTCATCCTCAACACGGTGGCCGCGCCGCACGATCTCGATCCCTTTCTCAACTCGCTCAAGCGCGACGGCACGCTGTGCCTGGTCGGCGCGCCGGCCACGCCGCATCCGTCCACGCAGGTGTTCAACCTCATCTTCAAGCGCCGTGCGATCGCCGGGTCCCTGATCGGCGGCATCCCCGAAACCCAGGAAATGCTCGACTTCTGCGCCGAGCGCGGCATCGTCTGCGACATCGAAACCATCGCCATGCGCGACATCAACACCGCCTACGAGCGCATGCTCAAGAGCGACGTGAAGTACCGCTTCGTCATTGACATGCAGACGTTGAAGAATGAGGCCGAAACCACCTGATCCCTACACGCGATAGAAATCCTGCATCGGATAGCGCCGCGCGTACAGCGCGAAGACGAGCGCGGTGAGCAGCGCGAAGCCGGCGAAGAAGAACATCAGGAACGCGGTTTCATGCAAGCCCGACGCGGCGATCCACGTGGTCGCCGTTTCGTTGCGGATGCCGGCATCGGCCAACAACACCCACAGGTTGCCGTAGGTGACGGACAGCATCCAGAAACTCATGATCGCGCCCTTCATCGAGCGCGGCGCCTGGCTGTAGGCGAACTCCAGGCCGGTCGCCGATACCAGCACCTCGCCCAAGGTCAGGAATGCGTAGGGCACGACCTGCCACGCGATCGTCACCGCATCGCCGGCGTCGATCGCCAGTTGCAGCACGCCGGCGATGATCCATGCCACGCCGGCGAGCGCGATGCCGGTACCCATGCGCCGCAGCGCGGTCGGCTCGATGCCCATGCGCCGCAGCGCGGGAAACAGCACGAGGTTGTTGAACGGAATCAGCAACAGCACCAGCATCGGGTTGAGCGCTTGCATCTGCGCTTCGTGGAACCACGCCGGCTTGACCATCTGTGCGCCTTGCAGCACCCAGGTCGAGGCCTTCTGATCGAACAACGACCAAAACGGCGTGACCAGCGCGAACACGATCAACACGCGCAGCACCACGCGCACGCCATCGACGGCTTCGTCCGGATGCGTGCCGCGCGCGCGTTCGAGTTGCAGCGACGTGCCGACACCGCCGAACGCGATCAGCGCGCCGAGCGACAGGCACACGCCAATCACGACGCCGAATATGGGAATCGACGCCAGCAAGGCCAGCGCCGCCACTCCGCCGAACACGGCCACCGCCAGTCCCGGTCGCGCCTGCCCCGGCGCGCGCGTGAGCAAGGCCGTGCGCGCCACGCGCAGCAGCGAATGCGGATCGGCCGCTGTCGGCGCCACGTTCACGTAGCGGTGCCGGCCCAGCCAGAACACCACCAGCGCCACCGCCATCAACGCGCCGGGAATGCCAAACGCGATCGCCGGCCCGTACTGGCGCAGGAAGATCGGCATCAGCAAGGACGCGAAGAACGATCCGAAGTTGATGATCCAGTAGAACGCGTCGTACACGACTTTCGCGCGATGCTTGTTGCGCGAATCGAACTGGTCGCCGACGAAGGCCGACACCAGCGGCTTGATGCCGCCGGAACCCAGCGCGATCAGGAACAGTCCGGTGTAGAACCCGGCGCGGTTGTCGACGAACAGCGACAGGCAGACGAAGCCGACCACGTAGACCATCGACAGATACAGGATCGTCGGATACTTGCCGGCGAAGCGGTCCGCGATCCAGCCGCCGAGCAGCGGAAAAAAATACACGCCGATGACGAAGGTGTGGAATACGTCCTTGGCCGCGCCCGCGCGCTCGGCCAACGGCAAAAACAACAGCAGCGTCGACACCAAAAACGGCGTCAGGATGTTGCGCATGCCGTAGAAACCGAAGCGCTCGCAGCCTTCGGTGGCGATGATGTAGGGAATCTGGCGCGGCAGCGGCGCGGCGTCGGTCGTCGTCATCGTGGCAAGCGCCTGTACTTCGGATGCTCGAAGGTAACCGTTGGCGCGAGACGGCGCCAGTGGGACGTGCGCTCGATCGCAACACAGTCCGTGACTCAAAGAACCCCGCTCGCGAAACTGGGGGTAAATCCCATGCGATCCATCAAGGCCTGGAATCGAGGATGCGAGCGCAGATTGTTCCAACGCGCGTCAGTCTTGAGGAAAACAAGGCGCACGTCGCGTTGCTCATGGGCAAATTCAAGCAGATCAAGCGCTTCGTCATGATGTCCGAGCGCATTGCTGATCGCGGCGCGGTTGGCCGATGGCACGTAGGTCGCCTCACTCAGGGTCTTCAGTTCCTCACGCAGCTGTTCTGCCCCAGCACGGTTGCCCGTCGCGACCAGGGCCGGGGCGAGCGTGGCCAGGGTAAGGCTGCTGCGTCCGGAAAGCTTGGCCGCGCGTTCGATCGATTCAATTGCTCCAACCGGATCGCCACGCGCGATCTCCATGCCACCGCGCGTGAGAAGTGCGGCCCAGTAATCAGGCGCAATCTCCAACGCATGTGCAACGCGTGTCTCGGCTTCTTCCGTTCGCCCGGCAGCCGCGAGGTAACCTGCCTCCATGGTGTTGACCAGTGGCGACAAGGGGTTCAATTCCCGTGCAATGCGCGCGTGAGTTCGGGCTTCTTCGAATCGCCCGAAGTTGTGCAGCAAATGCGCGTAAACGAAATGACCATCGGGTACGCGCGGGTCGAGCCTGATTGCATGCTGGCACGCGAGCTCCGCGGCGCGCCAATCCCATGCATGCCAGTACAGATTGAAAGCGCGTGCCGCGTGCGCCTGCGGTGACGAAGCATCCAGCGCCAGTGCATGTTCGACCGCCGCATTGGAAAGCGGAAACGCCTGCTGCGGATCCATGTCGCTGACCATGGTCATCGCGCGCCAGGCGAATGCCAACCCACTCCATGCCAGGGAATGGGATGGATCGATATCCAGCACCTGCCTGAAAATGCCGATCGCCCGTTTCACCCGCGCGATGCTAGGCGCGTCGATCAGGTCGCGCCCGGCCAGGTACAGTCGTTCCGCGGCGGGATCGTGCATGCTGCCATACGCGGCGCCCCGCTTCGCCGAATTGACGTCGGCGCTCAAGTCGGCAACGAAGCGATAGCCGCGATTCGGAAAGGTGCGGATGAAGCGGTGCTCTCCCGCCCCGACGCCGAATGCCCTGCGCAGAGACGAAATCGCCTGGGTCAGATTGTTTTCCTCGACCACGCGGCCGCTCCATACCGCCCCAAGCAGTTCGTCCTTGTCGACCACACGGTCGCGATGTTCGATCAGGTAAATCAGCACGTCCACCGCCTTGGTGGTGAGCGCGAGCGAAGCGCCATCCGGACCATGCAATGCCCGCGACACGACGTCAACGCAAAAGCCCGAAAACCAGAACTGGAGCCGCTCCGTTTCCATCGCCTTCTTGCTCTTCAGAAAAATTCAGAATTCTTCAGGTAATTCATGGCGCGCTGCGGGGGAAGAATACAGTAAGAGTTGCAACATCGCAGGCCGCAGACGGCACCGGTGTGCGATGTGCCCTCCGACGTGCCGACGAAGGAACATTCCCATGAACGCGCACCCGTACCATTTGCCTCCCGGGCGCCACACGCCATTGGCAACGGCCCTGGCCCTGATCTTCGGCAGCCTAGCGTGCCCGTTGGCAGGCGCTGCATCGATCCCTGTAACGAACTGCAACGATGCCGGCAGCGGCAGCCTGCGCAGCGCGATTGCCAGCGCGCAGAGCGGCGACACGATCGATTTGAGTTCACTTACATGCAACCGCATTGACCTTGCCAGCGGACAATTGACCATTCTTGCAAATGATTTGCAGCTTCAAGGGCCGTCCTCGTCGAAATTGACGATCGCTGGCACAAACGCGGCGCCGGTGCTAAGCCACGCAGGCGTTGGCACACTGCAAATTGATGCATTGCGCATTGCCGATGGTGGGCGATGCATCGAAACCAACGGAACACTGTCATTTACCAATTCGGTTGTGACCGGGTGTTTCCAATCGGGAATCAAAGCCGAGGCCGGACTGACCATGCGAAACAGCACGGTCAGCAATAATAGCTACACCGGCGTGCTTGTTTTTGGGGGCGATACAACGATTTCCGGTTCGACAATCAGTGCCAATTTAGGCGGTTACTGTGGAGGATTGTATGCGGGCTCGCACGCAGGGACGGTGCGAATCGAAAACACGACGATATCCGGCAACAAGGCCGCATGGGCAGGATGCATCGCAGCGGCGAACCTGACCATCGCCAATAGCACAATTGCCTTCAACCCGATGGACTGTGGTCAAGGCAATGGTTGCCCCGCCGAAACGCTCGTCATCAATTCCCCAAAAGTAACGCTCGAAAGCACGATTTTCGCGAACAATTCATCTGTTTCGGATCTTGTTGTCTCCACCGGCACGGTAATTGACGGTCACAACAACCTCGTGACGAATGGGGCTCAGTTTTTTGAATCCGGAGAGGCGGCGCCATTGCCTGCCGATACGCTCACTGCTGATCCCAAACTACAACCGCTTGCCGACAACGGCGGGCCAACATTCACGCACGCGCTCGGAGCAGGAAGCCCAGCCATCGATGCAGGCAGCAACTCAGCGGGCCTGATGACCGACCAGCGCGGCTATCCGCGGCAACAAGGCGCGCGCCCGGACATCGGCGCTTTCGAGGTGCAGTCCTCCTCCACGCAAGCCAGCGGCATGATCGGCCCGGCCTACACCGGGTCATGGTACGACCCAGCGCAAAGCGGCCACGGCCTTGCCGTCGAAGTGCTCAACGGCAACCAATTCCTTGCCTACTGGTTCACCTTCAGCCCGGACGGAACCCGCCAGGCATGGTTCCTGGGCGTCGGCACCTACATCGGCAACACCGCAACGGTCACCACTGTCGACCAGCCTGCGGGTGGACGCTGGATCCCCAACTTCGATCCGAACAAGGTCGTGCACCAGCCGTGGGGAAAGATGACGTTCACCTTCACGGATTGCAACCACGGGCGCGTCGATTTCAACTCCGCAATTGCCGGTTACGGCAGCGGGCACATGGATCTGACACGGCTGACACAACCGGCCGGACTGTCGTGTCCGTGACGTGATCACGTTGTGCGTTCGACCTTGGCTCCCGCGCTGGCGGGAGCCAAGGGGCGTGCGAATGCAAGCATCGAGCAACGGGCAAGCATCGTCGCCGCAGAAAATTGATGTCAGTGCCGCATTTCGCCGGCTTGCCAGTCTTGCAGCCGCTCGCGCACGGCCAACTCCAGCGATTTCAATCCCCAGCGCCGACCTTCGGTGATCCCCACTGCGCGCGCGTCAATCCGGAGGCACAATCGGTCGGCAGGTTGTGGAAAGCGATTCCGGCAGCGCGCATCGCTGCGGCTTCGTCGAAGGTGGGCGCTTCATCCGGAACGCGCAGGCTGATCACCTCGCAGATACCCGCCTGCTCCAAGCTCGCCATATCGTCTGCGGTAGTCGCTCCGGATGCAACGCGATGCGCTGCCGGAAAGGAAACATGCGCAATACCCGACAGCGCTTCACGGCGCGGCGCAGTGGCACAGCCTGCGAATGTCGCCGCAATCAACAACATGCTCATACGCATCATGCAACTTCCCCGCTTCTGAATCCCGACAAACCATACCGGAAATGCCGCAAACGCTCAGCACGGGCGTGCTACGCTAATTCCAACACGGTTCACCACGCGACGGAGGAAAGCACGATGTCGGGCAAATTCGCGACGCGAAACGTTGCAATGGCGATGTGCATGACGATATTGCTGGCCGAATGCGGCGCCCCGCCCGCCCCACCCGCAACGGCGCCCGCGCCGCAAGCACCCGTCCAAACGACGGCGCCGTCGACCGCGCCAGCGAACGCCGCAGCAGATTCCGCCATCGACGATCAAATCAAGAGCGTGCTCGGCGGCGATCCCAAGGCGTATCACGACGTCTTCGATCGCTTGCAAAAGGCCATGGCCGTCGGCGACAAGGCCGCTGTGGCCGCGCTCGTTTCCTACCCGCTCGATGCCAAGGTGAACGGTGCGGCGAAGAAGATCGCCAACGCGCAGGACTTCGTCGCCGACTGGGACCGGATCGTGACGCCGGAGATCGCCAAAGCCGTCGCCGACCAGCAATTCGCAAACGTGATGGTGAACCAGAACGGCCTGATGATCGGCAATGGCGAGGTCTGGATCAGCGGCGTGTGCGAGGATACCGAGTGCAAGAACAGCCGCGTCCTGATCACTGCCATCCAGAATGGGCCGCAATGACGAGCGCAATCCGCAGCTCGCTCATTGCGCTGGCGTAGCTGGCTTGATTCATGGTTCTAGCGACTTTCAGTGGTAGTCGTCTTCGCGCTGGTGGCGCACGGCGAGAACAGTGACCGTTTTGTCATCGTTGATTTCGTACAGGGCGACGTAGCCCGCTCGACCGAACGGTATCAACAATTCGCGCAAGTACGGATTCGCAGGATCGGCTTTGCGAGCGGAAAATGGAAAATCCCGCAACAGTTCCCACGACTTGTCTATTGAACGCAAGGCCGCGTCTGCGGATGCAATGCTCTGCTCGGCGAGAAACCGATACAGTCGTTCGATATCGCCACGCGCGGCCTGAGTAAACCGAATTTGATGATTCACTTGCGGCGCTTTGTCGCGACGTCATTGCGAATACGCCGCAACGAATCCATGACTTCGCCGACGGTGTAATACACGCCCGTGCTTTTGGCCTCTTCCCGCGCGGCCAGCCCGCGGGCGATGAACTCGGCCTGCAGGCGTCGGCGGTTGACTTCGCCGCGCAAGGATTGCTCCATGAGACCGGACAGACTCTCTCCTTCGCGCAGCACGGACTCGGCAGCCCGACGCAACTTGGGTTCGACGCGCAGCGGTGGCAAGGTGGCGGTTTTCATGCTCTTTTCCTTTTGCATAGCATTTGCGATGCGACCTTAGCACGCCCCGCGCCGTGCCGCCAGCACAAGCCCTACGATTGTGCTGGCGCTGCGAGAAACGCAGCCTCAGCCTGGGATTTCCGGCTCAACCAGCGTGGCAAGCTGTGCCAGCGATTCCTGCCAGCCGAGATAGCACATCTCGACCGGAATCATTTCCGGGATTCCCGACTGCACGACACTGATTTCGGTTCCGCACATCACCGGCTTCAGCGACACGGTCGTCTCCATCTCACCGGGCATGTTCGGATCGTCGAACACGTCCGAGTAACGGATGCGCTCATGCGGCACCAGTTCGCGATAGGTTCCGCCGAACGCATGGCCGTTGCCGGTGCTGAAATTGGTGAACGACATCTTGAACGTTCCGCCCACCCGCGCATCCATGTGATGCACCGTGCAGGTGAACCCGTGCGGCGGAAGCCACTTGGCCATCGCGCCGGCATCGAGGAAGGCACGATAGATGCGCTCCGGCTTTGCGCGCAATACGCGGTGCAGTCGAACGGTGCTGGTAGTCATTGATGTGACTCCTTACGTCGGAAATGATCTCTGCCCTTTTTCCGCTCATGTTCCGGGTTGAGCATAGATCACACCATCGGCAACTTCAGTCCTTGCTTTTTCGCGCATTGAATCGCGATGTCGTAGCCGGCATCGGCGTGGCGCATGACGCCGGTGCCGGGATCGTTCCACAGCACGCGCGCGATGCGAGCGTCGGCTTCTTTCGTGCCGTCGCAGACGATGACGACGCCGGCGTGTTGCGAATAGCCCATGCCGACGCCGCCGCCGTGGTGGAAGCTGACCCAGGTCGCGCCGCTGGCGGTGTTGAGCAGCGCATTCAACAACGGCCAGTCGGACACGGCATCGGAGCCGTCGCGCATGGATTCGGTTTCGCGGTTCGGCGAGGCGACGGAACCCGAATCCAGATGATCGCGGCCGATCGCGATCGGGCCTTTCAGTTCGCCGTTGCGCACCATCTCGTTGAAGGCGAGGCCGAGCTTGTCGCGCAAACCCAGACCCACCCAACAAATGCGCGAGGGCAGACCCTGGAAACTGATGCGCTTTTCTGCCATGTCCAGCCAGTTGTGCAAGTGCGCGTCATCGGGGATGAGTTCCTTGACCTTGGCGTCGGTCTTGTGGATGTCTTGCGGATCGCCGGATAGCGCGACCCAACGGAACGGGCCGATGCCGCGGCAGAACAGCGGTCGCACATAGGCCGGCACGAAACCGGGGAAGTCGAACGCGTTCTTGCAGCCTTCGTCTTGCGCCATCTGGCGGATGTTGTTGCCGTAGTCGAAGGTCGGAATGCCCTGCTTCTGGAACGCGAGCATGGCCTCGACGTGCGTGCGCATCGATTGCTTCGCCGCATCGCGCACCTTGTCCGGATGGGTCTTTTGCTCGGCCAGCCATTGCTCAACGCTCCAGCCGATCGGCAGATAACCGTGCACGGGATCGTGTGCGCTGGTCTGATCTGTCACTGCATCGGGGCGCACGCCGCGCTTGACCATCTCGGGCAGGATTTCCGCCGCGTTGCCGAGCAAGGCTATGGACTTGGCCTCGCCGGCCTTGGTGTACTTGGCGATGCGCGCCAGCGCGTCGTCGAGGTCTTTCGCCTGTTCGTCGACGTAGCGCGTCTTCAAACGGAAATCGATACTGCTTTGCCGGCATTCGATGTTGAGCGAACACGCGCCGGCCAGCGACGCCGCCAGCGGCTGCGCGCCGCCCATGCCGCCGAGTCCCGCCGTGAGTATCCACTTGCCTTTGAGGCTGCCACCATAACTTTGCCGACCCATCTCGACGAAGGTTTCGTAGGTGCCCTGCACGATGCCCTGCGAGCCGATGTAGATCCACGAACCGGCCGTCATCTGGCCGTACATCATCAAACCCTTTTTATCGAGTTCGTTGAAATGCTCCCACGTCGCCCAATGCGGCACCAGGTTGGAATTGGCGATCAGCACGCGCGGCGCATCGGCATGGGTCTTGAACACGCCAACCGGTTTGCCCGACTGCACCAGCAGGGTTTCGTCCGGATTCAATTCGCGCAGGGATTTGAGGATGGCATCGAAGCATTCCCAGTTGCGCGCGGCGCGGCCGATGCCACCGTAGACGACGAGTTCCGCCGGATTTTCCGCCACCTCGGGATCGAGGTTGTGCTGGATCATCCGGTACGCGGCTTCGATCAGCCAGTTCTTGCATGAAAGCTGCGGCCCGCGCGGTGGATGGATGACGCGGGCAGTGTCGATGCGGGTGGGAGCGGTCATGACATTTTCGCAAAGGTAAGGAAAGCGAATTATACGAGTCGGGCGATTTTTGCTCGTCATTCCGGCAGGGTCGAGTGTCGGCGACAGCCGACCGAGGGGAATCCAGAGGCCAAGGATGGCAACGTCACATCATTCTGACCTTGGCATCCTTGCAGTCTGGGCCCCGGCAATCCCTGCCGGGGCGACAAATCCTCACAAGTCCCGAGCGACGCGAATCCCCACGCGCGCACTGCGCGTATCCGACGGCGCGGACAGTCGATACGCCGAGCGCACCTGGTCGGGCGCGCTGCCCCACGAGCCGCCGCGGATCACGTGCTCGGCACAACCGGGATTGACCCATGCGCTGGAGTCGGCAGGCGCGCGCATGTAGTTGTCGTGCCAGCAATCGGCAACCCACACCGACACATTGCCGTCCATGTCGATCAGGCCATACGCATTCGCCGGGAACTTCCCTACCGGCGCCGGGCCCCAGTAGCCGTCGTCGTAATGCCGGAACGCCTTGGCCCAACTGCGCTTGAGCCGCGGCGATCGGTCGCCGTCGCCAGTGATGTTGTCGATCACGCGCGTGGGACTGCCGTCGCCCCACGGATAGCGGGTATCGGAGCCCGCGCGCAGCGCATATTCGAACTCGGCTTCGCTGGGCAATCGATAGCGCTTGCCGGTGCGCGCGCTGAGCCATTGCGCGTAGGCCACCGCATCGTTCCACGACACATGGATCACCGGCAGGTCGGCGGCGGCCACATCACCCAGGTAATCGTTGCGCCAGGTGATGCCGCGGCGGTCGATCATGCGCCCGGTGTTCTCGTCATAGACGCTGGATGCACCGGCCTTTTCCGCATCCGTGGCGTATCCGGAATCGTCGATGAAGAGGCGGAACTGCCCGACGCTGACATCGTCGCGGCCGAGCGCGAAACCCGTGTCGATCGCCACGCGCCGTTGCGGTTCCTCGTTGGCACGCGCGCCGCTTTCGTTCGCCGCCGCGCCCATCAGGAAGCTGCCGGTCGGGATCACCACCAGCGACGGCGCGCTGCCATGGCGATCGAGGAACTTGTCGGCGATGACCTGGCCCGGGCTGTAGCTCGCGTACAGGCGCGCATTGCGCAAGCGCCGGTTGAATTCGTCGATGCCGGACAAGTCCGGGCTGAGCGCCAGCGCCTTTTTCGCCAGCGTTTCGGCGAGATCCGGATTGCCGGAATCCAGCGCGGAATTGGCCTGGCTGAGCGTGTTAGCTGCGCGATCGCGGCGGATGCCTTCGATGCGCGAGCGCGTATCGAGCAATTCCTGCGAACCGGGGCTGACCGCCGAGGCATCGGCGAGAATCTTGTCGGCGCCGTTGAAATCGTCCTGCGCCGCGGCCGCCAGGGCGCGATCCAGATATCCCTGCTGCACCTGGATCAGTCCCTGCACGGCGAGCTTGTTGCCGGGATCGAGCTTGAGCACCTGCCGGTACACGCCCAGCGCGTTGCCATCCGCCGGCGCGGTGGCCTTGCCCTGTTGCAGCAGGTCGGCCGCGCGCGTGAGTAGCGGCATCACCTGGCGCAACGTCTTCAGGCGCGCTTGCAGCGCGGCAACGTCGTCGCCGGCATCCGGCACCTGCGCCAACTCGCCAACCAGGCGCGCCGTATCGCGCTCGTCGCCACGATCGAGCGCCTCGCCGATTTGCTGCAAAAGGGATTTGTGGATTTTTTCCACACCGGCGCGCGCGCTGGCGTTGTCCTTGTCCGCCGCGAGCACTTGCTGGTAAAGCGCCAGTGCGTTGGCATCCTTCGGCGTGGTCAGATGGCCGTCATCGAAGGCCTTGGCGGCCTTCTTGAGCAAGGCGGCGATGGCCTTGGGCGGCGGTACCGCCGGCACGGCAGGCGTGGCGGGTTTGCCGGCGGTTTCGACGGACGCTTGCGCCGCCGCGGTCTTGCCGGCGGCGGGCGTGGGCGGCGTCATCGACATCGCCGGAACCGCGGCGGGCTCGGGCGTCGGTACCGGTGCGACGGGCGTACCGACGCTGCCGGGGTAGAATCGGTAGATCAGCGCGAAGGCCAGCAAGGCAATGCCGGCGGCGCCGCCGTAAACGGCTTGCTTGCTGACGACTTCGGTGCCGGGCATTGCGCGTGCGACTGTGTGCGGTGGCGATGCGGACACCTTAGGCCATCGCACGCGTGTTCCGCAACAAGGAAATGGATTGTGTACGACTGGATCAACAACGAATCCGCGCTCACCGCATGGGTATCGGCGCGACCGGTTCCGGCCATCATCGGCCTGGACACCGAATTCATGCGCACCGACACCTTCTTCGCGAAGCTGGCCCTGGTGCAGGCGGAAATCGGCGGGCACACCGCACTGATCGACGCACCGGCGTTGAACGGCCATGCGGCCCTTGCCGCGCGCCTTTCCGATCCGCACACCCTGTGCGTGATGCACAGCGCCAGCGAAGACCTCGAGGCGCTGACCCCGCTGTTGCCGGCCGGGCCGGCCAGACTCTTCGACACGCAGATCGCCGCGGCGATGACCGGCTTCGGCGCCGGATTGAGTTACCAGAAACTCGTCGCCGCCCTGCTCGGCGTGGACCTGCCCAAGGGCGAGACGCGCTCGGACTGGCTCCGACGTCCACTGTCGAGCGCGCAACTCGAGTACGCCGCGCAGGATGTCGAGCACCTGCCGCAGGTCCACGCCCTGCTCGCGCAAAAACTCGCCGCGCTCGGACGCAGCGACTGGCTGGCGGAGGATTCGCAACGGCTGGTGGACAAGGTCTGCCATGCGAAGCCCGACGAGCAGCCGCAGCGTGCGTTCCCGCGCGCCGCGGAGTGGCCGCGCGAAGCGCAGGCCTTGCTGCGCCGCGTGCTGCGCTGGCGCGAGGCCAGCGCGCGCGCGCTGGACAAGCCGCGCTCGTGGATACTCGACGATGCGCGGGCGCTTGATCTCGCCGCGCAGCCACCGCGCGATGCGGACGACTTGTTCGAGCGCTGCAAGGGTTTGCGCGCCTTGCGCAGCCCCCAGCGCAGCGAATTGTTCGAACTCCTGCGCATGCCATTGACCGACGCCGATCTCGATCTCGCGCCAATCCCGCCGCCGCTGACCGGCACGCAGCGCCGCGCGGTAACCACCATGCGCGATGCAGTCACGGCGATCGCGCAAGCCCTCGATATCCCGGAAGGCCTGCTGTGCCCGCGCCGGCACCTGGAAGCGCTGGTCGGCGAAGGCATCTGGCCGCTGGCACTGGAAGGCTGGCGCAAACCGCTGTTGCACGATGCGCTGATGGCGCATCTGCCCGTCTGACCCGCACTGCGCTTCGCAGTTGCATTTGCATCCGATTGCGCCAGAATAGGCGCCGGGGGTGTTTGCCGCTTTTGCGGCCTGGGGATCACATGAAACACGCCATCAGCTTGCTTGTCTTGTTGTCGTGCGCGTCATTGGCGCACGCGATCACCGACGACATCTACGTGGACGGCTTTGACCCGCCGAATTTCACGCAACGCTTCCCGTTGGTCGCGGGCAAAGCACAGTTGCCCGCCGGATCTCCCGCCAGCCACGTGCAATGGTTCGTCGACGAGATGGCCACGGGCGAAACGACGACCGCCGCCGAAGTGGCACAACATCTGACCGGATTCGACGCCAACAACATCGCGAACTGGCTCAACACTTCGCTGCGTCCGTACTACCCCAATGCGCGCATCGTCGACGTCGTCGCCTTCACTCCGTATGGCGGCATCCTGGTGATCCAGGGCGATATCGCTGCAAACCCCAAAGGATTCCTCGTCTTCCAGTCGCAGTACACCGGCAGTCGCCTGATCACCTATCTCACGCTGTCGAATCTGGGCGACAGCGTGATGTACAACGAAGACAAGGCCCTCACCCTGGATCAGGCCGCCGACAAGGCCCTGACGCTGGCCGCGGGCGTCGGCGTGCTGGTCGCAAAGATCCAGCCGAACGGCCAGTGCAGCGCCATCACGCAACGCAACGCCGGAACGCTGCTCGCCACCGCATCGATCTTCAAGAACTGGGTGCTGTACGGTATGGGCCGAATGATCGCCGACGGCGCGCTGTCCTCGACGCAATCCGTGACCTTGACCGCCGATCGCCTCGCCCTCGGCGGCCAGCTCAACAGCGAGCCGCTGGGCACGTCGATTCCCATTCCCGACCTCGCCACGTTCATGATGGCCAACAGCGACAACACCGCCACCGACCTCATGCACCAGCGCGTGGGCCGCACGCGCCTGAACGCGGCGGTGGATGCCTCCGGCGTCGCCAATCCGGATGTCCTCAAGCCACTGCTCGATATCAGCGAACAATTCCAGTTGATCTACAGTTTTCCGCTCGCGACTTCACAATCCTACGTCAACGGCACGGAGGCTTATCAGAACCAGTTCCTCGCGCAGCAGATCGAGCCGCGCGGCAACACATTGGGAAGCTATGCGAATTTTGGCCTGCTGGTTTCCGGCACCTGGCACGCCTCGCCGCTGGACGTATGCGCTGCGTATGCGGCCAACCGCCGTTTGCCACAGGGATCGGAAGCCTTCCAGACCGTGGACGCCGCGATGGGTGCGCAAGTCGCTCAGCCGTATGTGCGCAACCGCTGGGATCGTGCCTGGTACAAGGGCGGAAGCCTTTCATCCGCCAACGGCAAATTCAATGTCCTCACGCACGCGTGGCTGCTCGAAAACGCCGGTGCATCGCCCTACTTCGTCGCCACGATGTACAACGACGACAACGTGAATGTCATCGACCAGTACAAGGTGCAATCGATCGCCGGGCGAATCCTGCAGATCCTTGCCGACACGCATCCTTGAGCACATGCCGCACGCTGGCACCCGCCCCTGGTCGATCACAATGCACTGGAATCTTGACTTCGCCCGTCGCATCGGTTCCACTTGCCGCATGCGCGCGCACTCGCCGATGATTACGATGACTACCACCACAACCGTGGTGCGGTCGGTCGTGCGCGCATAGCGAAACCCACGCCCGGCCCGCACCTCGTCGAGGATGCGGGCAACCCCATCCGCGACGACTGTGGCGCCCCCGACGGAGGCACCATGCATCATTCCGATTCCAGACCCGCCTGCATCGCGCACAAGTTCGGCGGGTCCTCGCTGGCCGATGCCGCGTGCATCCGGCACGTCGCCGAACTGGTGCGAGCGCGTCCAGAAACCCGGCAAATCGTCGTGGTGTCGGCGATGCGCGGCGTGACCGACGCCCTGCTGGATTGCGCCGATGCCGCGGCGCATGGTCACGCGAACTGGCGCAAACCGTTCGACGCGCTGCGCCGGCGCCACCTCGATACCGCACGCGAACTGCTCGGCGCCGCCGCCGGTCCATCGTGCGAGTGGATCGAAGGCCGCTTCGGCGAACTCGCCGAAACCATCAATGCGATAGCCGTGTTGCGCGGTGCCAGCCACGGCATCGCCGAAGCGCTGAGCGGCAACGGCGAGATATGGTCCGCCCACCTGTTGCACGCCTGCCTGCGCATGCTCGGCGCCAACTACGCCCTGCTCGATGCGCGCGAGGTGCTGGTCGTTCGCCACGAAGAACTCGGCGCGGCCGTCGACTGGGACGCCACACGCCAGCGTTTCGATGCCTGGCGCGGCGAACATGCGCAGGATCGCATCGTCGTCACCGGCTACGTCGCGCGCGATGAGCAGGGCCGCGACACCGTGCTTGGCCGCAACGGCAGCGATTTTTCCGGCGCGATCTTCGCCGCCTTGTCCGGCAGCGAAGAACTGCATATCTGGACCGACGTCGATGGCGTGCTCAGCGCCGACCCGCGCGTGGAACCGGAAGCCGTGACGCTGGCGGCGATGAGCTACGACGAAGCCTGCGAGCTCGCCTATTTCGGCGCCAAGGTGATCCATCCGCAAACGATGGCGCCGGCCATCGCGCGCAACCTGCCGATCCACATCCGCAATACCTTCAGGCCCGAGCATCCGGGCACGCGCATCGATGCGAGCGGCGATGCGAACGGCCCGGTCAAGGGCATCACCCTCGCCCACGACCTTGCCCTGCTCGAAGTCGAAGGCACCGGCATGCTCGGCGTGCCCGGCACCGCCGAGCGCGTGTTCGCGGCGTTGCGCGCGGCGCGCGTGTCGGTGGCGATGATCTCGCAGAGTTCGTCCGAGCATTCGATCAGTTGCGTGGTCAAGTCCGCCGACGCGGACCGTGCGCGCGCAGCGGTGGAAGGCGCGTTTGCGCGCGAATTGGCCAGTGGCCAGATCAATGCCGTGCATGTCGCGCGCGACATCAGCGTGCTTGCCGCGGTCGGCGATCGCATGGCCGGCACGCCGGGCGTCGCCGCGCGCCTGTTCGACGCGTTGGCGCGTTCGCACATCAATATCCGCGCCATCGCGCAGGGCGCGTCGGAGCGCAACATTTCGGTCGCGATCGCGCGTGATCAGGCCACCGTCGCGCTGCGTGCCGCGCATGCAGCTTTTTGGCTGTCGCCGCGCACGATTTCAGTCGGCCTGATCGGCCCGGGCAAGGTCGGCGCGGCCCTGCTCGACCAGATCTCGACCGCCGCGCCGCGCCTGCGCCGCGACGCCGGGCTCGACCTGCGCCTGCGCGCGATCCTGTCCACGAAATACCTGCTCGCCGACGAGAAGGACCTGGGTTCCAGCTGGCGCGATCGCGACGCCGATTTCGTCGACAACGACATCGATGGATTCATGAAACACCTGATTGCCGCGCACCTGCCGCACACGGTGATCCTGGATTGTTCGGGCAGCGACGCGGTTGCCGCGCAGTACCCGCAATGGCTTGCCGCCGGCATCCACGTGATCACGCCGAACAAGCAGGCCGGCGCGGGACCGATCGAACGCTATCGCGCGATCCGCTCTGCCGCCGCCGCCGGTGGCGCGCGCTTTCGCTACGAGGCCACGGTCGGCGCCGGCCTGCCCATCATCCAGACCTTGCGCGACCTGCTCGATACCGGCGACGAACTCGTCGCGGTCGAAGGGATTTTCTCCGGCACGCTGGCGTGGCTGTTCAACCGCTACGATGGCAGCGCGGCGTTTTCCGACCTGATCCGCGAAGCCCATGCGCTGGGTTACACCGAACCCGATCCGCGCGATGACCTTTCCGGCGTGGATGTCGCGCGCAAGCTGGTGATCCTCGCGCGCGAGGCCGGGCGCGAGTTGTCGCTCGCCGATGTCACGGTCGAAAACCTCGTGCCGGCCGCGCTGCAAGGCGCAGGCCGCGAGCAGTTCATGGAGCGACTGGATGAACTCGACGAACCGATGCGCGAGCGTGTGGAGACGGCAAAGGCGAACGGACGCGTGCTGCGCTACGTCGCCAGCCTCGATCGCGACGGTCACGCGCGCGTCGGCCTGGTCGAATTGCCGCGCACGCATGCGTTCGCGAACCTGCGCCTGACCGACAACGTGGTGCAGTTCACTACACGCCGCTACTGCGACAACCCGCTCGTGGTGCAAGGCCCCGGCGCCGGCCCCGACGTCACCGCCGCCGGCGTGTTCGCCGACTTGTTGCGCGTCGCGGCGTCGCTGGGTGCGCGGGTATGATGCCGGCAATGCACGCCACCGCCTTTGCACCCGCCTCCATCGGCAACCTCGGTGTCGGTTTCGACATCCTCGGCCAGACCATCGACGGCCCCGGCGATCGCGTCACGGTGCATCGCATCGATGCGCGCGATGTGCGCATCGACGCCATCCGCGGCCTCGACAATCTGCCGATGGATGCCGCGCGCAACACCGCCGGCGCGGCATTGATCGCGCTGCGCGACGTGCTGCAATTGCCCTTCGGTTTCGCGATCGAACTCGACAAGGGCATCCCGTTTGGATCGGGCATGGGCGGTTCGGCGGCGAGCTGCGTCGCCGCACTCGTCGCCGCCAATGCCCTGCTCGACGCGCCGCTGTCGCGCGAGGCGTTGTACCCGTTCGCGCTCGCCGGCGAGTGCGTCGCCAGCGGCGGGCGCCACGGCGACAACGTCGGGCCGATGCTGGTCGGCGGTGTTGCGTTGACTACCGCCGATCGGATCATCCCGATCAGCGTCCCGGATGCCTGGCACTGCGTGCTTGTGCATCCGCACGCGGTACTGGAAACGCGCCGTGCGCGCGAAGCCTTGAAAGGCGCGTATGTGATCGGCGATTTCGTCGCGCAGAGCGCAAACCTTGCCTTGTTCCTCGAGGGTTGCCGCCGCGGTGATGCCGCACTCGTGCGCACAGGATTGCACGATGTGCTGGTCGAGCCGCGGCGTGCGCCGCTGATCGCCGGCTTCGCGCAGGTCAAACAGGCCGCGCTCGATCACGACGCTCTGGGATCGAGCATTTCCGGCGCAGGCCCGAGCATTTTTGCGTGGTTCGAATCGCGCGCCCAGGCACAAGCCGCCGCACCCGCCATGCGCGCAGCGTTTGCTGCCGCCGGTCTGGAAAGCGATGCCTTCGTCTCGCCGGTCAACGGCCCCGCCGCGAAGGTGATCGCATGAAATTCACCAGCACGCGAGGCACCGCGCCCGCGACGAGTTTGAGCGACGCCATCGCCGCGGGATTGGCACCCGACGGCGGACTGTACGTCCCGGATGCGTTGCCACGTCTTGCTTCGGACGCATTCACCGATTGCATCAAGCTGCCGGATGTCGCCGCGCGTTTGCTCGCACCATTTTTTGCCGGCGATGCGCTCGCACCGGAACTGGATTCGATCTGCGCCGAAGCGTTCACGTTCCCCGCGCCCTTGCGCGCACTGGCAACCCCACGGGACTCCGTGCTCGAACTCTTCCACGGCCCGACCGCCGCGTTCAAGGATTTCGGCGCACGCTTCCTCGCCGCCTGCATGCGCCGCATCATCCGCCCGGCGATGCGCCCACTGACGATACTCGTCGCCACCTCCGGCGATACCGGCGCGGCAGTTGCGGCAGCATTTCACGGCCGACCGGAATTTCGCGTCGTCATCCTGTATCCCGACGGCCGCGTCTCAAAACGCCAGGCACACCAGCTCGGCTGCTTCGGCGGCAACGTCAGCGCACTGCGTGTGGCCGGCTCCTTCGACGATTGCCAGTCGATGGTCAAGCAGGCATTCGCCGACATGCCACTGCGCGCGTGGCTGTCGTTGTCCTCCGCCAACAGCATCAGCCTCGGCCGCCTGTTGCCGCAGATGGCGTACTACGCGCACGCCGCACTTTCGCATCAGCGCACGCATGCAACGGATCTGAACTTTGTCGTGCCCACGGGCAATCTCGGCAATGCGCTGGCCTGCGTGCTGGCACGCGCCATCGGCTTGCCGATCGGGCGCATCGCGCTGGCGACGAATGCCAATCGCACCCTGCCGGACTTTTTCGCCGGCGCCGAGTACGCGCCGCGCGCGAGCATCGCCACGCTCGCCAATGCCATGGATGTCGGCGCGCCGAGCAATTTCGAGCGCCTGCGCTGGCTGTATCCGGACGCGGCGCAACTGCGCCGTGATTTCCCGGTGCAATGGGTCGACGACGAGGCGATTCGCGCCACCATCCGCGAACGGTACGCCCGGCATGGCGAAGTGTTCTGTCCGCATACCGCCTGTGCGATCCGCGCACTGGAAAACCTGCGCGCGGACGGCGCCGACGGCGACTGGTGCGCCGTGGCCACCGCACATCCGGCCAAGTTCGAGGCCATCGTCGAGCCGCTGATCGGTCGCCACGTCGACGTCCCGCCGGCCTTGGCGCAATTGCTGGCACGGCCTTCCCATGCCGATCCGCTCGCCAACGACTACTCCGCCCTGCGCGCATTCCTTGAATCCAGCGCATCCGAGCATGTATGATGCGCGCCCGCCAGGGATCGGCGGTTTCAACGTGGGGCGGTAGCTCAGCTGGGAGAGCGTCGCGTTCGCAATGCGAAGGTCGGGAGTTCGATCCTCCTCCGCTCCACCACACGCATCACTGAAAAACCAATCGGAAACGGTTGGTTTTTTGTTTGTGCGCACGAATTTTCCTGTAGCAACCAGCCCCGCGCTTGACGTGCGTCAGGAATTCTTCGCGTCGCCAGCGCATAATTGCCGATGCCCCACCTCCTCCGGCCGCCATCGTGACCCACGTCGTCACCGACAACTGCATCAAGTGCAAGTACACCGATTGCGTTGAAGTGTGCCCGGTGGACTGCTTCCACGAAGGCCCGAATTTCCTTGCGATCGATCCGGAGGAATGCATCGATTGCACGCTGTGCGTGCCCGAATGCCCGGCCGAGGCGATCTTTCCCGAACAGGACGTGCCCGCCGGCATGGAAAACTTTCTCGGCATCAATGCCGAACTGGCGCGCATCTGGCCGGTGATCGCGACCAAGATCGACGAGTTGCCCGACGCCAAACAGTGGGACGGCGTGCCGGACAAGTTGCCCTACCTGGAGCGTTGACAGGAGCGCCGCGATGGCCACGCGTTACACATCCGTCTCCACGACCATCCTCGACGCCATCGGCGATACACCGCTGCTCGAGATCGACGGCATCTTCGCCAAGTGCGAGTTCCTCAATCCTTCCGGCTCGATCAAGGCGCGCATCGCCAAGTACATCGTCGAGCGCGCCGAGGCGAGCGGCCAGCTAAAGCCCGGCGACACCATCGTCGAGGCGACCAGCGGCAACACCGGCAATGCGTTCGCGATGGTCGCCGCGGTCAAGGGCTACCGCATGCTCGTCGTGATGCCGGAAGGTCTGTCGAGCGAACGCGTGGCGATCTCGCGCGCGTTTGGCGCCGAGGTGCTGTTCTGCGGCAGTTTCCACGTCAACGCGGCGCTGGAGCGCGCACGCGAACTCGGGCGCCAGCCGGGTTTCTTCTTCCCGGGCCAGTTCGAGTCGGAATGGAACGTGGAGGAAAACCGCGAGTGGCTCGGTCCGGAAATCCTCGCGCAGTTGCCCGCCGGGCGCGTGCCCGATGCGTTCGTGCATGGCGTGGGCACCGGCGGCACCCTGATCGGCGTCGGCCAGGCCTTCCGCAAGGTCAATCCGAACGTGCGCCTTTTTGCAATGGAGCCGAGCGAATCGCGCACCATACTTTGCGGCGAAGTCGCGCTGCACCAGATCGAGGGCATCTCCGATGGCTTCGTGCCGGGTATCTTCGCCCGCCATCGCAACCTCGTCAGTGGCGAAACCGCGGTGGCGAGCGCGGATGCGGTGGCGCAGATGCGCGAACTCGCGCGCACGCGCGGACTTTTCTGCGGGCCCAGCTCGGGCGCGCATTTGATCGCCGCGCGGCGTATCCGCGAGCAGCATCCGCAATTGAAGACCATCGTCACCATCCTCGACGACGAAGGCGAGAAATACCTGCACGATTTCTTCATGCACCCTGCGCCGTCCGAGCACGCGCCGGTGCCGTTCCACTGAAGAGGAGAATCCCATGAGCCAACGCATCAACTACGCCGCGGCATCGCCCGGCGGCTTTGCGGCGATGCGCGCATTGCAGGCGCATGTCGACGCCTGCGGCATCGAGCACGCGCTGCTGGAACTGGTGAAGATGCGCGCCTCGCAGATCAACGGCTGCGCGTATTGCCTGGACATGCACAGCAAGGACGCACGTGCCGCCGGCGAGACCGAGCAGCGTCTGTACCTGCTCGATGCCTGGCGCGAAGCGCCGTTCTACAGCGCGCGCGAACGCGCAGCATTGGCCTGGACCGAAGCGCTGACGCGCATCGCCGACACGCACGACGTGCCTGATTCGATCTACGACGAATGCCGCCAGCATTTCACCGACAAGGAACTCGCGGACCTGTCGTTTGCGATCATCGCGATCAACGGCTGGAACCGCCTGGCGATTCCGTTTCGCTCGCGGGTCGGGACCTACCAGCCGGGGGAGCACGCGAGGGCGAAGTAATCGCCATGCGCAAGCGCTTCGCAAACGCCGCCGGATCGGACTTGCGTATGACAATGCGCGACGCCGCGTGCCAGTCGGCGCAAGCCTGGATCGCAGCAGCGACCTCTGCAACCAAGCCGTCGTCTGCCTCGATGCCGCTTTCCAGATGAATCGACTTGATCTCGAACACGCCGTCGTCGCGGTGTGCCTTCGCATCGAGCCGGCCGATCAATTGCCCGCGATGCAGGATCGGCAGCGTGAAGTATCCGAAGCGACGCTTGTGCGCGGGCGTGTAGCACTCCAGTCGATAGTCGAATCCGAACATCGCCAACGCGCGTTCGCGATCCCACACTACCGGATCGAACGGCGACAGCAGCGTCGTGTGCGTGGCGCGCAAGGCTGATCGCTGCGCACGCGCCAGCAAGGGCAGATTGTCCCGGTGCACGAAGCCGGGCTTGTCCCAGCCGCGCACGGTCACACGGACCAGTTCGCCGCCGCCGACGAGGGCATCCAGGTCCGCATCCTTGAGCTTGCGCCTGCTGCGAAAATAATCGTTGATCCAGCGCGCCTGCGTGATGCCCAGCGCGCGCACGGCGCCCAGCATGAACTCGCGCGTCGTGTCGGCCGCCGGCAGGAGGGTTGCATCGATTTTCGCGTGCGCCAGCACACGCTCGGTGAGGTCGTAGACGCGCTGGAAGTTGTCGCGTCGCGCGATCATCAACTCGCCGAGCGCGAACCAGGCTTCGAGCCAGCGCTTTTCGTCCTTCCATTCCCACCAACCCGGCTGGGCCGCCGCCTTGCGTTCGAAATCGGAAGACTTCACCGCGCCGTTGTCGCGGATATGCGCCAGCAGCTTGTCCATCGATGCGCGATGTTCGCGGTGCATGCGCGCCGCGCGTTGGTGCGCCCAGTGTCTGGCACGTGCGTCGAATTGGCCCCGGTGCAGGGCGTAGTCGGACATCGCTACAAAGCAGGCTTCGTGCGCCCAGCACTCGAAGATTTTTCCGCGCGCGAGCGCCTCGTCCAGCCAGTGCGGCTCGTAGTGGCCGAGGCGCGAGAACAGCACGAGATACGGACTGCGCGCAACGACGTTGATCGTGTCGATTTGCAACAGGCGCATGCGCGCGATCGTCGCCAGCAGGCGCGCACGGGTGGCGCGTGCGCGCGGCGGCGTGAGCAGTCCCTGAACGGCCAGCTGCAGATTGCGCGCCTGTTGCGCGGAAATCCGAACTTCGCCGCAGGATGCGGGTCTTGCCATGCGTACGCCTCGCTCATGCCGACATCGCCTATTGTGCCCGTGCGCGGACGTGCGATCGACTCATCCGCAAAGGAGACCTCCATGAACCGCACCCTCGCCTTGCTTGCCGCCGGCATGCTGATCGCCAGCACCGGCGCCTTCGCCCAGGACCAGACCGTGCACTTCACCCAGGCCGACGGCACGCGCGTCACGCTGACCTCGGGCCAGCCGCCCGCCGACCACTACGGCCCGCCGCCGGCGTTTGCCACGCTCGACGCGAACCACAACGGCAAGATTACCCGTGAAGAAGCCAACGCCTATCCACCGCTGCTCAACGATTTCGACTATATCGCGCACCATGCCAACGCCATTTCCAAGGCACAGTACGAGCGCTGGGTGAAATCGCAACACTGACGCTGCCGTCTTTTCATTTCGTTTGAACTGGCGCAACATCTGCCCATCCATGGGGAGGGAGCGTTCATGTCCAACCGTGTCGAAGGCGGCGGCAACCTGTTCCGCGACGTCAGGAACGCGTTCGGCGAACTGTTCAGCGGCAAACTCGATCCGCGCCAGGAATTGCTGATCCAGGTGTCATTCGGCCTGCTTGGCGCAATGGCGCGCGCCGATGGCGTGGTGTCATCCGAGGAAGCCACCTTTACGAATACCTTGATGGATGAACTCAAACTCAACGCGCGGGCACGCCAAGTCGCCACCGAAGCCTTTGCCACCGGCTGCCGGCGCGACTACGATGCGAATGCGGACGCGCGGCGTCTACTCGGGGAGTTCAAACCCGGATCAGCCGAAGTCGAACGCCTGTACTCCGGCTTGTTGCGTCTGGCGGGCGCCGATGCGCGCATCCGCCCCGGCGAGCAGCGCTTCCTGGTGCAGATCACCAAGGCGCTGGGTTTTCCGGAAGGCGAATTGCACAAGCGCGTACCGGGAATCGGCGCTGCTTGATTTATGCCGTCATACCGGCAGGGACTGCCGGTATCCAGACTGCATGGATGCCATCCTTGGCACCTGGATTCCCCTCGGTCGGCTGTCGCCGACGCTCGACCATGCCGGAATGACGAGATCTCCCCGGAGCTCTTTATTTACCCAAATTGTCCGTGCGGCCAATGAACGCCGCCGTCACATCGTGCAACTTCTTCAGCGACTCCTCGTGCGCGTAGACCATGTGGCCCGAGGGGAAGAATGCGTATTCGATGTTTGACTGCAACTTCGCCGGAATCGGCAGGTGGCGCATTTCGTACACCGCCGCGAAATACGGCGTGGCGAGGTCGTAATACCCACCGCTGAGCAAGACATGCAACTGCGGGTTGTATTTCATCGCCACCGCCAGATCCGACATGACATTGGTCGAGGCCGGGAAGAAACCCGGCGGCAATCCGGGCATCTGGTGCTTCCAGTCCCACGGGTAGACATTGCCGAACTCGTGGAAGGTCATGCCGTCGCCGAACTTCAACGTGCGCCGCGCATAGTCGTTGAACATCGACACATAGGCCGAGCTGATCGCCGCCGCCTGCGGGTCGTAGGCCGCCTGTTGCTCCAGCGGATCCATGCTCGGGCCGGAAAAGCGCGAGTCCAGGCGCCCGGTGGTCAGGTCCGCCGAGTCCTGCAACGTCTTCTCGAACTCGCCGCCAAACACGCGCAGGTCCGCCTTGTCGATGTAGGACTCGGGCAAGCCGGTGTACTCGTGCAGCCTGGCGATGACCGCCTTGCGCTGCGCCGGATCGAGCGTCGCGCCTGCCGCCAGCGCGACCGTGTAGTCGGTCATCGCGAAGTGCTCGACCTCCTTCAGGAACGGCTCTAGCTGCGCCGGCTGGTTCGGCAATTTCTTGTGGTACCACGCCGTGGCCGCATAGGTCGGCAGCGCCAGCGCATAGGGCTGGTCCACGCCGGGGTTGTATTGCGGCGCATCGATGTCGTTGGCGAACGACAGGATCTGCGACAACAGGATCACGCCGTTCAGGTCCACGCTCTGCTCGGTCGTGAGCACGTTGGCCAACACCGCCGAACGCGTGGTGCCGTAGCTTTCGCCGAACAGGTATTTCGGCGAATTCCAGCGTCCGTATTCGGTCAGGAACTTCGTGATGAACTGGGCGAAGGCCTGCGCATCCGGATCGACGCCGTAGAATTCCTTGCCGCGCTCCTTCATCGCCGCCGCGCGCTTGGCCTTGTCCTTTTCGTTGACCAGCAGGCGCGAGAAACCGGTGCCGGGCGCGTCGATGAACACCAGGTCCGAGGCGTCGAGCAGGCTGTAGTCGTTGTTGACGAGCTGGTAGGGCGCCGCCGGCGTGTGCTGATCGTCGAGCGTGATCACGCGCTTGGGCCCGAACGCGCCCATGTGCAGCCACACCGTGGATGAACCCGGTCCGCCGTTGTAGAGGAAGGTCAACGGACGCCGCGCGCTGTCCACGCCGCTCTTGAAATAGGCGACGTAGAAGATGCTCGCGGTCGGATCGTCCTTGTCCTCGTCCTTGCCGGTAAGCAGGATGGTGCCGGCGATCGCCTTGTAATCGAGCTTCTTGCCCTCGACGGAAACGCTGCCCGCGGTTTCGACCTTCTGTGCCTTGACCGGAGCGGTGGAGGATTCCCTGGTTTCGTGCTTGTCTGCATCGGCTTTGTCGGCAGCAAACAGCGGCGCGCACACGGCGCACGTTACGGCGATCAAGGCAATCAGGCGAATGCGGCGCATGGAAATCCCCTTGCTGAAAGTACGCAGCATATTGCAGACATCCGCACTGCCTATCCCCCGGAAGTCACGGTCGGGGCGGCTGCTACACTGCCGGCATGAAACCCGAATTGACCCTCGTCGGCGCCGGCCTGGTCGGCGCGCTCACCGCCACCCTGCTCGCGCAGCGTGGATTTTCCGTCAGCGTGTTCGAGCGCCGGCCCGATCCGCGCATCCACGGTTTCCTTGGCGGGCGTTCGATCAATCTGGCCCTGGCCGAGCGCGGCTGGCACGGCCTGCGCGTCGCCGGGCTGCAAAAGCACATCGAACCGATCGCCGTGATGATGCGCGGTCGCATGGTGCATCATCTGGACGGCCACACCGAATTGCTGCGCTATGGCCGCGACGACTCGGAAGTCATCTGGTCGGTCAGCCGCGGCGCATTGAACATGGCCCTGCTCGACGCCGCCGAAGCGGCCGGCGCGCGCATCCATTTCGGCCAGCGCCTGGACGCCGTGGATTGGGGAAAATCGAACATGACGCTGCGCGACGACAGCAATGTTGCGCGCGTGCATGACTGGACGACGCTGATCGGAGCGGATGGCGCAGGCTCGGCCCTGCGCGGCGCGATGTCCAAGCATTCATCACTCGGCGAGCGTTTCGAGCCGCTGGAGCATGGCTACAAGGAACTGGAGATTCCCCCAAGCGATGCTGGTGGATTCGCCATCGAACCCAACGCCTTGCACATCTGGCCGCGCGGCAACTACATGTGCATCGCCCTGCCCAACGCAGAAGGCAGTTTCACCGTCACCTTGTTCATGCCCAATTGCGGAAATCCTGGATTCGATACGGTGCGCACCGGCGCCGACGCGCACGCGCTGTTCGCGCGCGACTTCGCCGATACGCAGCCCTTGATTCCCGATCTGAAAAAAGACTTCGTCGCCAACCCGACCGGTATCCTCGGCACGCTGTACCTGGACCGCTGGCATCAGGATGGTCGCGCCCTGCTGATCGGCGACGCCGCCCACGCCATCGTGCCCTTCCACGGCCAGGGCATGAACTGCGGATTCGAGGACGCGGTGGAACTCGCCGATCTCCTGCGGGATACCGAAAACGACTTCGACTCCGCGTTTGCGCAATTCCAGCACCGGCGCAAACCCAACGCCGACGCCATCGCCGCGATGGCGCTGGAAAATTACGTCGAGATGCGCCACAGCGTCGCCGATCCGCATTTCCTGTTGATGCGTGACCTGGGCCGCGAACTTGCCGCGCGCAAACCTGGTCACTTCGTGCCACGTTACTGGATGGTCACGTTCTCGCGCCTGCCCTACTCCGTTGCATTCGAACGCGGCGAAATCCAGTCCGCGATCCTGCGCGAACTCACCAACGGCAAATCTGCGCTCGATCAGGTCGATCTCGCACTTGCCGACGCGATGGTTGGCGAGAGGCTGACACCGCTGACTGGATGAATTCGAATTACTGGCAACCCGTCAGCGGTACGATCGCTCTTTCGTGAATCGTTCCGCTCAAGCCGCTGAATTCGCCTTGCGTGAAAGCGTAAGTCAGCGTCATGGTCGTGCACGAGGTGAAGTCTATTTGTGCCGTGCCGACCTGGGCATTGGCGACATTCGACGGCTGATTGAAGATGCCGCCGCTCGTTTGGATGATCGGCACCCCGGTCAGATTCAAGTCGCCGAGCGTGTAGCTGTTGTCCTCCAGAGTGAACCAGCGCTGCGCGAGGGCGCCGGTCAGGCCCTTGCTCTGTGGCGCATAGGTGTACCAGGCGGCGAAAAACGTATTGATCGACGGCACGATGTCGATCATCAGGCCCTGCCCCGACGTCGCCGGGTCGTACCACGCACCCGAGCGCTGCACGTCCGCGTAGTTGGCCGACGGCGCCACCGGCTGGGCCGGTACCGCAGTGCTGCATCCCGTCGCCGGCGTCAGACGCACGTACGGAATCGTGCCATTGCGGCCATCGTTGAACTTGTAAGCCAACGCCGCGTGGGTGCAATCGTAGAACGTCAGTGTCGCCGTACCATATGCGCTAGCCTGGGTTATCGGCGGCGCATCAAAATTGCCGCCCGTGGTTTCGCCGATCGCGAGCGGGTACGTCGACCCATGACTCGACGACAGATTTCCCTGCAAGGTGTACCACTGCGGATTGCCTGCCGCATCGTTAGTGAACCAGCCACCGAACAGTTGCGCATTTCCGGGGCCGTTCAAATCCGGATAAACCTCCAGTTCAAGCCCCTGCCCCGAGGTCGGCGGGTTGTACCACGAACCCGTCAGCGCGAACTGGTCGGCGTCGAAGGCACTCGCGGAAACGACATTCATGATCAGGGGATCGGACGCACCGCCAACGCCTGTGTTGACATATCCAACCATGAGCGGATGCGGCCCCGCCGTGGCAAACTGAGCCGAGCAGCGCGCCACCTGATGATCCTGTTCGACAACGACCGGGACACTCGCGCACAGCGTGGCCCTGCCATCGTAAAACGTCACTGTATCACCGGCCTTGCCGCCCTGAATCGACGCCGTCAGATCGACAGGCTGTCCCGTCTGTACAGGGTTTGCCGTAGCGCTTTCCGTAACGGACTGGTACACGAGTTGATCGATGGTCGATATGCTCACACTGCCGAAAATCCTGCCGATGGCGTTGTCCGACGGTGCGTTGTTCGTGTCGCCCGAGTAGCTGGCGACGATCACGTTTGAAGTGCCCGCGTCGAAGTTGTCGACAGTGCAGGTCGCAATCTGATCGTTCAGCGGCACGGCGTCGCACAAAGTCGTCGTCTGACCTGCATTACCGGGAACCTCCGGCAGCGACGTGAACGT
>JAFEFO010000027.1 GCA_018240565.1 Pseudomonadota bacterium | reverse complement strand
TCTTCGCTGACCAGGATCGGTTCCACCGTGTGGTTGGTCTGGAACTTGATCTCGTCCAGCGCGTGCAGGTTGGTCGGATCGGTCACGCCGACATACAGACGATTGCCGCGTTTGAACAGCGGCAGGGCCTTGTGCTGGGTGATCAGTTTTTCGCTGACCAGCTTGATCGGGGCTTGCGCCAGATCCAGCGCATCCACGTCGAACAGCGGCACGCCGAATTCCTGCGAGGCGGCCATCGCCACCTGTTGGCCGTTGGCCAGGGCCTGTTCGATGAGGTAGCTGCCGAGCGGGATTTTCTGCTTGAGCGAGGACTCGACCGCGCGGCGCGCATCCACGTCACTGATCGTGCCTTCCACCACCAGGCGCCGGGCGACGCCGGTCAACCCGGCGACAGCGGCAGGATTCATCTGCGTCGCCATAAGAATCCTTCGTAAATCCCCGAAACTACGGCAGAATGTACCGCAAAACCGGCCGGGATTGTATCCCTTTCCCGTGCTGGCGTTCACCCGGGCCGGCGGTTACTCTTGGCCGCAAACCCCGGGCGCGGCCCGAGTCTACCCCCGAAACCCGGCGAGCAAGCGTGATCAGCATCGTATTACCGGCAAAAAACGAGGCGGCGGCACTGGCCGGCCTGCTGCCGCGCCTGCGCGCGGCCCAGCCGAATGCGCAAATCCTCGTCGTGGACGACGGATCGACCGACGCCACCGCGCAAGTTTGCGCCGAGCATGCCGTGACCGTGTTGCGCCAGCCCTATTCCATGGGCAATGGCGCGGCGATCAAGCGCGGCGCGCGCGCGGCCAGGGGCGAAACCCTCGTGTTCATGGATGCCGACGGCCAGCACGATCCGGCCGACATCGCCCGGCTCGTGGCAAGCATCGACGATGGCTTCGACATGGTCGTGGGCGCACGCGACTGGTCCGGGCAGGCCGGCGTCGGGCGCGGCGTCGCCAACACCTTTTACAATTGGCTCGCTTCGAAGATGACCGGTCATGCGGTGGCGGACCTGACCAGCGGCTTCCGCGCCGCGCGCGCCGACAAATTCCGCGAATTCCTGCACCTGCTGCCGAACGGATTTTCCTATCCCACCACCAGCACGATGGCGTTCTTCCGCAGCGCCTACGCGGTCGACTACGTACCGATCAAGGCCGACCAGCGCGTCGGCAAGAGCCACATCAAGCCCATTCGCGATGGCCTGCGTTTCCTGCTCATCATCTTCAAGATCGCCACGCTGTATTCGCCGCTGAAATTGTTCGTGCCCGCCAGCGCGGTCTTCTTCCTGCTCGGCCTCGGTCACTATCTGTACACCTACATCACCATGCACCGGCTCACCAATATGAGCGTGCTGCTGTTTGCGGCATCCGTGATCGTGTTCCTGATCGGCCTGGTTTCCGAGCAGATCACGGCGTTGACGTATCAAAAAGGCCAGTAGAAGTTCGGGCCCATGCTTGCGAGATGAAAAATCCATGCACGTGCTAATGACGAGCACATCGTATCCGCGCGATGCATCGGATTGGCGGGGAATCTTCATTCGCAACGTGGCGGCCGCAATTGCTCGCAGCTCGGATATGGAACTGGATTTGTGGTCGCCACCCGGCGAATTACCCGATGGCGTTCGAAGCGCCGTAAACGCGACGGAAACGGCGTGGCTCCGCAGGCTGATGGATCACGGCGGCATCGCGCATTTGCTGCGGAAGCACAAAGTGCGGAGCGTCATTGTCGTGGGCCGACTGCTACGCGCTTTGCGCCGCGTGTACGTGCAGGCGCAGTGCGATCTGTATCACATCAACTGGCTGCAGTGCGCAATGCCTTTGCCCGCGAATCGAAAGCCCGCGTTGATCACGGTGCTTGGCAATGACATGAAGCTGCTGCGCTTACCCATGATGCAACGGATGCTGCGCCGTGCGATCCGTGGCCGTGCAGTCGCGATTTGCCCGAATGCGGACTGGATGGTCGCGCCACTTCGGGCGGCGTTCGGGGACTTGGCCGAAGTCACGCCGGTGCCGTTCGGCATAGATCCTTGTTGGTATCGGATTCGACGCGACCCTGCGCCCGTTGCGTGCTGGCTTGTTGTCACCCGTCTGACGGCGGACAAACTTGGATCGCTTTTCGAATGGTCCGAGCCGCTGTTCCGGGATGCGCCGCGCGAACTGCACTTGTTCGGTCCGATGCAGGAAAATGTCGCCGTGCCGGCGTGGGTGCGCTACCACGGTGCAACCACGCCCGAACAGCTCGCGACGCAATGGTTTCCGCATGCGCAGGGACTTGTCACTCTGAGTCGCCACGCCGAAGGCCGCCCGCAGGTAATGCTCGAGGCGATGGCCGCCGGATTGCCGATCATCGCATCACGGATGCCAGCGCACGCCGATATGGTTGCAGATGGCGTGACCGGGAAATTGTGTGCATCCGCCGATGAGTACGCGCAAGCCGTAGCGGGGCTTGAAGACGCGGACACAAACCGGCGCATGGGAGCCGCCGCGCGCGAACGCATTTCCCGAGAATTTGGAACCTGGGACGATTGCGCTTCACGCTACGTGAGCATCTACCAGCGCCTGCTTGGGGTACGCGAACATGGCTGATCCGGTACTCGTCCTCGGCGCCAGCGGCTTCGTTGGCAGGGGTCTGACGCACGCACTCACCGCACGCGGCGAGTGCGTGATTGCCGTTTCCCGGCATGCGAGCAGTGCGTTCGGAACCGGGGTCGAAGTGCACGTCATGGCGGGGCGCGAGCCAGGCGATTTTTTGCCGCTGCTGCAACGCTGCCGCGCGGTCGTGCACGTGGCATCGGCTTCCACGCCCGGTAGCAGCGTGGGCCGGCCGGTCGCCGAACTCGACGAAAACCTCAGGCCCACACTTGCACTGCTGCAGGCCATGCAGGAGCACTCCACGACACCGCTGCTCTACGTTTCGTCCGGAGGCTCGCTGTACGATGCCGAATCCGCCGTCGCGGCGAATGAATCATCGCGGCTTGCTCCGCGTTCGTATCACGGCGCCGGAAAAATCGCGGCAGAGAACTTCATCGCCGCCTGGTGCGCCCAATATCAGGGTAGTGCAACGATTTTGCGCCCATCCAACCTTTATGGACCCGGACAGACCGAACGTGCGGGATTCGGCATCATTCCCGCCGCACTCGGCAGGCTCATGCGTAACGAAACCCTGCACGTGTGGGGCGATGGTACGTCGCGACGCGACTATCTGTATATCGACGATTTCCTGCGCTTGTGTTTGTCGATACTTGATGCCTCGCCCGTCGCGCACGCGGCGCAGGTTCTGAATGCGAGCAGTGGCAGCAGCTTCGCGCTCAATTCGCTGTTCGGATTGATCGAGAAGGTTACCGGTCGGACGTTGCGACGCGAATACGACGCAACCCGCGCAGTGGACATGCGGTATGTGGAAATGCGCGCCGACCTCGCGTGCTCGCTCGGATGGTCGCCGCAGGTGGATCTCGACGAAGGCTTGGCACGGACGTGGGCATGGTTCAGCACCACCCAGCGCTAAATCGAGCAGCGACGCCGGTTTGCTCGGTGTGTATCGCGAACTTCAACGGTGCCGCCATCCTCACCGATTGCATCGATTCGGTGCTCGCCCAGCAAGGCGATCTTGCCATCGAAATCATCGTTCACGACGATGCCTCCAGCGACGATTCCGTCGCGTTCTTGCGTGCGCACTACCCGCAGGTGGAGATTCTCGCCAGCGAAACCAATGTCGGCTTCTGCATCGGCAACAATCGCATGGTCGCACAGGCACGCGGCGAATACGTATTGCTGCTCAACAATGATGCGGCCTTGTATCCGGATGCGCTGATGGCCTTGCTCGCGGCTGCACGCGAAAGGTCTGCCGGTATCCTGACCTTGCCGCAATACGATTGGGAAAGCGGCGCATTGGTCGATCGCGGCTGCCTGCTCGATCCTTTCTACAACCCGGTGCCGAACCTCGATCCCGCACGCACGGATGTCGCCTATGCGATCGGCGCCTGCCTGTTTCTGCCGCGCCAGTTGTGGAACGACTTGGGCGGGTTTCCCGAATGGATCGGATCGATCGGGGAAGACGCATTCCTGTGTTGTCTTGCGCGCTTGCGTGGGTTGCAAGTATCGGCGGCGACGGCCAGCGGGTATCGTCATAGGCAAGGCGCGAGCTTCGGCGGCAACAGAATCAACGACGGCAAACTGAGCACGACCTATCGGCGCCGCGCGCTGAGTGAGCGCAACAAGACCGCCGTGATGGTGGTATGCACTCCGACGTGGTTGGTGTGGCCGTTGCTGGTTTTGCATGTGATATTGCTGACGTTGGAAGGGATTTT
>JAFEFO010000026.1 GCA_018240565.1 Pseudomonadota bacterium | reverse complement strand
TTCTCGCTCGGCATCGTCTTGTTCGAGTGCCTGGCCGGACGCATGCCGTTCACCGACGAATCCCCGCTCGGCTTGATGCTGGAAGTGGTCAAGGCCGAAATCCCGGACGTGCGCACGCTCAACTCAGAAGTCGATCCGGAACTCGAACGCATCCTGTCCAAGATGGTCGCCAAGGATCCCGCCGATCGCTACCAGAGCTGCCAGGATCTCGTCGCGGATCTGGGCAGACATCCCGCGATCGTCGCGTCAGGTGCGACATTGTCGCTGCCGGTGCAGGCAGCGCCGGTGGAAAGGCCGCGGGCGACGCGGACAACGAATGTACATCCGCTGGCGCCGGCAACCGATGCGACGTTTTCCACCGAACCGCCAACCTCCCAGCGCCTGGCCGCATCGCGACCGCTGCTGCGCCAACCGGCATTGCGCCCGCTGCCATCGCACGGCAAGCGCAACGCGGCGATCGCCGCCACTGCGCTTCTGGCAATCGCCGCCGGTGCATGGGCATTCCGCGGCGATCTGTCGCTGGCGCCGACGCCAGCGGACAATGCCCCGTCGCTGGCCTCCGTCACGACACCGTCCCCCCTCGCCGGCGCGCCGGAAGTTGCGCGCTCGAGTGCAAGCACCGTTTACGACGATTACGTCCCCGTCGATGCGCAGGCGCCTCGCGCATCGCCCACTGCCGCCAACGATGCCGCAGACCCGGCCCTGCTCGACGACGAATGGCTGGGCGACGTGCCCGACGCCGCCTTCGATGCGGACGGTTACGACTACGCCTCCGCCGCGTACTCGGCCGCTCCGGGATCACCGCCTCCACCCTACGCACCGGTCGTCTACTACCCGCCATACGCCGTCCCCGTGGTACCGGTCGCGTACTACGCGCCCTCGCCCTGGCGATTCGGATTCGGCATGACGCTCGGCTTCGGCACCGGCTGGTGGACGACGCGATACTACGCACCGGTGTATTTCGGGCCGGTCGTGTCGCCGATTGCCGTCGCCCCGCGCCCCCTGCCGGGAACGGTCGCATCCGCCAACCCGGCCGTGGCCACGGCGACGCCCGCGAACCGTCCTCTGCCTTCCACGAGCGCGCCATCGGCGCCATCGCGATCGGCCGCCACCCGCACGCCAGTCGGCGCGCAATCGGCACGCAGCGAGGCACCGGAGCGCGCCTTGGCCAAGAACAACGTGCAGGCGCTGCAAGGACAACAGCTGGCGCGGCGCGAGCAGCGCATGGCGCAAATGCAGCAGGCGCGTCGCGAGCGGATGCAGGCACAAGCCGAGCAGCAGCGCCAGGCACGGCGCGAAATGCAGGTGGAAGAACGCCGCGAAGCGCAGGCCAAGAGACAGCAAGCAGCCGAACGCGCCGGGCATCCGCACCCGCATCCGCGCCCGAAGGAACATCGCTATTGATGCGGCCGCTTGCGGAATTTCCCCGCGACACGAAAAAGCCGCCCTCAGGCGGCTTTTTCGTCGATGCGTGCGCCGTACTTCAGCGCGCGTCCAGCGTCGCATTCCACTGTTCGATGCGCGGCTTCATCTTGTCGAACAGCGGAGCGGTATCGCCGACGATGGTGATGGATTCGATCGTGTCACCGCCGCGGATGGCATCGACCACGGTCTGGTCCGCCGCACCGACGATGCGTCCGAACACGGTGTGCTTGCCGTCCAGCCACGGTGTCGGCACGTGGGTGATGAAAAACTGCGAGCCGTTCGTGCCGGGTCCGGCATTGGCCATCGACAGCACGCCGGGTCGATCGTGCTTGAGGTCGGGCCGGCATTCGTCCTCGAAACGATAGCCGGGGCCGCCGCGGCCGGAACCTTCCGGGCAGCCGCCCTGGATCATGAAATCCGGGATCACGCGATGGAAGTTCTTGCCGTTGTAGAAGCCGCGTTGCGCGAGGTTGGCGAAGTTCGCCACGGTCAGCGGCGTCTGCTCGGCGAACAGTTGCAGATGGATGGTGCCGCGATTGGTGACGATGTTGGCTTGCAGGTCGCTCATCGGATGTCTCCAGGCTGGGGCGCCTATGGTAACCGCGAAACGCACCGCACTCGACACGCGTCACGGCGCGCCCGACAGCCCCAGCATGGATGCATCCAGCGGACCCGCACCGCGCGGCCGCGTCGGCGGCGCCGGCACATCGGGCAATGCCTGGCCCTGCGCGAGGTGCGCCCACATGCGATCCAGCGCCGCATACGCGAACGGCATCAGCGGTGCGTGCGCGTCACCGAATCCGGGCAAGGCGAGGAACGCGTCGAAGTGCTGCGCATGCGCGACCTTCCAGTAGCGCGGCGCGCGGCCACCGGCGCGCAGCCATTCGACGTAGGGATCCGACGTGAACGCTGTCGGCAACAGGCCATCGTCTGCGCCGTGCACGACCCACAACGGCAGGTCCGCGCGCGGCATCTTCGCGGCCAACGCGGACACCGATGCGTGCAATGCGTGCGCATCGGCCGTATCGCCTTCCCATAGTTCGCGCAGGCAGCGCAGGCCGGCGAACGTCGGGTCCGCGCTTGCATCGAGGCCACCCACCAACGCCACGCCATTGCCCGGCGGAATGCCGCCGGCGTCCGCCCACCACGCTGCGCGCGCCACGGGATCATCCATCGGCACGCCCGCCGCGTTCACGGCACGATACGAAAAACCGCACGGCATGTCGCCGACCGGGCGGCGCAAATACGCCGAGGCGTAACCGGCGGCGACCGCGCGCCAGACATCGAATGCCGTCGTGCTCGCACCCGTCGCGATCACCGCGTCGCTCCAGCCGCTGGCGTGCAATTGTTCCAATGCATCGCGCGCCTGCGCAGCGGCATCAGCACCGGCAACCAGCCCCGCCGCATGCAGGCTGGCACAGCGCGCCGCGAACGGCGGCGGCATCGCACCGGCCATGCGCGCGAGCGGCGTGGTCTGGAATCGCGCATCGGCCAGCGCGCACGGCATCAGCAACGCCGCCTGCGTGGCATAGTCGTACAGCGCGCGGCCATGCCCGGCCATCTGCACGTTCGGTTCGATCGCCACCACGCCGGACAACAGCGCGTCCGTGTCGATGCCCGCGGCCTGCAACACGGCGCCGCCGCCATTGGACAATCCGGTGGCGAGGATACGCGTGTTCTGCGGCGTGAACGGCGCCAGTTGCGGATACGCGCGATCGAGCATGGCCAGGCCGAACCGCGCGGCCTGCAACACATGCCGGCCCCAGTCGGCTTCCGGATTGTCGCCCGAATGCAGGTGCTTGATCGCGATGCCGGCATCGTGCGGCGCGTGGGCCGGTTCGAATTCGAGTTGCGCCTGGCCCGCCGCTGCGCGCGTGCCGTCGAGCGCAACGCCGCTGCCATCGGCGGTATCGAAATAGCCAGAGCCGGTGCCCTTGTCGGTGTAGGCTACCGCGCAGCCGCGCGGCAGGCCCCACGCGCCGGCGAGCGAAATCGCGCCGTAGATTCCGCGCGATCCGGACGATGCCGTGACCACGAGGCAGCGCGCACTGCGATCGAAATCGTCGGGCGCCTGCAGCAGCACGCGATGTGGCGCGTTCGCGCCGGGAATGCGCGCGAACGCCGTGAACTCGCGCCCCGGCACAGCCGGCACCGCGCCATAGACGCGGCCATAACCACCGAGCGGGCCGAGGTCGGCGATGCCTTTCCAGCTCATCTGGATCGCGCGCCGACGCAATTCGGCCGGCGTCGGGTGCAAGGCATCGGCAAACGGCGCGGGCAATCCCGCCAGGCCCGCGAGCCCGAGTCCCGCGCTCAGCAAGTCATCATTGTCGCGATGTTCGGTGGCGCGAACCGGACTGACAAGGAAATCGGGCATGGCGTTCTCCGGCGGGGGCTGCATGCCGGCGCAGGCAGCGAGCAAGCCAGCCATGGCGATCGGCAGGTGGCGCAAAAACATGTGCATCGCCGCACTGTAGCGCGCCGGCGGCGCGGTCGCATCGTACGAAAGTCCAGCGTGCCACTCGACCGCCCGCGCGACTAAGGGTAAAACAGGCGCATGCCGAGCCTGGTCATCGCCGACGATCATCCGCTGTTTCGCGCCGCGTTGCGCGCGGCCGCGCAGGATGCGCTCGCACCGGCGCATATCGCCGAGGCCGCCGACCTGCCGGCGGCGCTGGCCACGCTCGCCGACACGACCGATGCCGACCTCATCCTGCTCGACCTCAACATGCCCGGCAGCCACGGCTTGTCGGGGCTGGCCTGCGTGCGCGGGCAATTCCCCGCCGTCGCCGTGCTGGTGGTCTCGGCGCACGACGATCCGCGCATCGTGCGCCGCGTGCTCGATCACGGCGCCGCGGGCTTCGTTTCCAAGGGCGCGCCCTCCGGCGAAATCGCGCAGGCGATCCGCTGCGTCCTCGATGGTGGGCAGTGGGTGCCGCCGCACCTGGCCGCCGCGGTCGCCGCATTGCCCGCCGATGCCGGCGAACGCGCGCTGGCCGCGCGCCTGGCGCGGCTGACCGAGCAGCAATCGCGCGTGCTCGCACTGGTCGCCGACGGCCTGCTCAACAAGCAGATCGCCGACCGGCTGGCGATCCAGGAACGCACCGTGAAAGCACACCTGACCGCGATCTTCGAACGCCTGGGCGTGCGCAACCGCACGCAGGCCAGCGGCCTGCTGCGGGCGCTCGACCTCGCCGACGGAACCGGCGCGCGGTTCGATCCGGCGCATTGATTCAAGTCGTATCGGCGCGCGCGTCAAGCACGTGCAGCAGCACCTGCCGCAGCGCCAACGGCTTGACCGGCTTGTAGAGCACCTGCAACCCGGCGTCGACGAGGGTGCGCCGCAGTTGCGGGTCGCGATCGGCGGTCAACACGATCGCCGGCACGTCGCCGAAGCGCGCGCGCAACGCCGGCAGGGCATCCACGCCGGTCGCTCCGCCATCCAGGTGATAGTCGAGCAGCAACACGTCGACCGTTGCCGGCGCCGCCAGCGCCTGCGTCGCCGTGCGCGCGCCGTGCACGCGCCAGTCCCAGCTCTCCAGCAGGGCGCGCATCGCATCCAGTGCCGCCGGTTCGTTGTCGAGCACCAGTGCGGCGGCCGCCGGCAAGGCCCGCACGCTCGCCGCCGGCGCCACCGCCACCACGCGCGCCGCCGCACGCGGCAAGGCCACGGCGAACACGCTGCCGCGCCCCGGCCACGAACGCAGCGTCAACGCATGTTCGAGCAAGCCGGCAATGCGCTCGGCGATCGCCAGGCCCAGGCCCAGGCCCTGCCCGGATGCGCCGCTGCCGCGGCGGAACTGTTCGAAGATCACGCGCTGTTCGGCGGCGTCGATGCCGGGTCCGCTGTCCCACACTTCCACGCGCAGCGCGCCGCGCACGCGGCGGCAGCCGATCAACGCACGCCCGCGTTCGCTGTAGCGGATGGCGTTGGAGAGAAAGTTCTGCAACACGCGGCGCAGCAGTTGCGGGTCCGAGCGCACCCACGCGCGCGTGCCGACCACGTGCAATTGCACGCCGCGCGCCGCGGCCAGCGCGCGGAATTCGGCGATCAGTGGATCGAGCACGTCGGCCAGCGCGAAGGCGCGCGGCTGCGGATGCAGGCGGCCGCCTTCCAGGCGCGCGATGTCGAGCAGGCCGGCGAGCAGGTTTTCGGTGGCACCGAGCGCGTCGTCCAGGTGCCGCGCATTGGCCTGTGCCGCGGCATCCGCGGCGGCCGGGCGCAACGCATGCGCGAACAGTTGTGCCGCATGCAGGGGTTGCAGCAGGTCGTGGCTTACAGCGGCGAGGAAATGCGACTTGGCGGCGTTCGCGCTCTGCGCCGCTTCGCTTGCCGCGGCCAGTTCCAGCGTGCGCGCGGCGACGCGTTGTTCGAGCGTCTCGTTGGCGCTGCGCAGCGCCACTTCGGCTTCGCGGAAGGCGGTGACATCGGTGAACGTGGCGACGTAGCCGCCATCGGGCATCGGGTTGCCGCGGATCTCGACCACGGTGCCGTCGAAGAAGCGGCGCTCGGATAGATGCGGCGTGCCGGCGCGCATGTGCGCCAGCCGCCGCGCCAGGCGCGCCTCGACCTCGCCGTCGCCGATCAGGCCGGCGCGGATGTTGTGCCGGACCAGCGCGGCGACCGGCGCGCCGATTTCCAGCAGCCCGGCCGGATAGGCGAACAATTCGGCGTAGCGGCGGTTCCAGGCGACGACGCGCAGTTGCGCATCGACCACGCAAATGCCCTGGCTCATGTTGGCCAGCGCCGCGCCGAGCACGCGCTGGTTGAAACGCAGGTCCTGCGCGGCTTCGTCGACGATCGCGGCGACCGCATCGAGCTCGCCGTGGCGCTTGTGGCGCATCACGTCCAGCAGCAAGCGCGCGGACGACACGCCGATCAGTGCCGCCAGTTCGTGTTCGATCGCCGCGATCTGCGCCGGCCGCGCCCTGCCACCCGGCGCCTGCGCACCGAGCACGGCATCGACGCTGTCGCCGGGCAAGAAGCGCAAAGCCAGCGCGCGCAACTGCGCGATATCGACCGCGCCGATCGCGCCGGACGGCACATCGCGGCCATAACGCGTGCGCGCAACCAGCAACACGACCGCGACATTCGCCGCCAGGCCCAGCGTCACGGCGCGACCGAGGCGACTCCAGTCGCCGAAGCCGAGCAACTGATCCGGCGCCAGCCATGCGATGCCCGCCGGGCCGTGCGCGAACCACGCCGGGGCGACCGCGAAAATGCCGGGCGCGAGCACATACAGCCAGACCGCGGTGCCGGCGACCAGGCCCCACGCCACCGCGCGCGCGCCAAGCTGCGGGCGATACAGCGCAACCAGCGTGGCCGGGGCGAGCCCGGCCAGCGCGGAAAACGAAATCGCGCCGATGTCGGCGAGCGCATCATTGCCGGCCAGCAGGCGGCTGTAGAACCACGCCAGCGCGATGATCGCGGCGATCGCAAGCCGGCGCTGGCCCAACACCGCGCCGCGCAAATCGGCACGGTCGGCGTCGCGCCCCCAACGCGCACGCACGAGCAAGGGCGCGACGAAATGGTTGGCCACCATCAGGCTCAATGCGAGCGTGGCGACCACGACCATGCTCGTCGCCGCGCTCAGGCCACCGAGGAAGGCGAGCACGGTGAGTGCTTCGTGGCCCTGCACCAGCGGCAGCGCCAGCATGTACAGATCCGACGGCACGCCGATCGGTCGCAGCGCGGCATCACCCAGGCGCGCCAGCGGCAATATCGGCAACGCGATCAGCAGCAGGTACAGCGGGAACATCCAGCGTGCAGTGGATACGTGCCCTGCCTGCCGGCATTCGACGATGCCGACATGGAACTGGTGCGGCTGCGTGAACATCGCCAGCGCACCAAGCAGGATCAGCGCGGGAAATCCCGCGGTATCGTGCGGCGGCGCGGCCGCGGCGGGAACCGTCGGCAGGTGCGAAGGCAGGAACAGCAGCGTGCCCAGCGCGAGCATCGCGCCGAGCTTGAACAGCGACTCGAACGCCAGCGCGAGCACCAGTCCGCGGTTGTGCGAGGTCGCCGCCGCGCGGCGCGTGCCGAACAGCATCGCGAACAGGGCCATCAGCGCCGCCGCCCACAGCGCACTGTCGCGCCAGGCCGGCACGCCAGGGTACGCCGCGCCGCTGAGCGTGCCGTAGCTCATCGCCACGGCCTTGAGCTGCAAGGCGATGTACGGAACAATCCCGAGCAGCATCACCGCGGTGACCACGGCGGCAAGTCCGGAGTGACGCCCCAGGCGCGCAGCGATGAGGTCGGCGAGCGAGCCGGCGTTGACCTCGCGCGCGAGGTCCACCAGCCGCACCAGCAAAGCCGCGCCGACCGCGTACAGCGCGATCGCGCCGACGAAGGTGGGCGGCAGCCACCAACCGGAACGACTGGCCTGGGTGAGCGTGCCGTAGAACGTCCACGAGGTGCAATGCACGCCGAGCGACAATGCGTAGACGATCGCCCAGCGTCGCTCGAACGCATGCGCGTGGCGTTCGCCATACAGCGCGACGCCGAACAGCAGGCCGAGCCAGACGACACCGGCGAGCAGGATGAGCTGGGTGCTCAGCATGCTCGCGCTCCGCTGCGCTTCGTGGCCACGCTCGCCGTCATCACGCCCTCGTCGCCTTCACGGCTCCGCCGCAAAGGATAACCCGGCGCGACCGCGCTCAGGCGGTGGCGGGCGGCGCCACGCCGAGCGCGCGCAGCAGGCGCAACAGCCATTGCTGCTGCACGCCGTGGCGCGTGTCGTAGTCCGCGCCGGAATAGCCCCACCAGTCCCAGCATGCCTGCGGATTGAGCGGCGCGAGGCTGCTGCGCGTCTGCGGATAGACCACGGCAACCTTGTACACGTCCGCCCAGCGGTTGAAGCCGGCATCGCGCACGAAGGCTTCGCCGACCATCGCCGCATTCTGCTTGCAGCCGTGGAAGGCGACCATCAGGCCGCAGCTTTCGCCATGCAGGCAGGCGGCAGGCAGGTACGCATAGCCGGTGTCGCCAAGGTAGGCATCCTTGCCGTCGGGCAGGAAATCCTTCTGCGCAAAGCTGCGCAGTTCGCCCTTCGCGGCGGTGGCCGCCGCCGGCGCCGCGCCGTAAAGCTGCGCAAAGATTTCCCCCGCCGCATCGAAGCCGCAATGGCCAAGGAACGGCGACTTGGATTGCGCGCAATCCTCGCCCTTGTCCGCAACCGGCAGGTTGTGCGCGAATGCGCGCGCGCCGTCGAAATCCACCTGCATGCCCGACAGGGCCGGAAGCGCATCGCGCAATTGTTCGTAGAACGTCGCGGCATCGCGCGACACCGTCGCCGCCACCAGCGCATCGTCCTTGCCGTGCAGGACATAGATGCGCGCCTTGGCCAACGCATCGAGCGGACCGAGTTCACCCTTGCCGACGCGTTCGCGTGCGCGCGCGACGAGTGCGGCGACATCCGGCGCCGGTTCGCCCTTCATGCACGCGCCGAGGGCGACTTCGAGCTTTCCGCCCGCGCAGCCATAGGGACCACCGGCGACCAGGGCCGCGCCGTGGAAGATTTCCGGCCATGCCATCTGCGCCTGCGTGGCCATGTACGCGCCGGAGGAAAGTCCGGCGACGCTCACGCGCGCCGGATCGATTTTCAGTTTCGGCAGTGGCGCGGCGGCACTCGTCGTGCAGGCGGCCAGCGCGACGGTGAGCAATGCCGCGCCGATGGAACGCGTCGGGATCCTGCTGCGATGCATGCGTACTCCCTCAGAAGTTGTAGCGCGCGCTGACATACCAGGTGCGCGGCCAGCCGAAATACGCGGTCTGGATGTTGCCGACGCTGGAGAACTCCTGGCCGTCGGTCTTGTAGACCTTGTCGGTGAGGTTCTTCACGCCACCGCGGAATTGCCAGCGGCCATCGGCCGAATCATACACACCGAACACGCCGACCAGCGTGTACGCCGGCTGCATCAGGCCCGGGCGGTTGTCCACGCTCAGCCAGGTGTCGTCGCGATAGGAGACATCGCCGCCGACGGTGATCGCGCTGCCATTGCCGAGCGCAAACGTCTGCGTCAATGCCACGCGCGCCGTCACTTTCGGCGAGAACGGCACATGATCGTGCAGATGCGCGTAGATCGGATACAACACGGTGCGCGGATCGTTGAATTCGTCGTAGCGGGCGTCCATCCATGCCAGCTGCGTGGACAGGCGCGTGCCTTCGCCGAACAGCGCGGCCCCTTCGAATTCCAGGCCATCGATGGTGAGCTTGGCGGCATTGAGCACGGGGAAGGCGAACGTCGGCGTCGCCGATCCGGGATTGGTCACGTCCGACACGCGCGCCTGGAAATCCTTGTAATCGGAATGATAGGCCGCGAAGTTGCCTTGCAGTCGGCCATCGGCCGAGCGCAGTTTCAGGCCGGCTTCGTAGGTCCACACTAACTCGGGATTGAAGGTCGGGTTCGCCGCTTCCTTCGGGTCGTTGGCGCGGCCGTTGAAACCGCCGGACTTGAAGCCACGGTTGACCGAAACGTAACCCATCGCCTGCGTGTTGAACTGCTTCTGCAGGCTCAGCGACGGCGTGACCGCATTCCAGCTCTTGCTGGTGGGCGGAATCACCGCTTGGGGATCCTGGCTCAAGGCCGCCAGCGGCGCGCCGAAGAACGCACTGGTGGTGCGCCGGTAGTCCTTGGTCTCGTCGGTGTAGCGCACGCCGGCGGCGAGCGTCCAGCTCGGCACGAATTCCCAGTTGACGTGGGCGAATCCCGCCCAGCTCTTGTTCTGCAGGTTGTCGTCGATGGTGCGCAGGAAGGTGATCGGAATCGTCGCGTAACGCAGCAGGTCGTCGGCGTAGGCTTCCTGGTGCGATGGCACTTTTTCGTCGAGGTAGTACAGGCCGTAGACCGCCTGCAGGTTGTCGCCGTTGTCGTACTGCAACTGGAATTCCTGGCTGAACTGCTTCTGGTGGAAATCGACCAGCACGTCACCCAGTTGCAGCGCCGTGGCGTCGATGTCGATGTAGGAATCGCTGTGCAGCTTGCGATAGGCGCTGATGCTCTTGAACGTCCAGCGTGGATCGAGCTGCCAGTTCATGTGCAGGGCGACGCCATCCTGGTTGAGCTTCTGGCCCTTGCCTGGCCCGAAACCGGTCTGGCCGGTGAAATCGTATTCGCCCGATGGCGGCGTGTAGAGCAGGACTTGTCCGAGTTTCAGGTCGGTGGCATACAGCGGCGCCGTGGCCTGGCCCAGGGTCAATGCCGTATCCGAACGCGTGCCGTCCACCGCAAGCTCGGCGCTGAACATGCCGCCCGGGCGGAAGGCGAGCTTGGCGCGCACGGCCTTGGCGTCGTTGTCGTTGAATTTCCTGCCGGTCGCCGGATCGCGCACGTCGCCGTCGTCACCGCCCACCATGCCGGCGACGCTCGCCGACCACGCCCCGCCGAGCGGGCCGGACAGGTAAAACTGGCCTTCGCGCCGGCCGTAGTCGCCGAACGTGACTTCGGCCGCGCCGGTCGCGTAGTCGGTCGGTTCGCGGGTGACGATCTTGATCGCGCCGCCGGTCGAGTTCTTGCCGTACAGCGTGCCCTGCGGGCCGCGCAATACTTCGACGTGATCGACGTCGAACAGGTTCACCAGCGCGCCCTGGATGCGCGAGTAGTACACGTCATCGACGTACATGCCCACGCCCGGATCGAAGGTCTGCAGGGCGTCCGGCTGGCCGATGCCGCGGATGAACACGTTCACCGACGACGAGGAGCCACGGCCCTGCACGATGTTCATGCCCGGCACCGCGCCCTGCAATCCGTCGATGGTCTGCGCCTGCAAATCCTTGAGGTCGTCGGAGCTGAACGCGCTGACCGCGACCGGCACCTTCTCGATGTTTTCCGAACGCCGCCGCGCGGTGACGGTGATGCTTTCCAGCGTCGTCGCCTCGGCGCGTTGCGCGGCGGTTTCCTTCTTGTCGGCCGTCGACGGCGTCGACGCGGCGGTCGCGTCCTGTGCATCGGCCGAATACACCGGAGCCGTGAGCACGGCGAGAATGGCGAGCGCGAGCAGTTGGCGTTTCATGTTTCCCCCAATGGCCGGATGGCCAGGCTGCGGCAAGGCTAACCGCCCACGCGCGGGGAAGCAGTTGTACTTTGGTACAGTAGGCCGGGGTGTGCGCCGGCTCGATACTCGCCGCGTCGATTCGCATGGGGACAAGGCATGGCGTTCGTGATCGTGCTGGCGGCGTTGGCCTTCCTGATGCTCGCCGCGTACCGTGGCCACAGCGTGATCCTGTTCGCGCCGGTCGCCGCGCTCGGCGCGGTGCTGCTGACCGAGCCGTCGCTGGTCGCACCGATGTTCACCGGCCTGTTCATGGACAAGATGGTCGGCTTCCTCAAGCTGTACTTCCCGGTGTTCATGCTCGGCGCGGTGTTCGGCAAGCTGATCGAGCTGTCGGGCTTTTCCAAATCCATCGTCGCCGCGACCATCGGCCTGGTCGGACGCAGCCGCGCGATCCTGTCCATCGTGCTGGTCTGCGCGCTGCTCACCTACGGCGGCGTGTCGCTGTTCGTGGTGGTGTTCGCGGTGTATCCGTTCGCCGCCGAACTGTTCCGCCAGGCCGACATCCCCAAGCGCCTGATTCCCGGCGCGATCGCGCTCGGCGCGTTCACCTTCACCATGGATTCGCTGCCCGGCACACCGCAGATCCAGAACATCATCCCGACCGCATTCTTCGGCACCAATGCCTGGGCCGCGCCGTGGCTCGGCACGCTCGGCGGCGTGTTCATCCTGATCGTGGGCCTGCTCTATCTGGACCGACGCCGGCGCGCCGCCGCGCGCGCGGGCGAGGGCTACGGCGACAAGCTCGTCAACGAGCCGGCGCCGTTTGAAGGCGGCAAGATGGCGCATCCGCTGCTCGCCATCGCGCCGCTGGTGCTGGTCGGGGTATTGAACAAGGTCTTCACCGATCTGATCCCGCATTTCTACGGTGCCACCAGTTCCTTCGCGCCCAGCGTGGTCGGGCACGCCGAACCGGTCGTGCAACAGGTGTCGAAGATCGCCGCGATCTGGGCCGTGGAAGGTGCGCTGCTGGCCGGCATCGCGTGCGTACTGGTTTTCGCGTGGAAGCCGGTCGCGGCGCATTTCGCCAGCGGCAGCCAGGCGGCCGTCGGCGGCGCGCTGCTGGCCTCGATGAACACGGCGTCCGAATACGGCTTCGGCGCGGTGATCGCCGCCCTGCCCGGCTTCAAGCTGGTGGCCGATTCGCTACATTCGATTCCCAATCCGCTGGTCAACGAGGCCGTGACGGTGACCGCACTGGCCGGCATCACCGGCTCGGCCTCGGGCGGCATGGGCATTGCGCTGGGCGCGATGGCCGATACCTTCATCGCCAACGCACACGCCGCCGGCATCCCGCTGGAAGTCATGCACCGCGTCGCCGCGATGGCCTCCGGCGGCATGGACACCCTGCCGCACAACGGCGCGGTGATCACCCTGCTCGCGGTCACCGGCCTGACGCATCGCCAGTCCTACCGCGACATTTTCGCCATCACGGTCATCAAGACCCTCGCGGTGTTCGTGGTGATTGCGGCTTACACCCTGACCGGGCTGGTCTAGCGCCCGGTCTGCCACTGGCGAAGGTGGAAATCCGGTATAATTGACGGTTTCCCCACACCCTTTGCCGCCAATCCCCGGCGGCCCATCGCCATGTCCATCGAAAACCTGCGCAATATCGCCATCGTCGCCCACGTCGATCATGGCAAGACCACCCTCGTCGACTGCCTGCTCAAGCAATCGGGCACGTTCAGCGAGCGCACCGTGCTCGCCGAGCGCGTCATGGATTCCAACGATCAGGAAAAGGAACGCGGCATCACCATCCTCGCCAAGAACACGGCGATCACCTGGCGCGACAACCGCATCAACATCGTCGACACGCCTGGACACGCCGACTTCGGCGGCGAAGTCGAGCGCGTATTGAGCATGGTCGATTCGGTACTGCTGCTGGTCGATGCGATGGACGGCCCGATGCCGCAGACGCGCTTCGTCACGCAGAAGGCATTCCAGATGGGTTTCCGGCCCATCGTCGTGATCAACAAGGTCGACCGCCCCGGCGCGCGCCCGGGTTGGGTGCTGGACCAGACCTTCGACCTGTTCGATCGCCTGGGCGCGACCAACGAGCAGCTCGATTTCCCGGTCGTGTACGCTTCAGCGTTGCACGGCTACGCGAGCCTCGACCCCGAGGCGCGCTCCGGCGACATGACGCCGCTGTATGAAGCAATCATGAAACACGTGCACGCACCCAAGGTCGATCCCGACGGCCCGTTCCAGATGCGCGTGTCGCAGCTCGACTACAACTCCTATGTCGGACTCATCGGCATCGGTCGCATCCAGCGCGGCAAGGTGCGCACCAATATGCCGGTCGCGGTGATCGATCGCGAAGGCAAGAAGCGCAACGGCAAAGTTCTTCAAGTTTTGGGCTTCATGGGCCTGGAACGCCGCGAAGTTCCGGAAGCCGAAGCCGGCGACATCGTCGCGATTTCCGGCGTGGAAGGCTTAGGGATTTCCGACACCGTGTGTGCGACCGACGCGCCGGAACAATTGCCGGTGATGACGGTGGACGAACCGACCATCAGCATGACGTTCTGCGTGAACAACTCGCCGTTCGCCGGCAATAAGGATTTTAGCGGCGGCAAGTTCCTGACCAGCCGCCAGGTGCGCGACCGCCTCATGCGCGAGACGCTGCACAACGTCGCGTTGAAAGTGGAAGAAACCGACGACGCCGACAAGTTCAAGGTGTCCGGTCGCGGCGAACTGCATCTGTCCGTGCTGATCGAAACCATGCGCCGCGAAGGGTATGAGCTCGCCGTGTCGCGCCCGGAAGTCATCGTCAAGGAAATCGACGGCGTCAAACAGGAGCCTTACGAACAGCTCGTCGTCGACATGGAAGAACAATTCCAGGGCGGCGTGATGGAAAAGCTCGGCGCGCGGCGAGGGCAACTGAAGAACATGGAACCCGACGGCCGCGGTCGCGTGCGCATGGAATACCTGATTCCCGCGCGCGGACTGATCGGCTTCCAGACCGAATTCCGCACGCTCACCGCCGGCACCGGCCTGCTGTTCCATGTCTTCGACCATTACGGTCCGATCGCCGAAGCCACGCCACGGCGCCCGAACGGCGTGATGATCTCCAACGGCCTGGGTCCGGCGCCCGCGTATGCCCTGGTCGGCCTGCAGGAACGCGGCCGCCTGCTCATTGACGAAGGCGCGCAGATCTACGAAGGCCAGCTCGTCGGCATCCACGCCAAGGACAACGACCTGACCGTCAACGCCCTGCGCGCCAAGCAGCTCACCAATATCCGCGCCGCCGGCAAGGACGACAACGTGCAGTTGACGCCGGCGATCCGCATGTCGCTGGAGCAGGCGCTGGAATTCATCGAGGACGACGAGCTCGTCGAAGTCACGCCCAAGTCGATCCGCCTGCGCAAGAAGCACCTGACCGAGAACGACCGCAAGCGCGCGATGCGCGCGGCGTAGCGCCGACGGCTGCCGGCGCGCCGGAAACCGTAACTCCAGTCTCCGGCCGCGCGGCATCTGCAGCCGACGTGGTGGTTCCCGCCATCGTTTTGCGTATGCGGTATCGAACCCCATGCCAATCGATGGAAATCGCCGCCATGTTCATTCGACATTTCGTGTTTGTCGTGTTTGCCATGCTGACCCTGGGCACGGCCCACGCCGCCATATTCTGTCCGGGCAATGAAACCGAACTTCGCCAGGCGCTCGCCACGGCGGCGGCGAACGGCGAAGACGACGACATCCGCCTGCGCCCCGGTACGTACTACACGGGTGGCGTCAAATTCTCGTTCAACTCCACGCAGGGCAATTCGCTGTCGATCTCGGGTGGCTGGACCGATACGCTGACACTGTGGTGCTCGCAGCAGTCTCCCAGTGCTTCCGCGACGATACTCGACGGCCAAAACCTCACCGCCGTACTGGACATCCAAGCCTACAATTTTGGCGCGAACAGCGCGAGCAAGACCATTGCCGTGAGCAACCTGACCATCCGCAACGGCTATACGACGACGAATGGCGAGTCGGCTGGCCTGGGGATCGGTTTTGGCTACCAGACGTTGCGCCTGGAGCGCACCATCCTTGCCAGCCATACGCAAGCGACGAGCGGCCCGAACATCTACAGCAATGCCGTCACGCTCGTCGGCTCTGGCGATGTGTACGTCATCAACAACGCGATGTGGGACCTGCACAGCAACTACGCCAATCTGGGCATCTTCACCGTCAATGCCAGCCAGACGGTCTATTTGCACAACAACACGCTGCAATTGCAAGGTGCGGGTTTCAACGCGCTTCTGGATTCCAACAACGGTACGAGCTTCCGTCTGGTCAACAACGCCATCGTCGGCAACATCTTCTTCAACTCGCGCAATGCGAACGATCTCATCCGGTTGTGGCAGTATTTCAATATCGGCACCTGGGGCTACAACACCACCAACCGACCACCCGCCGTTCAGTCCGACGTGGGCAACCAGAAAAACATCAACCCGGGATTCATCAGCACACAGGACCTGCGTCCCGGCATCGGTTCACCTTTGGTCAATGCCGGCCTGAATTCGCCCTTCGGCGGCAGTTCACCGGTCGATCTGGACGGCCATCCCCGGGTGGACCTTGGCGTCATCGATGTCGGCGCCTGGGAATCCACGCGCGAACGCATTTTCGCCAACGGATTCCAGTGACCGCTGCGCCAGCGGTTGACAAGCGCAAACGTGCTCACGACAATGCCGCGCCTTCTCATCGGGCGGCCTGATTCGCGGCAATCCATCTCTCCCCTTGTGGGAGAGGTCGGCGCGCGCAGCGCGCCGGAAGAGGGGGCGGCGTCGAAGACGCCGTTGTATTCGGCGCACCCTCCCCCCGAACCCTCCCCCATCAAGGGGGAAGGGCTCGAAAGGCTTGCGCATTTGCCGACATCCGCCAATCAGGTCGGGCAGACACTTTCCGGCACGATCCTCATGGACTGCGACCCTGAAAACTTCCAACTCCACCAGCGCAAAATCGCTTGCGGTTCGGTCGCCGGGGTCCGCTGAAAGCAGACCCTCGTTTCCGCCCGCAGGCGCGGAGACGAGCATGAAAAAATCCATTCCGATCCTGGCCGGCGCCTGCGCGGCAGCGCTCGTGCCGGCGCTGGTTCGTGCCGACACCACCGCCTACTTCATTCCGCAACTGCTCGACGCGCAATACACTTTCGTCGATCAGCATCAGGACGCGCTGCGCTCGCCCTACGCCGGCCCGCTCAGCCTGCTGGCGGACGGCGACACCGAACAATCGCACACCTTTGGCGCCTACTTTGGCATGCCGCTCACCGCGCACCTTCAGTTCTACTTCGACATGGAGATGTACAAGGGCGAAGGCGTCAGCGGCGCGACCGGCCTCGGCGGGCTGACCAATGGCGATGTGATCCGTTCCGGCACGGTGAACCTGGGCAAGCGTCCGTATGTCGCGCGCCGCTTCTTTCGCTATGTGCTGCCGCTCGGCGATGCGACGCAGACCCTCGATCGCGCGCAGGATCAGTTGCCGGGCACGCAAGCCGTGCGTCACATCGAGGTCAAGCTCGGCAAGATGGCGGTCAACGACGACTTCGACAAGAATCGCTACGCCAATTCCACGCGTACGCAGTTCATGAACTGGAGCCTGTGGAACGATACAGCCTGGGATTTTGCCGCCGACACACGCGGCTACAGCAATGGCGTGATGGTCGCTTGGGCGGACACGGGCTGGACGCTGCGCTACGGCATCTACCAGATGCCGCGCGAGGCGAACGGGCAGACCCTGGAATGGCCGCTGGCGCGCGCCAATGGACAGAATCTGGAACTGACCGTGCAACCGCAACCTGACGGCTGGGCGCTGCGGCTGCTCGCATTTCGCAACACGGGGCGCATGGGCGTCTACCGCGATGCGCTCGCAATCGCGCAAGCGAACGGAACGGTTCCCGATATCCAGGCCGACGACCGCGATGGTCGGCACAAGACCGGTTACGCGATCAATGGCGAACTGCCGCTGGCCGACAACGGCGATACCGGGCTGTTCGCGCGTTACGGCTGGAACGATGGCGCGACCGAATCGTTCGTGTTCACCGAAGTCGATCGCGCCGCAAGCGTGGGCGCGCAGATTTCCGGAGCGCATTGGCAGCGCCCGCAGGATCGGCTCGGCATCGCCGTCGTCGCCGAAGCGCTATCGCCGGAACATCGCGATTATCTCGCCGCCGGCGGCTCGGGATTCCTGCTTGGCGACGGACGCCTGAACTACGCACACGAGCAGATCGCCGAAGCGTATTACGCGTTCCAACCGATCGCCCACATCACCCTGAGTCCGGACCTGCAATATATCCGCAATCCTGGCTACAACCGCGACCGCGGCCCGGCGAAATTCCTTGGTCTGCGCGTGCATGTGGAAATGTAGCGTGCTGCCAAGCGCAGCAGGTTAATCGGCAGACTGGGACCAGCCTCCACCCAACGCCTGATACAACGCGACGGTATCGGCAAAGCGCGCGGCCTGCGCCTGGATGCGCGCCAGGCGCGTCTGCTGCAAAACCTGCTCGGCTTGCAGCACGGCAACGATACTGGTGTCGCCCAAAGCGGTTTGCTTGCGCGCGATGGCCAGGCTTTCCGCCGCGGATTTTTCCGCCACCACGGCAAGCTTCAACGTGCGCGCGTCCTGATCCAGCGCATGCAGCGTGTCGGCGACGTTCTGGAACGCGCCCAGCACCGTGCTGCGGTATTGCGCGTCCGCTTGAGCGTAGGCCGCCTCGGCTGCGCGCTGGCGATGCTTGAGCGTACCGGCATCGAAGATGGGTTGGGTCAGGCCGCCGGCGACATTCCACAGGATATTGCCGCTCTTGAACAAATCCGCCGTGCGCGTGGCCGTGCTGCCGTAATTCGCATCCAGCGTGAACTGCGGAAAGCGCGCGGCCTCGGCCACGCCGACCTGCGCGCTGGCGGCATGCAAGGAAGCTTCCGCGGCCAGCACATCGGGACGCTGGCGCACGAGTTGCGACGGCAGGCTCAGCGGCAGGTCCGCAGGCAATGCAAGATCGGACAGCGCAAACTTCTCGTCCTGCCATTGCGCCGGAAAAATGCCGGTCAATGCGGCAAGCGCGTCGCGCTGCTGTTCGAGCTGCTTTTGCAGCGGCGGAAGTTGCGACTGTGTCTGCGCCAGCGCCGCCTGCTGCGCGATCACGGCGGCTTGCGCAATGGCGCCGGCGTCGAATTGGATCTGCATCAACTTCAGCAAGCTCGTTTGCGATGCGACCATATCTTGCGTCGCATGGATCTGCCCGCGCAATGCGGCGAGCTCGATCGCGCCCGCGGCCACGTTCGAGGCCAACGTCAGGCGCGTCGCGATCAGCGCATAACGCTGATTGCCAGCCTGCGCTTGCGCACTCTCGACCGCGCGCCGGTTGCCACCGAACACGTCCGGCGCGAAACCCACCACCACCTGTGCGGTACGCAGATTCAAGTAGGACTCCCCGTTCGCCGCGGTCGGCGACAGCGTGCCGGTGGCGTCGCGCTCGCGGCTGGCGGACAGTCCGAGCGAGACATTCGGAAAGTACGCGCCACGCTGGGCGTACACGTTTTCTTGCGCCTGTTGCAGAGTGGCTTTTGCGGCATCCACGTTCGGGTTGTGCGCGAGCGCGGCGGCAATCCATTGATTCAGCGCCTGCGAATGGAATGCTTTCCACCATTGTTCCGGGATTTCCTGTCCCGTCGCCAGATGCTGCGCTGTGCCACCATGCACCGGCGCGGCCGTGGTCTTGTCGATGCGCGTGGCGGTATAGGATTGCACCGCTGGTGCGGCCGGGCGCTCGAAGTTCGGGCCGACCGCACAACCCGCCAATGCGGTCGCGACGAACGCAACGCCGACGATTCGGATTCTCACGACGCTGCTCCTTCCGACTCGGCCGGCGCAGCGGAGGAATCCTCGCCGCGCCGCGAGAACTGCTCGATCAGCAGCGGCAGCAGACCCAGGATCAACGGCGGCGCCAGCAAGATGCCGCCGACCACCACGATCGCCAGTGGCTTTTGTACCTGCGAGCCGATGCCGGTCGAAAGCGCGGCAGGCAAAAGGCCCACGCAGGCCGCGTTGCAGGTCATCATCACCGGGCGCAACTGCGTCTGGCAGGCCTCGCGGATCGCGTGCACGCGCGCGACCCCGGCGTCGATCAGGCGATTGTAGTGCGACAACACGATGATGCCGCCCATCACCGACACGCCGAACAAGCCAATGAAACCAATCGCGGCCGACACGCTGAACGGCGTGCCGGTGACGAACAGCGCGAAGATGCCGCCGATCAGCGCCATCGGCATCATGCTCGCCGCCATCAGGGTATCGCGCATCGAACCGAAGTGGAAATACAGCAGCAGGCCGATCAGGCCCAGGCTCAGCGGCACCACGATGCGCAAGCGCGCCATCGCATCGTTGAGCGCGCCGAGTTCGCCCGCCCACTCCATGCGATAACCGGCCGGCAGTTTCACCTGTTTGGCGAGTTTTTCCTGCGCCTCGTGCACGGCGCCGCCGAGGTCGCGGCCACGCACGCTGAACTTGATCGGGATGTAGCGCTCCTGACCTTCGCGATAAATGAAGGATGCGCCGGATACGAGCTGCACGGTGGCGAGGTCGCCGAGCGGAACCTGGATGACGCCATTGCCGTTCGGATTCGGCGCGCCGACCGGAATGCGCCGGATCGCATCCAGGTCGCCGCGATAGCGCTGCGCCAAGCGCACCACGATGGGAAAGTTGCGATCGCTGCCGCGCTCGTACAGATTGCCCGCCGCCTGCCCGCCGATTGCCGCCTGCACTACGGCGTTGACATCCCCGGGCGCAAGTCCATAGCGTGCCGCACGCTTGCGATCGACGTCGATCTTCACGGTCGGCTGGCCGACTTCCGTGAAGATCGACAAGTCGGTGATGCCGCGCACCGTCTGCATCACCGCCTCGATTTTCTCGGCAGTCGCCTGCAACGTGTTCAAGTCGTTGCCGAACAGCTTGATCGAGTTTTCGCCCTTGACGCCGCTCGCGGCCTCCTCGACGTTGTCCTCGATGTATTGCGAAAAATTGAAATCCACACCGGGGAATTTCGCTTCCAGCGCGGCGTTCATGTCCTTGACCAGTTCGGCCTTGTCGATGCCGCGTGGCCAACTGCTGGCCGGCTTGAGCGGCACGAAGAACTCGGCGTTGAAGAAGCCGGTGGTGTCGGTGCCATCGTCCGGGCGACCGTGTTGGGATACGACGGTGCGCACTTCCGGATACCTCTTGATCAGCGTACGCATCCGGTTGACGTAAGAATTACTGCCTTCCAGCGACACCGCCGAGGGCATCGTCGCGCGTATCCACAAGTTGCCCTCTTCGAGCTTGGGCAGGAATTCCAGCCCGAGCGTGCGCAGCGCCAGCAGCGCGGCCATGGCGAGCAACGCCGTGCCACCAAACGCCAGAATGCGATTGCGCATGGCGAAGTCGAACAGCGGCGCATAGACGCGACGCATCCAGTGCACCACGACGGTTTCCACTTCCTGCACCTGCGTTGGCAGCAACAGCGCACACAAGGCCGGCGACACCGTGAACGTGGCGATCAATCCGCCGATGATGGCGTAGGCGTAGGTGCGCGCCATCGGCCCGAAGATGTGGCCCTCGACGCCGGTGAGCGTGAACAGCGGCACGAAGCTCGCAATGATGATGGCGGCGGAAAAGAAGATTGCGCGATTGACCTCGCGCGCGGCGCCGCCGATCACGACGAGTTTGCGGTCCGCATCACGCGCGCCATCGCGTTCGGCGAGGTGACGGAAAACGTTCTCGACCATGATGACGGTCGCCTCGACGATCAGGCCGAAATCGATCGCGCCAACCGAGAGCAGGTTCGCCGATTCGCCACGTATGAGCATGATCGCGACGGCGAAGAACAATCCGAACGGAATCGTCGCGCTGACCACGATCGCGCTGCGCAGGTTGCCCAGGAATATCCACTGCACGAGGAAAATGAGCACGATGCCGAGTGCGAGGTTTTCCACCACGGTGTGCGTGGTCACGGCGATCAATTCGCTGCGGTCATAGATGGGCTTGATGCTGACCCCTGGCGGCAGGATGCCATCGGCATTGATCCTGGCGACTTCGGCCTCGACGCGATGGATGGTCGGCAGGCTCTGCTCGCCGCGGCGCATCAGCACGATGCCCTGCACGATGTCGTCGTCGCCATCCTGCCCGGCTATCCCCAGGCGCGGCACATGGCCGACCTTGACCGTGGCGACGTCGCGCACGAACACCGGCACGCCGTTGTTCGTCGCGATCATGGTGTCGCGGATGTCGTCCATCGAATGGATGAGACCGACACCGCGCACCACGGCCGATTGCGCGCCCAGATTCAGGGTCTGGCCGCCGACATTGATGTCGGCATTGTTGAGCGCCTGCAGCACCTGCGGAATGGTCAGTCCGTAATGCGCCAGCTCGTGCAGATCGACCGCGACTTCGTATTGCTTGGTCTTGCCACCCCAGCCTGTGACATCGATCACGCCGGGCACCGACTTGAAGCGGCGTTGCAGTATCCAGTCCTGGATGGTTTTCAGATCCGTCACCGAATAACCGGGCGGACCGACCACGCGATAGCGGTAGATTTCGCCGATCGGGCTCTCCGGCGATATGCCCGGCTGCGCACCGTTGGGCAGCGGACCGAGCTGCGACAGGCGATTGAGCACGCGCTGCTTGGCCTGCTCGTAGCTGTCGGCGTAGGTGAATTGCACCTTGACGTCGGACAGGCCAAACAGCGAAATCGTGCGCACCGCGGTCACATTAGGGATGCCGGCAAGCTGCACTTCGAGCGGAATGGTGATGTAGCGTTCGATTTCCTCCGCCGATTGCCCGCCACTTTGCGTGACGATGTCGATCAGCGGCGGCACCGGATCGGGATAGGCTTCGATGTTGAGCGCGCGAAACGCGATCGCGCCGCCGCCGAGAAACATCAGCAGCAAGACGGCAACGACCACGCGCCGGCGCAGGCAGAAGGTGATCAACGCATTCATTTCAGTTTCCGGTCGCGGCGCGGTCGATGAACACGGCGCCACGGGTGACGATGCGCTCGCCGGCCTTCAGGCCATCTTTCACTTCGACGTTGCCATTGGCGTTTTCACCGGTCTTGATTTCGCGCAGCGCGAGCGTGCCATCCGGGTTGGCCACGTACACGCGCGCGGTGTCGCCTTCGTACACGATCGCATCCGGCGCCACGGCCGGTGCGCTGCGTGGCTTGCCGTCGAGAAGGGTGGTCTGCGCGAACATGCCGGGCTTGAGCGCACCATCGGCATTGGCAAACGTGGCGCGCACCGGCAGACGGTGCGTGGCCGGATCGATCTGCGTCGAAACCCAGTCCACCTTGGCCGTGAACACGCGCTGCGGCAAGGCGGCGATGCGGATTTGCATCGCGTCGCCGACATGCACGTGGCCCGCATCGACGGCGCGCACGTTGGCCAGCGCCCAAACCTCGTGCAGGTTGCCGATGGTGAATACGGGGTTGCCTGCCCCGCTCTGGATGTTCTGTCCGAGCGCAACCTGGCGCTGCACCACGGTACCTGCGATCGGCGCGCGCACGATCGCATCGGCGCTGCTGCGCAAGGTGGCGGGGTTGCGCTGCAGCGCATCGATTTCGGCGTCGCTCTTGCCGAGGATCCGCAGGCGATTGCGCACCGCCGCCAGCGCCGCCTGCGCGGCGGCGAGGTCGGATTGACTTTGCAGCCAGTCCTTTTGCGCGCCGGCCTTGGCCAGGAACAGATCGTGCTGGCGCTTCTCATTGGCGGTGGCGAGTTTTTCCTGCGCGCTGGCGACGGCGAGATCGCTTTGCGCCTGCGCGAATTCCGCGGCATCAACGATCATCAACGGCGCGCCGCGGGCAACCGTATCGCCGGGCTTGGCGATGAGCTTGACCACCGGCCCTGAATACGGCGAAAACACCGGCGTGGTCGCGGCATCGTCAAAGGCGATTTCGCCATCCGTCGTCACGGCATTCTGGAAACTCTCATCCTTGACCGGCGCGATGGCGAGCGCGTCCCATTGCGCCTTGGTCGGGCGGAACGTGCCGGGCGGCGCAGCGGCGACCACGTCTTCGCGCGTGCCCCGACCGGAAACCCAATGCGCGAAAATTGCCGCCGCGAAAACAGCCGCGATTGCGACAACGAGGATCATCAGCTGGGTTTTTACCGGCAAGGCACGCGCCTTGCCGGACGACGAATAGGTCGGCGCCATAGGGATACTGCCGGGTCTGAGCGGATAGCCGTGCAGTATGGCAGCCGCGTTTTTCGCGCGGCTTGCGCAAAGATTACGATTTGGAAAGGATCGGGTTCGCGCGCAGTGGCAGCGTCATGCGCACGCGCAATCCGGGATTGGCGTTTTCCAATACCAAGGTGCCGCGATGCAAGGTCGCGATCGCGACCGCGCTGGACAGCCCAAGGCCGTTGCCGGGCAGATGCCTGCTGCGGTCGAGGCGATAGAAACGCTCGCGCACGCGCGCCAGCTCGGTATCCGGAATGCCGGGGCCATAGTCGCGCACGACCAGGTTCGCGCCGCACTCGTTGGCGAATGCGCCAACTTCGATGCGCGCGCCTGCAACCGCATACTTGAGCGCATTGTCGATGAGATTGTCGAGCGCGCTGGCGATGAGATTGCGATCGCCCGTTGCCGGCACAGCGGCAGCGCCGGTGAGTACCAGACTGACCTTCCGATCCTCGGCCGAGGCTTCGTAGAGTTCGACCAGATCGCGCGCAATCGCCTGCAAGTCGATGGCCGTGAACGACGCAGGCTGCACGCCAGACTCGGCCTCGGCGATTTGCAGCAGTTTCTCGAACAGGGCCGTCAGCTCGTCGATGCGTGCGATTGAATCCTCGACGGCGTCGCGCAAGGCCGCGTCCGGCGCGCGTGCGGATTCGGCCAGTCGATTGCGCACGCGATTGAGCGGCGTGCGCAAATCGTGCGCGATCGCGTTCGACACGTGGCGCACGCCATCCACCAGATGTTCGATGCGATCGAGCATGCGATTGATGTCGGCGGTCAGGCGATCGAATTCGTCATCGCCGCGCGCCTGTTCCGGCACGCGAATACGCCGCGACAAATCGCCGGCCTCGATCTCGCGCGCGGTGAGCCGAATCGCCGCGATGCGCGCCTCGAGCCGGCGCCGAAACCAGTACGCACCGCCGGCGCTCAAGAGCAGCACCAGCACGGCGCCAACCATCAGCGAGCGCCAGACCATGTCGCGAATGGCGTTGCGGTCGGACAAATCGCGACCGACGACGAGGAATCCGCCATCGCCCAAGGCCGAGTCGAGCAGGCGCGCGCGCGTGGCGCGGCCATCGCGCACCACGCTGGTGTCGAACAAGCGGCCGTGCGGTTTGGCTTGCGGCCGCGCCACAAGATTGCCGGCCAGCACCTTGCCGTGCGCATCGGTGAGCAGATAAATCTCGGTATCGCTGTCGATGCCGTCCGCCAACAGTCGATCGATCTCGCGCGCCAGTCCCGCTGGCGATTGTTGTACATACAAGGCGCGCAGGCGTCCATCGATGCGATTGATCTTGGCGTCGATGGTCCTGTCGAACGTGCCGATCGTGCCGAAGTAGAAGACCACGGCGAGCACCGCCAGAGCAGATGCGACCAGCAGGCCGTAGCCCAGGGCCAGACGCGCAGCGATCGAGCGCGGCAACTCAAGCATGCGCGCGCAAGCTGTAGCCGACGCCGCGCACGGTATGGATCAAGGGCGCGGAAAAATCCTTGTCCACCTTGTTGCGCAGGCGGCTGATCTGCACATCGATCACATTGGTCTGCGGATCGAAGCGATAATCCCAGACCGCTTCCAGCAGCATCGTGCGCGTGACCACCTGTCCGGCATGCCTCATCAGGTATTCGAGCAGGCGGAATTCGCGCGGCTGCAGCGCCAGCACGGTGCCGGCGCGGGTGACGCGCTGGCTGCGCAGATCAAGGCACAGGTCCGCGACGCGCAACTCCACGCTGGCGTCGGCCGCGCTCGCGCGCCGCAGCAGCGCTTCCACGCGCGCGAGCAACTCGGCGAAGGCAAAGGGCTTGACGATGTAGTCGTCGCCACCGCTGCGCAGGCCGCGCACGCGTTCGTCGATGCTGGTCAAGGCGCTGACGATGAGCACGGGCGTCTTTTTGCCGAGCGCGCGCATGCGCTCGACGATGGACAAGCCATCGACCTGCCCGGGCAACAGGCGATCCAAAACCACGATGTCCCAGGATTCGTTGACGGCTCGTTGCAAGCCGTCCAGACCGTTGTCGCAGCCGGTCGCGGCATAACCGGCTTCTGTCAATCCCTTGCAGACGTAGCGCAGGGTATCGACTTCATCCTCGATGACCAGACAGCGCACAGCCTGCTCCTCAGATGACGACTACGCCGCACGGTGCCAAATCGGCGCGACGCTTGCAACTGCGCGGTCGATTCAGTTGCGCAACCGCTCGATCAGCGCATCGGCAAAAGTTTCCGTCGTGCCTGTGCCGCCCAAGTCCGGCGTGGTGCGGTCGCGCGCCGCAAGCGTGGCGCGAATCGCGCTGCGCAAACGCTGGGCCTGATCGACCAGGTTCAAGTGATCGAGCATCTGGCAGGCGGCGAGCAAGAGCGCGCAGGGATTGGCGATGCCTTTGCCCGCGATATCCGGTGCCGAGCCGTGCACGGCCTCGAAGATCGCTGCATCGGTGCCGATGTTGGCGCCGGGCGCGAGTCCAAGGCCGCCGACGAGTCCGGCGCACAAATCGGAGATGATGTCGCCGAACAGATTGGTGGTGACGATCACGTCGAACTGCTCGGGCTTCATCACCAGCTGCATGCAGGTGTTGTCGACGATCATCTCGTTGAACTGGATTTGCGGATACTCCTTGGCAATGCCGCGCGCCACGTCGAGAAACAAACCCGACGCCGTCTTGATGATGTTGGCCTTGTGCACGGCAGTGATTTTCTTGCGTCCGAGCCGCTGCGCGAGGTCGAATGCGTAACGCACGATGCGCGTCGCGCCGCGGCGCGTGTTGCGCACCAGCGCGGTGGCGGTTTCGCCGTCCGCGGACATGCTCTGGCCTTCGGACAGGTAGGCGCCTTCGGTGTTCTCGCGCACGGTGATGATGTCGATGTTGTCGTAGCGCGACTTCGTGCCCGGGAAGGTGATCGCCGGACGCACGTTCGCATACAGGTCGAAGCGCTTGCGCAGTTCGACATTGATCGAGGAAAAACCGCCGCCGACCGGCGTCGTCAAGGGACTTTTCAAGGCCACGCGATGCCTGGCGATGGATTCGAGCGTCGCCGCCGGCAACAGCTCGCCGGTTTTTTCCAGCGCCGCGACGCCAGCCTCGACGAACTCGTAGTTCAATCCGGTTTTGAGTTCATCCAGCACACGCAAGGTGGCGTGCATGATCTCCGGGCCGATGCCGTCGCCGGGGATAACGGAAATGGTCTGCGTCATGCTGGGCTTCCCGCCGGCCGGGCGCGTTGCGCCGCACCGGTCGATGTGACTGTGGATGGAATGGGGCCGCGTTGGCGGCGCGAACGCGTCGAACACGCGCTTAACACGAAATAAAGCAACTGCGAATTATCGTGTAGACTCGTGGCCAGGACAAGGAAAACCCGTTGTGAGACTGCGCTTGGCCACGATTCGATTCGTCTGCTGCCTGCTGGCGGCGGCCGCTTGCGCGGGCGCATTCGCGCAATCCCTCGCCGGCGCCAGCGCGGTATCGATCCACGATGCGGGCAGTCCGCTCGGCGTCCTGCCGGGCTGGAACCTCGCGATTGGCGGCGAATGGCCCACGCAATGCCCGCCGGTGCTGCAATCGGTGACGCTGGATGGCAACGACATGCGCATCGACGCGCGATCGGTCCTAGACTTGTGCGCGCGCCAGCCCACCGCGTTTTCGATCCAGGTCAATCCGACGCTCGCCCTGCAGCGCATGGCCCTGGCGCCGGGCGTCTACAAGGTCGGCTTCTATGCCGCCGAAGGCGCGCAGTCGCAGCCCAGCTTGCGTGCGTTCACGCTGATCGACCGCAGCCTGCCCGGTGCGCCGGCAATCGTTCCGGAAACCGGTTTCTGGTGGAGCGCCGGCGCCGACCCCGCCGTGCTCAGCCTGGAACTGCAAGGCAGCCAGTTGAGCGTTGCGCTTCTGAGCTACGACGCCGACGGGCAACCGGCCTGGCTGTTCGGCACGGCGCCGTACGACGGACGCATCGCGCACTTGTCGCTGTTGCGCCTGGCCGGCGGCAATGATCCGTTCGCCCAGGTCGCGGCCACGCCGCGAGGCGATGCGGCGCTGACCCTGGACTTGCAGTTTTCCGCCGCTGCGCACGCGCAGGCGTGGTTGTCGCGCACACGCAGCAACGATGGCACGCTGCAACTGCGCGCACTGGACCTGTCGCGCTTGCCGCTCGCCGAAAGCGCGGACGGCAGCGCCTGGCAGGGCGAATGGGTGCTGGTCAGCGATGCCGCCGGCGCGATTCCACAACGCCTGCGCCTGAACCCGTTGCAGGCACCGGATGCACATCGCACCCTGCTCGCTTCCGCCGATGGCAGCGCGACCCTGGACTGCGCCGAGCAATCCGCGCAGGCCACGTGGCCGCCATCGGTTTGCAACCTGCGCCTGGCCGATGGCACGAGCGATCGTTTCGATTCCGTGGCGATCGCGCGCATGGACGGCAAGGATGCGAACGGCGTGGCCGTGCATCTGTTGCGGATTACGCCTTAGGTTCTTCCGCTTCGAGTTCGTCCAGGAAATCCACCGCACGACGCAGGTGCGGTATGACGATCGAGCCGCCGACGACCAGGCCAACGCTGAATATCTCGAAGAATTCCTCGCGTGTAACGCCCACCTTGTGGCACTCGGCGACGTGATAGGCAATGCAATCATCGCAGCGCAATACCATCGACGCCGCCAGTCCGAGCATTTCCTTGGTTTTCGCCGGCAGGACGCCGTCCTTGTAGGTTTGCGTGTCCAGCGCAAAGAATCGCCGCACGACCTGGTTGTCCTGTTCCAGGATGCGCGCGTTCATGCGCTGGCGAAACGCGACGAAATCATCCACGCGCTTGCCGCTCATGCGTCGCTCCCGAGCAGCTTGGCCAGCTCACCGCTGCGCTCGGCGGCGACGAGATCGTCGAATCCGCCGACATGTCGGTCGTTTACAAAGATTTGCGGCACGGTGCGGCGCTGCGCGCGCGCGAGCATTTCCTCGCGCCGCGCCGGGTCGGTGTCGATGCGCCATTCCGCGTAGTCCAACCCCTTGCTCTTGAGCAGGTTCTTCGCCGCCACGCAGTAGGCGCAGTTGGCGCTGGAATAGATCTCGATCTTGGCCATTGCAGTTTTCCCGGGCTGATCGCGCCATTGTCCCACGCCGCCGCGCCCGCGTGCGTCGCTTCGATTAACGTCGGCAAAACGCCGATTGCGCAACAATGGCGCAACCGCCATGGCTGCGTTATCGTGCAGCCGTTCGCCGCCCACAATGCCCCATGCGCCTGTCCTTCTTGCCCGCTGCCTTCGCCTTTGCCTGCGCCCTGCTCGCCGGCAATCCGGCGCGCGCGGTCACCACCAAGCTGCCGGACATGGGCAGTTCGGCGGGCGCGATCGCCTCGCCGGAAGAACAGCGCCAGTACGGATTCTACGTGCTGCATGAATTGCGCAACCAGGGCATGGTGCTCGACGATGCGCTGCTGACCGACTACATCAACACGCTCGGCTATCGCCTCGTCTCGTACAGCCCGCAGCCGGACCAGCCGTTCACGTTTTTCGTCGTCAATGATCCGTCGATCAACGCCTTCGCCCTGCCCGGCGGCTTCGTCGGCGTCAACGCCGGCCTCATCACCACCACTGCCAGCGAAGACGAACTCGCCGCGGTGCTCGCCCACGAAATCTCGCACGTCACCCAGCAGCACCTCGTGCGCGCCGTCGAGGCCGAGCAGAAGTACGCGCCGCTGATGATCCTGGCGATGGTCGGCGCGATCGTCGCCTCTTCGCGCACCAGCCCCGGCAGCACCAGCAATGCGGACGTTGGTGCGATGGCCACGGCGACCGGACTGATGCAGCAGATGCAGATCAACTTCACCCGCGCCGACGAGGAGGAAGCCGACCGCGTCGGCATCGAAACGCTGGCCAAGGCCAATTTCGATCCGGACGCGATGGCCGGGTTCTTCCAGCGCATGCAACGCGCGCTGCGCCCGGGCTTCGACGAAAACGACGTGCCGGCGTTGCTGATGGATCACCCGGTGACGCTGCAGCGCATCAGCGAAGCAAAGGCCCGCGCCGAAACCCTGAAAAAGCAGATGCAGGCGACCGTCGACGTTGGCGAGGTCAGCGCCGACGGCAGCGTGAAAAAGGTCGCATCGAGCAGCGAACGCGTGAGCGTGCCCACGCGCTCGCCGACCCGGTCGACGGCCACGCCGGCGCCCACGCTGCCACCGTTCCTGCACAATTCCATCGCCGCCTTGAACGAGCTGATGCAGCCCAACGGCGACCGCCACCAGCAACGCGCGCGCTCCGAAGCGTATTACGAACTCATGCGCGAACGCGTGCGCGTGCTGGCCTCGACCCAGCCGGCGCGCACCGCCGCGTACTACGCCGACAACCTGAAGAACACGCCCGGATTCGACACCCTCTACAACCGTTACGGCTACGCGCTCGCCCTGGAACGCTCCGGCGAGGCGAAAAAGGCCGTGCCGATCGCCGACAAGCTGGCGGCCGAACACCCGGACCACCTCGTGCTGCAGATCGCGGCCGGGCATGCGCAGGCGATGGCCGGCGCGCGTGACGACGCGCTCAAGCGCTTCTCCGCGCTGGAGAAGGACTATCCCGACAATCGCGCGCTCGTGCTCGCGCATGCGCAGGCACTGCTGCAGGTCAACGACCTGGCCAGCGCGCGGCTTGCGCAGAAGATCCTGCGCCCGCAGCTGTCCATCGACGACGAAGACCCCGACCTGCAAACCACCTTCGCGCGCGCCTGCGAACTCGCCGGCGACCACGTGCGCGCCGGCGAGGCGCACGCCGCGGCGGCTTATCTCAATGGCCGCGCCGAGGACGCGCTGAACCAGCTCAAGGATTTGACCAAGCGCAGCGACCTGGACTACTACCAGCGCGCGCGCATCGAGGCGCTGATCGCGCAGATCACCCCGGTCGTGCTGGAACTGCGGCGCCGCAAGATCAGCCCGTCCGACCAGGGCAAGCTCGCACTGCAACCAAATTGAAACCTGGGCCACCGCGGTTCTTGGGTATCATGTGCGGCACATGACTACCCGAAAGAAGAATCCGGCTCCCGAACTGCACCTCAACCGCGAGCTGGCCCAACTCGAATTCAACGCGCGCGTGCTGGCGCAGGCGCACGACGCAAGCGTGCCGTTGCTCGAACGCGTGCGCTACCTGTGCATCGCCAATTCCAACCTCGACGAGTTCTTCGAGGTGCAGGTCGCCATCCTGCGCCATCACGTCGCCTTCGGCGATGCGGTGCCCGGCCCCGACGGCATGCCGCCGGCCGAAGTGCTGCGCCGCATCCGCACGCGCGCGCTGGACCTGGTGCGCGAACAATACGCGTTGTGGCGCGAATGCCTGCTGCCGGCGCTGGAACGCGAAGGCGTGGCCTTTCCCGAACGCGCGCACTGGACGGCGCGGCACAAGCACTGGCTGCAACAGTATTTCCGCAGCGAAGTGCTGCCGGTGCTCTCGCCGCTGGGCCTGGATCCCGCGCATCCGTTCCCGCGCATCCTCAACAAGAGCCTGAACATCGCGGTCGCCCTGCGCGGCACCGATGCGTTCGGGCGCGAGGGGCACGTCGCCCTGGTGCGCGCGCCGCGCTCGCTGCCGCGGATCGTGCGCCTGCCGGCGGACGTCGCCGCGCATCCCTACGAGTTCGTGTTTTTGTCCAGCATCCTGCTGCAATTCGTCGACGAGTTGTTCCCGGGCATGCGCGTCAAGGGCGCGTATCCGTTCCGCGTCACCCGCAACAGCGAGTTGTTCGTCGACGAGGAAGAAGTGGAAAACCTCGCCCACGCGCTGCGCGACGAATTGCGTGGACGCGGCTTCGCGCGCGCGGTGCGGCTGGAGATCTCCGACACCTGCCCGCGCAGCGTGGCCGATTTCCTGATGCACAACTTCGAACTGGACGAAACCCAGGTCTACCGCTGCAACGGACCGGTGAACATCCATCGCGTCGCGGCGATCTGCGAGCAGATCGACCGCCCGGACCTGAAGTTCCCCAAGTTCGCGCCACGCATGCCCGCGGCGTTGCTCAACGAGCGCTGCGTGTTCGACGCCATCACCGAACACGACATCCTGCTGCACCACCCGTTCGAGTCCTTCGAGGCCGTGCTCGAGCTGATGCGCCAGGCCAGCGCCGACCCGAACGTGCTGGCGATCAAGCAGACGCTGTACCGCACCGGCGCCGATTCACCGCTGGTCGGCCTGCTGGTCGACGCCGCGCGCGCCGGCAAGGACGTCACCGTCGTCGTCGAACTGCGCGCGCGTTTCGACGAGGAGCAGAACATCGTCTTCGCCAATCGCCTGCAGGAAGCCGGCGTGCAGGTCGTGTACGGCGTGGTCGGTTACAAGACCCACGCCAAGATGCTGCTCATCGTGCGCCGCGAACACGGCGTGCTGCGCCGTTACGTGCATCTGTCCACCGGCAATTACCATCACCTGACCTCGCTGGTCTACACCGACATCGGCCTGATGACGGCCAATGCCGAGATTGGCAGCGACGTGCACGCCTTGTTCCAGCAGATTTCCGGGCTCGGTCCCGCGATCCGGCTCAAGCGCCTGCTGCAATCGCCATTCACCCTGCATCGCGGCGTGCTCGACATGATCGCGCGCGAAGCCGAACACGCGCGCGCCGGCAAACCGGCGCGCATCGTCGCCAAGCTCAATGCGCTCAACGAAGCCGGCGTGGTCGAGGCGTTGTACGCCGCCTCGCGCGCCGGCGTCAGCATCGACCTGATCGTGCGCGGCGCGTGCACGCTGCGCCCGGGCGTCGCGGGATTGTCCGACAACATCCGCGTGCGCTCGATCATCGGCCGCTTCCTCGAGCACAGCCGCGTGTACTGGTTCGCCAACGGCGGCGACGCGCAGGTATATTGCGCCAGCGCCGACTGGATGGAGCGCAACCTGCTGCGCCGCATCGAGGTGTGCTTCCCGATCCTGGATGCGGAACTGGCGCAGCGCGTGGTCGAGGAATCGCTGGACAACTACCTTGCCGACAACACGCAGGCGTGGCGGCTGCACGGCGACGGCCACTACGAACGCGTGCTGCCGGGCGACGACATGCCGCATTCGGCGCAGACCGCGTTGCTGGCGCGGGTGTGCCCGTGAGCGCGCGCGCGGCGGATGCCATCGGCGAAGGCGAATGGCTCGCCGCCGCCGACATCGGCTCGAACAGTTTCCATCTCATCGTCGCGCGCTACGAGCACGGCGAGCCGCGCGTGATCGACCGCCTGCGCGACAACGTGCGCCTCGCCGCCGGGTTGCGGTCCGACGGCAGCCTCGACGATGCCCACCGCGACAAGGCGCTGCAGTGCCTCGCGCGCTTCGGCCAGCGCGTGCGCGGCCTGCCGCCGCAACGCGTGCGTGCCGTCGCCACCAATGCCGTGCGCCAGTTGCGCGCACCCGCGCAGTTCCTGGGCCCGGCCGAGGCCGCGCTCGGCCATGCCATCGAAGTGGTTTCCGGACGCGAGGAAGCGCGCCTGATCTATCTGGGCGTCGCCCACGGCATCCCCGACACGCCCGGCAAGCGCCTGGTCGTGGACATCGGCGGTGGCAGCACGGAGTTCATCATCGGCGAACGCCTGGAACCGCTGAAGAAGGAAAGCCTGCAAGTCGGCTGCGTCGCCAGCACGTTGCGCTTTTTCCCCGACGGCAAGCTGACGCCCAAGCGCTGGCAGCAGGCGCAGACCGAAATCGCCGTCGAGTTGCAGCAGTTCGCCGCCAGCTATCGCGCGGTGGGCTGGCGCGAGGCGATCGGCTCATCCGGCACGGTGCGCGCGATCGACGCCGTGCTGCGCGAGAGCGGCTGGAGCGACGCCGGCATCACGCGCCCCGCGCTCGCGCGCCTGCGCGAGGCGGTGATCGCCTGCGCGAACATCGACAAGATCGCATTCCCCGGCCTGAGCCCGGACCGCGCCGGCATCTTCGCCGGTGGCGTCGCGATCCTCGAAGCGGCGTTCGCCGCGCTCGGCATCGAACACATGCGCGTGGCGGAAACCTCCATGCGCGAGGGCCTGCTCTACGACATGATCGGCCGCGCCGCGCACCGCGATCCGCGCCACGCCAGCATCGACGCGCTGGCCCAGCGCTACGCGGTCGACCGCGCCCATGCCGCGCGCGTGGAGGCCTTCGCGCTCGCCCTGTTCGATCAAGTCGCCGCGGACTGGCAGCTCGGGCCGACCGAACGCGACTGGCTGGTCTGGGCCGCGCGCATCCACGAAATCGGCCTGGCCATCGCGCACAGCCAGTTCCACAAGCATGGCGCCTACATCGTCGAGCATTCTGACCTGGCCGGCTTCGCGCGCCACGAGCAGCAGGTGCTGGCCGTGCTGTTGCGCTGCCAGCGGCGCAAACCCGACCTCGCCGCCGTGCGCGGCCTGCCCGAGCGCCTGCGCCTTGCGGTGATGCACACGGTGGCCTTGTTGCGCCTGTCGATCCTGCTCGGTCGCGCGCGCGATGCGCAACCGCCGCTGGCCACCGTGCATGCCGAGGCGCCCAACCAGCTGCGCCTGGACATCGCCGGCCAATGGCTGGACGCGCATCCGCTCACGCGTGCGGACCTGGAGCAGGAACGCGCCTACCTCAAGGCGCTGGATATCAAGCTGCAAATCAATATCTAATTAGATTTACTGAAATAGGCGGCGTTTTTTTCGCTTGTCATTCCGGCAGGGAATGCCGGAATCCAGTTGCCACGGATGGCGTCCATGCAGTCTGGATACCGGCAATCCATGCCGGTATGACGTCGCTTGTTTACGAAAGTCTCGATAATCTGCGTATCATTCGGTTTTGTTTCTCGGCAAACAGGAGCCGCCTCATGTTCAAGCAATTGTTCTACGCCCTCGCCCTGCTCGTCCCCGTCTTCGCCTTCGCCGCTGCGCCCGCCGCCAAGCCGGCGGCAAAAACCGCCGAACCGGCCAAGGCGGAAGCGGTCGCGCCCACGCCCGCCGCCGCCAATCCCAAGGTGCTGCTGCACACCAGCATGGGCGACATCACGCTCGAGCTGTATCCGGACAAGGCGCCGAAGACGGTCGAGAATTTCCTGCAGTACGTCAAGGACGGCTTCTACGACGGCACCGTGTTCCATCGCGTGATCAACAATTTCATGGTGCAGGGCGGCGGCTGGACCAAGGATTTGCAGCGCAAGCGCACGCGCGCGCCGGTGCGCAACGAAGCCAACAACGGCCTTTCGAACCTGCGCGGCACCGTCGCCATGGCGCGCACGGCCGATCCGAATTCGGCCGCGGCGGAGTTCTTCGTCAATGTGGTCGACAACAAGCGCCTGGACTACGTCGCCGACGCCAACGGCACCGTGTCGTGGGGCTATACGGTGTTCGGCAAGGTCGTGGACGGCATGGACGTGGTCGACAAGATCAAGGCCGTGGAAACCGGCCCGCAGGGTCCGTTCGTCAGCGACGTGCCGAAGACGCCGATCGTGATCGAGAAGGCGAGCGTGGTGCCTTGATCTGGATTTTTCGTCCCGTCACGTATATACTTCTGCGTAGATACGTGACGGGAGCCTGCCAATGACCACCACGCGTGTTTTTCGATCCGGCAACAGTCAGGCCGTGCGCCTGCCGCAGCAATTCCGCATCCCCGCATCGGAAGTCGAGATTTTCAAGCGTGGTGACGAGATCGTGCTGCGCCAGAAAGGTCGTGGACTGTCGCAGGCATTCGCATTGCTGGCATCCATGCCGGGCGATTTTCTTGCGGGCGGACGCGGCGATACGCCGCCGCAGACGCGCAAGGGACTTTGATGGCCCTGCACTACCTGCTCGATACCAATATCTGCATCTACATCGCCCGACGCAAACCGGCGGAAGTGGAAAAGCGTTTCGAAAAGCTGAATGTAGGCGACGCCGCCATCTCGACGATCACCTTCGGCGAACTGTTGTATGGCGCCGCCAAAAGCCAGTCGTCGGCCATCGCCAATGCCAAGCTCAAGCAATTGTCCGAACTGCTTCCGGTGCTCGCACTCGATGAATCCTGCGCGCAGGCGTACGGCGAAATTCGCGCAGCGCTGGAAGCCAAGGGTCAGATCATCGGCAACAACGACTTGTGGATCGCCGCACATGCGCGCAGCGCACGACTCATACTGGTTACCAACAACGAGCGCGAGTTCAAGCGCGTTCCCGGCCTGAAAGTGGAAAATTGGGTCAAGGCCAAGGTCTGACATCGCGCCGTGACCACCCTGTTCATTTCCGACCTGCATCTGGACGAATCGCGGCCGCGCCTCATCGAGGCGTTCGAGCAATTCATGGCCGGCGAAGCGCGCGGCGCGCAGGTGCTGTACATCCTCGGCGACCTGTTCGAAAGTTACATCGGAGATGACGACGATGCGCCGCTCAACGCGCGCGTCGCGCAGGCCACGCGTGCGCTGCGCGATGCCGGCGTGCCGGTGCATTTCATGCACGGCAACCGCGACTTCCTGCTCGGCGAAGGCTATGCGCAGCGCGCCGGGATGACCTTGCTCGCCGATCCATCCATCATCGAACTCGCCGGCGAACGGGTGCTGCTGATGCACGGCGATACGCTGTGCACCGACGATGCCGCCTATTTGCAGTTCCGCAAACTCGTGCGCGACCCGGCCTGGCAGCGCGCCTTTCTCGCCAAGTCGCTGGCCGAACGCCGCGCGTTTGCCGCGCAGGCGCGCGGGGAAAGCCGCAAGCACACTGCGAATGCGAAGCCGGAAATCATGGACGTGAATCCATCGGCCGTGGAATCGACCATGCGCATGCACGGCGTGCGCCGTCTGATCCACGGCCACACGCATCGACCGGCCACGCATCATTTTGATCTGGATGGCGCACCCGCCGAGCGCATCGTGCTCGGCGACTGGTACGAGCAGGCGAGCGTGCTTACTTGGCTTTGACTTCTTGCGGGCCGCTGAGGTTCTGCTTGCTGCCGTCGCGGTTGAGCATGCCGATGTAGTACCAGTGGGTTTACCCGCGTGAATCCCCACCGTTGCATTCTGTGTCGCATGGCGATACACTGTTCCAGTGATCAAATCATTCCGACACAAGGGAATCGGGCAGTTCTTTCTTGCCGGCAAGACATCCGGCATCCAGCCAACACATGCGAATCGGTTACGCCGCCAACTCGCGGCCCTGAACGAAGCTACCGGCCCGCAGGCATTGAATATTCCCGGTTGGCGGCTGCATGCGCTGAAAGGCGAATTCAGCGGACACTGGTCAGTTTGGGTGAATGCGAATTGGCGACTGACGTTCGCTTTCGATGACGCCGATGCCATCCTCGTCGATTATCAGGACTACCATTGAGGAACACGCGATGAAAATGCACAACCCGCCACATCCCGGTGAGATCCTTCGCGACGACGTGCTTCCCGAATTGAACATGAGCGTGACCGATGCCGCCGCCGCGCTGAATGTCGCGCGTGTAACGCTGTCGCGCGTACTCAATGGTCGCGCCTCGATTTCTGCCGATATGGCGTTGCGTCTTGGCGCCTGGCTCGGCAATGGCGCCGAAGTGTGGCTGCGCATGCAAGCTGCCTACGACCTGTGGCAAGCGCGGCAACGACCGTTGCCGCGCATCAAACCGGCGCGCCTTGCGGCCTGAAGGCGACTTACTTCGCCTTCACTTCCTGCGGGCCGCTGAGGTTCTGCTTGCTGCCGTCGCGGTTGAGCATGCCGATGTAGTACCAGTAGGTTTTGCCGGATACGGCCGAGTCGTCGCGCCAGGCATAGGTCGAGGTCACGCCATCGCCCTTGTCCGCGCCGACGCGGGACCTTTCGGTTCAGACGCCCTTTTGCGCGCAGAGCGCGCGCATGGCAGCGACAAATTCGCTGGCCTGTTCGACCAACAGTCGCGCGTCGTCCAGCTCGATCGAGTCACCACGGTAGTCGGCGATCAGACGGATTTCTTCCGCACGCTTCAAGAGTCGGCCCGTTTCCTTCTTGACCAATCCCGTCAACACCAGCCGCTCACTGAAGGCATTGATCAGTCCGCGGTGGGTTTTCCCGGAATCTGCTTTCGAGTCGGCCACGACCAGCGCGGCGCGCGCGGCATCGAACATCGCGTAGTAGCCGCGGTTGCATGCGCCGTCGGCATCGCCCAAGTCGAGCAACGCCCGCGCCGAAGCGCACGCGCGATCCGCCTTGGCCAACAATGCGTCCTGCTTCAATGAACCGGCACTCCTTCAGCGGCAATGTTGCGCAACAACGACGGATTCGGATAGGCGTCTGGATGCTCCCACTCGTCCAGCCAAACGGGCAACGGCGAAATGTTCACTCCCGTTTCGAGCAATACGTCGTAGGCAGCATCAGCCATATCCAGCTTGGTGGATACAAAACGCCGATGCGCGCCATTCAGCAGCACGGCGACGTCGGTGTCGCTGTCCGGGCGATGCGTACCGCGCGCACGACTGCCATAGACAAGAGCCCCTGCCGTTTTGTACCGGGGAGCGATCAAGGCCAGAAAGCGCCGCACGGCATATTCAGTGGCGGTATCCATGTCAGCATCATAACAAAACGCCCGCACCGATCCGCACCCCGGAAAGAACCAACCCCGCGCGCGGCGGGGTTGGTGTTGGGTGTTGCCGATGGCGCATTCGCGCGCAGGTGTCGCCTACTTGGCTTTGACTTCCTGCGGGCCGCTGAGGTTCTGCTTGCTGCCGTCGCGGTTGAGCATGCCGATGTAGTACCAGTACGTTTTGCCGGACACCGCCGAGTCGTCGCGCCAGGCATAGGTCGAGGTGATGCCGTCGCCCTTGTCCGCGCCGACGTGCACGATGTCCTTGTTCACGCGCAGGAAGGCACCGTTCTCGCTGTCGCCGCGATAGATCAGGTAGCCGTAGATATTGGTCTCGTTCGACACCTGCCACTTGAGCAACGGCCCCTTGCCCGGCGGATCGGGCGGCGCCGGCAGCGCAACCTGCGTGGATTTTTGCAGAGCCGACTTCAGGTCCAGCGGCGGCGGTTCGGCGCTGGATTTGGCCCCTTTCGGCATGGTCTCGTCAAGGGAATGCACTTTCGCACTGGCAGGCACATAGAGTCCGCCGATATTGACCGGCAACTGGCGATGGAAATCGGGTAGATCGACCAGCAATTTCCCACGCAATACGCCAATGCCTTGATCATCGGCGACAGTAACGCTCAACTGCGCACAGCCTGCGGTATTGCCCACACAGACCTGCTTGGTCACGGCTCCCTTGAAACCTTCGAGCTTCACCTCACCCAATTTCACCGGCTTGCCGTCGCGGCTTTTCAACTGCACGACGAACGGCAACTTGGTGGTATGGAAGATACCCATCTCGACAGGGTTCGACGAAGGAATGACCGCGCCGTGCACGTCAGCCTTCACTTCGATCCACGCCTGCGGCTGCACAGTCGAATCCAGCGCCACCTTGACGTAACCGTCATGCCGGCCCCAGCCTGCATCCGTCTTGCCGGCTATGGCAATCGACCGGCCGTCAGGCATGAGTTTCGCCGTGACAAAATCCGGCGTTTCCACAATCCGGGTAATACGGAAATCCGGTACTTCGCGGCTGGCCAGCGAAACCGTTTTTGTCGGCGCGACGGCATTCGTATCCACGGTGGCCAAGTCCACCTTCGGTTGCGGATCATCCAACACCGACAAGCCATACAAGTGGACCTTTGCGCCGGCCGTTTCGCGCTTGCCATCATCGAATTCGATCTTGAACAAATGATTGCGATCGCCGGCATCCATGCCACTGGATACCCTCACCGGAATATTGACGCTCGTTCTAGGCGCAACGGCGACCGGAAATTTGAAATCGCCGATGCCATCCGCGTTGTCGATCGGCACAACTGTCACAATCTGAACCGGTTTGGCACCGTCATTGATAAACAGAATCGTGGCATGGCCGGTGTTGGTCTGGTAGATCTCACCCACGTCCTGGGCTTCGATCCTGACCTGGGCCAGCGCCGGCAAGGCGGCGACAAAAAGCAATGCAACCAATGCAGTCTTAAGCACGAAATAACTCCGATGCAAAATGCGAACGCGGCATTCTAACCGGAACGGCGCGTCGCTGACTTGGGTTTCGTTGTCCTACAAAAACCAAACCCCGCACACGGCGGGGTTTGGAATTGATGCCTTGGGAGAAACGCTTAGTTCACGGAGAACTTCTGCAACTTCACCGGAAGGGTTGTATTCACCGTCAGGTTGTAAGCGCCACACGTCGTACCCGTGCCAGCGGAATTGGTGATCACGATGTAATAGGTGCCCGCCGGGTTGCCGGTAAAGGCGGCCGTCGTGATGGTCCAAGGGCTGGTGTTGCCGGGCGCCAGATAATCCGTGCCGTTCACACAAGACGCATTGTCGGCGCAGGAGCCGCTCCACAACGCCACGTCCGGTGCGAATACCGTCGAATCCACCTTGAAGGTGAAATTCTGCGCAGCCCCCAACTGGATCGCATAAACATCCGTTCCTGAAGAACTCATTTGCACACCACTACAAAACGCAGTGGATCCGGAAAAATTTGTATTGTTCCCGCAATTATTGGCATTTGTACTCGAGTATGGCGCAGACGTGATCGGCCCAAGTGTCGAGCTACATGTTGCCGCGTTCGTGATGGACGCCACGCAAACAATACCGGTGACCACGGCAATGGCCTTGAATAAGACGTTCTTTTTCATTTCTACTCCTAAACTAAATGAGGGCGAGAGCATAGGTTTGGTCGATCATTGTCCGATAAACGTTTGGCGCCGCGAGTCGAATTCGTCAAACACCAAGACGCCACCTGCATGATTCGAACGATAGGAGGGAGATCCTGCAGCCATGCCGAGAACGGCGGTCTTTACGCCGCCCCAACCTGAATTATTAACTGTCGAAGAGCCTGTGGGCGATCCGTCCGCCGACGTCGCCGCGGCATCCGTCACCCAATAGCGGAAACAGCCCCCAGATGCAGGCATCGTATTGCATCCATTTGCAGTCGTCGCCCCGGTCCCAACTTGCATGTCAAACTCAACACGGTATGTATTGGTCGCGCTGGTAGGCAATGTGACAACGATTGGTGTTACGCCACTGCCAGCGGAATTTAGGTCCGCGACATAAAATCGAACAGTCGCCGGCGACCCGCCAACAAGACGGACCACAAGTTGATCAGAGGAAAATTGTGCCGGCCCTGTCGCGTCGTTAGCGCGAAACAACACGACGGACTGGTTTGTTGCAGTTAGGTTGCTCAGGGCATTTGTGCTTAAGTAAAAGCGTGCACGATAACGCTGTTCATTTTGTGGCGAGCTATCAGATACAAAGGCTCGGCTGCTGGAAGATGCACCAATCGACAACGACAGTGCACAGTTGGTGCCGGCAAGGCCAGGACCAGCGATCCCGAACGTGGCGTCGGAAGAAATGTATTGCGAGGTCCACGCACCGCCGCCGCCCGGACTTGAACTACCGACCGTGGTAACCGCCGTCGGGCACGCCGCCGAAGCAGCACCCGCAAACGCAAAACCCGCCAAACCGAGCGTAGCCAGAGCCAGCGCCTTCATCTTGAACGATTTCATTTGTCTCGTCTCCCAGTGTCGTTCGGGGGGTTGGCTTTTGCCCCTGCCCCGTTGCCTGACGCCCGAATGTGCCGAATCTACCGGATTGCTCCAGCCCGGTCAACAGTTTGCACCGGACATTTCATGCTTTCCGTGACGCAGCTATCGGAACCCAAAGCTCGTGCCTTTGCGGGCACTCGGCTAGAAGAACGTAAGCGCGGGGGGAAAGCGGACAGGGCTACCGCGAACCCGCACTGGCCAGCTTGGCGCTGGCCAGCCGATTCAGGCTGACGCCTTGCTCCGCCGCCTGCAAAGCCAGTGAACGATGCAGATGCGGCGGGATGCGCACGCGAAATTCACCGCTGTAGTTCCGATCAGCCAGCGGTTCGGGTATCGCCTCGCCATCGGCGCGCAAATCGGCCACGACCCGGGCCACCACGCGCCGGATGCCCGCGAGCGCGGCATCGGGTTTGCGATCCAGCCAGGACAACGACGGGAATTCCGCGCACAAGCCGACGTGTTCGTTGTCCTCGGGCGACCAGGTAACACGGTAGGTGTAGTGGTCGATGCTCATTTCGGTTCTCTCAGTTTGTCGATGGCCAGCAATACCTGGCGCACTTGATAAACCTTCGCCTTGCCCTTGTCGTTCTGGATATTCACACGTGGATCGCCGGGCCAGGGTGTCTTGAAAATGGCATGGCTGCTGGCGGACTGGCGAGGTCTGCCAAAATGCCGCTCGCATACCTTGAACAGATCCGCAAACCGGATGCTCGCCGGCTCGCGACGCATCTGTTCGAGAATTTTCTCAACCGACGCCATGCGCAGATGGTACCACTATTGGAACCAGTCCACGAGATTGCCCGTCATGCACGGGAAAGCGGACAGGGCTAGATCGCCCCCTTCCGGCCTTCGGCCACCTTCCCCCGCTGCGCAGGGGAAGGAAAAGCGCTTGCTTCCCCCGCTTCGCAGGGGAAGGAAAAGCGAGCATTTTCTGTCCCTTCCCCCGTTTACGGGGGAAGGTGTCGCGGCAGCGACGGATGGGGGCGGACTGTGCGTTGCGCTCTTGCTTCGTTGGCCCCCTTCTGGCCTTCGGCCACCTTCCCCCGCTTCGCAAGGGAAGGAAAAGCACTTGCTTCCACTGCTTCGCAGGGGAAGGAAAAGCGAGCATTTTCTGTCCCTTCCCCCGTTTACGGGGGAAGGTGTCGCGGCAGCGACGGATGGGGGCGGACTGTGCGTTGCGCTCTTGCTTCGTTGGCCCCCTTCCGGCCTTCGGCCACCTTCCCCCGCTGCGCAGGGGAAGGAAAAGCACTTGCTTTTCCTGCGAAGCGGTGAAAGGGGCGCGTCTCGGCGGGGAAAGCGGACAGGGTCATGCCGCACGCTCGCCTCACCGGTAAACCTCACGCCGGTGGCCGATGCGCAGGACAAGGACGAGCGCCACGCCATCGTCGATATGGGCGATCAATCGATAGTCGCCGACGCGATATTTCCAGAAACCGGCGAGTTTCGAACCCTTGATCGCTTCACCGACACTTCGCGGGTCGTCCGCGGGGGCAATGCGCTCGTGCAGAAAACGCAGGATGCGCTGGGCGACGGGGCGATCGAGGCTGCGCAGGTTCTTTTGCGCCAATGCCGACAGTTCAATCCGCCAGGCCATAGTCGCGCATCAGCGCATCGAGCGGAACGGTTGCGCTGTTGCCGGCGCGAACCCGGTCGAGCTCGCGTTCGGCAAGGTACAGGTCTTCCAGATCGGCCAGATGTTCGACCAGAGCTTCGCGCACATAAAACGTCTTTGTGCGCCCGGTGCGCTTGGCCAGTGCGTCGAGGCGCTTTTCGATGGTTTCCGGCAATCTCACGGCTAGCATGACGGTTTATCCAGTCGGGTGACGGCCAGACTACGCCGGATATACACGTATTGCAAATGCTTGGTTCATTGGGCATCCCGGTAACGTGGCAAATGTAGCAATCGATGCTGAAGACGGCTCTGAGCCACGCATTGACCGCACCCCGCCGCCCGCCCGACAATGCGCGTATACAACTGGATTTTCGATGCCCGACTACGCCGCCAACCTGCTCACCATCATCCCCGCGCGCAACGAGGGCGCGACGGTGGCCGAGATCGTGCGCCGCGTGCGCGCGGCGGTCGGTGGCGACGTGCTGGTGGTCAACGACGCCAGCGACGATGCCACCTCCGCGCAGGCGCGCGGTGCGGGCGCGACCGTGCTCGACCTGCCGCTGCGCCTGGGCGCCTGGGGCGCGGCGCAAACCGGCCTGCGCTATGCGCGGCGCAATCGCTACGCGGTGGCGCTCACGCTCGACGCCGACGGCCAGCACCATCCGGAGGAATTGCCGCGCCTGATCACGCAATGGCTGGCGAGCGGCGCGAATGTCGCGATCGGCACGTATCCGCAGCGGCTGTCGAAGGCCAAGCGCCTGGCCTGGCGCTACTTTCGCCTGATCACCGGCATCGGCGTGCAGGATTTCACCTCGGGCCTGCGCGTGTACGACCGCCGCGCGATCCGCGCACTCGCCGCGCGCGAGGCCAGCCTGCTCGATTACCAGGATCTGGGGGTGCTGATGCTGCTGCGCCAGCACGGCTTGAAACTGGCCGAAGTGCCCACGCCGATGTCGCAGCGGCGCAGCGGCGGCTCGCGCGTGTTTTCGTCGTGGCTAATGGTGATGCGCTACATGCTGCACACGTCGGTATTGTGTTTCGCCCAGATCGGGGCGCGTCGCGCCGGAGCGCGCGCATGAATTCGATCCAGATCACCGCCGCCGTGGTTGCCGTGCTGCTGGCCGGCGCCATCCTGCTGCTGGTGCGGCGCAACCACCTGCACGGCAGTTACGCCCTGTGGTGGTTCGCCGTGGCCGGCGCGATCCTGGTGCTGGGCGTATTCCCGCCGGTCGTCGACTGGATCGGCAGCATCACCGGCATCCACTATCCGCCGGTGCTGCCCATCATCATCGGCATCGGCATGATCCTGGTGCGCCTTTTGACCATGGACATCGGCCGCTCGCGCGCCGAGCGCCAAGTGCGGCGCCTGACCCAGAAGCTCGCGATCCTCGAGCAGGAACTGGCGCAAAGCCGCCGCGACAAGCCACGCAAGCCGCACGCCAAGGGCGCCAAGGTGATCGTGTTGCCGAAGTCAGGCGATGGTTGAGACGCCTAATCGATCAGCTCGTCATTCCGGCAGGGATTGCCGGTATCCAGAACGCATGGATGCCATCCTTGGCATTTGGATTCCCCTCGGTCGTCTGTCGCGGACACTCGACCGTGCCGGAATGACGAACTATGGCGCCGTATCCCCTGCCCGTCATACCGGCATGGATTGCCGGTATCCAGAACGCATGGATGCCATCCTTGGCATTTGGATTCCCTTCGGTCGCCTGTCGCCGACACTCGACCGTGCCGGAATGACGAACAAAAGCATGTAAATGATCGCCGCAGACATCTGCCATGACCGAAAAACAACCTTGCGTTTACATGATGGCAAGCCGGCGCAATGGCACGCTCTATGTTGGAGTGACATCGGACCTCATCAAGCGCGTGTACGAACATCGCAGTGATGCAGTCGATGGTTTCACGAAACGATTCCAAGTGCATTCGTTGGTATGGTATGCACACGTTGATGAAATTACATCGGCGATATTGCGTGAGAAGCAGATCAAAAAATGGTCGCGTGCGGCAAAAATCCGATTGATCGAGATGCAAAACCCCAACTGGCGCGATCTCTGGATCGAGTTGACAACGCCCTCCATGGCATCTGGATTCCGGCAATCCATGCCGGAATGACGGCCGTGGTGCTGGGACAGCGCTGAACCATGCGCATCCTCCACCTCGGCAAATTCTTCCCGCCGCATCCGGGCGGCATCGAACGCTTCGTCGCGGATCTGGCCGCGGCACAGGCCGCGCAAGGCATGGCCGTGCGCGTGCTGGCGCATGCCGAACCCGGTACGCGCCACAGCGAGCATCTCCAGCGCGATGGCGTCGCTGTCGATCTCGCCGCCTGCCACGGGCATCTCATTTATGCGCCGGTGAGTCCGGCCTTCCCGCGCCTGCTCGCGCGTGCGATCCGCGAATTCCGGCCGGATGTGCTGCACATCCATGTGCCAAACACGTCGGCGTTCTGGGCCTTGCTCTTGCCTGCCGCGCGGCGGCTGCCGTGGATCGTGCATTGGCATGCGGACATTCCGCTGGATTCGCGCCGCCGCGCATTGCGCCTGGCCTACCGCGTGTATCGGCCATGGGAACAGGCGCTGCTGCGGCGAGCGCGCGCAATCATCGCCACATCGCAAGCCTATGCCGATTCCAGCGCGGCGCTGGCGCCGTGGCGGGACAAGGTGCGGGTGGTGGCGCTGGGGCTTTCCCCCTCTTCCGCCGCGCTTCGCGCGACGACCTCTCCCGCACGGGGCGAGGTAGAAAATTGCGAACCCCTCTCCCCTCGCGGGAGAGGGGATGGGGAGAGGGGGCAAACACCGTGGCCAGTCCCGAGTTTGCGCCTGCTCGCCGTCGGCCGCCTGAGTTACTTCAAGGGTTTCGACGTGCTGCTGCGCGCGCTCGCGCAGGTGCCGCAAGCAAGCCTGGCACTCATCGGCGATGGCGAATGCGGCGCGGCGCTGCGCGCGCTGGCGACGCAACTGGGTATCGACGCGCGCGTGCAGTTCATCGGCCGCCTGGACATGGATGCGGCCGGTGCGGCGCGGCTCGGCGCCGCGTACGCCCAAGCGGACGTGTTCTGCCTGCCCTCGACCGAACGCGCCGAATCCTTCGGCATGGTGCTGCTGGAAGCCATGCGCGCGGGCAAACCGACCATCGCCAGCGACATTCCCGGATCCGGCGTGGGCTTCGTGGTGCGCGATGGCGAAACCGGATTGCTGGTGCGACCGGGCGACGCCGATGCGCTGGCCGCGGCAATCCGACGGCTGGCAAGCGATGCCGGCCTGCGGGAAAGACTCGGCGCCGCCGGCCGAGAACGTTTCCAGCGCGAGTTCACGCTGGAGCGGATTGCGCCGCAGATTGCGGATCTTTATTTGAAGAGTGCGGTCAGGACGACCGCTTCGTGATTCTTGCATTCAAGGACGAATGCAAAGGTAACGGCCCAAACAGCAGCGCCAGCACCGTGACGGTCGCCGGCACGAGCTGCAGGATCAGGCGGTTGACCGCGGTGTAGCTTTCCGCCCAGCGCGAGGCGTCGGTGCATGTGAACAGGAACAGCAGGAAGGCGAAACCCAGCAGGACGAATGCACCGAGGTGGCGCAGCGATTCGTCATCGCGCAACGCGCGCCAGCGCCACAGCACGATGCCCGGCGCCAGCCACCACAACAGGTGCCAGTTCGGCTGCACGAACAAACTGGTGAGCACGCTCGCCAGCGCATCGGCATGGAAATTCAATGCGTATTCGCCGAGCGCGGGCACGACGATGCCGCCGTGCGTGATCTGGACCCAACCCAGACCCGGAACCGGCAGCGAAATCCGGCGCACGATCGCCAGCAGCACGAGCACGCCAACCGATGCCGCCAGCGCCAAGCGCCGCCAGCGTCGTGGCAGGATGTCGTAGATCGCCACCACCGCGCACAACATCAGCCAGATCGCGCCTTCGAGCTTGATGGCGGGCAGCAACGCCGCACACGCCAGGGCGATGACGAGCTGGCCGAAGTCGCGCTCGCGGCGCCAGCGCAACCACGCCAGCACCGCGAATCCGAGCAGCGTGGCCAGCCACAGATCCGCATAACCGGCGAGCGCCACGTGCACGTCGAGCAGGGGCAGCGAGCCGAGCGCATACAGCGCGGCCAGCGCGCGCACGCGATCGAGTCCCAGCGCGCGCCATTGCCCGTAGTGACCGAACAGCAGGCCGATCCACAACGCGAACCAGGGCAGGTTGACTTGCGGCTCGATCCAGCCGCCCGCGGCGCTGGCGAACCAGACCTGCATCCACGCCAGCGTGGCCGGATACGCCCAGGCGATGCCGGTGTACAGTTCCTGCGCCGGATGCGCGAGCCAGTCGGGCATGGACACGAACGGCGCGTAGTGGCCGAGCAGGAACCAGGTCTTGGACTTGACCGCCCAGGCGTCCCAGGCATCCCATGGAAACGTCGGGCGCAGCCAGATTTCGCGGAACATGAGCCAGCCGCGAAAAACCAGCGATGCCAGCGCAACGGCGAGCAATCCCATTGTCCATTTGTTCGCATTTTCCACTTTGTGTATGGGTGCGGCGGGCGCGCGCCGCGATCGCCGCCAGGCAACGACTGTCGACAGCGCGGCGAGGATCGCCAACGGCCAGGCCGCGTGCGTCCAGGCGTGGGCCGTATCGGCGCGTGCGAAGATCGCCGTCGCGGCGGCGGCAAGGAACAGGCCGAAGACGATGCCATGGCCGCAGGCGGCGGCGAGCGCGCCGGGGCCACGCCGCGGCGCGCCGGCCAGCCACAGCGCGATGCCCGCGGCGAGCGGCAACAGCCAGGCGATGGACAGGCTCATGGCGCCACGCTCCGCAGGCGATACACGTGTGCCAGTCCGCTTTCGAATGCCGGCTCGGCCGGATAGTCGCGCTGGCCGCCGACGATGGCGCCGCGCGACTCGTCATAGCGCCACGGCGTATTGGCATACAGCAGGATCAGGCTGTCCGGCGGCAACGGCGCGTCGCCCGCCAATTGCAGCAACACCACGTCGCGCGGCAGCAGCAGGTAGATCAGGCGCAGGAATACGTAGCTCGAATCCGCGGCGACGAACAGGCGCTGGCCGGGCGGCTGCGAATCCATCCACGCGCCGACCTGCCCGGCCATGAAGGCCAGGTCCTGGTCCGGCAACAGGTGCTGGCGTTCGTCCCAGGTCTTGTCAGCGTACAGATGTTCGGTCAGCGCGTGGCGCGCGGCCAGATCGCCGAGCCAGCGTGCATCCAGCGCCATCCACAACGCCAGCGCCGCGATCCCGGCGCCGCGCAGCGTCAAGCGCCACGACCACCGCAGGATCGCGGCGAGCACCAGCACGCTCAGCACGACGCCGATGCCCAGCACGGGCAGCGGCGAGGAGGTGCCATAGGTGGCGCGATCGGGCACCAGCGCGCTGATCGAATGCAGCGCCCACGGCACATAGGCGAACCAGGCGGTGTGCAATGCGGCGAGACCGCCGCGCCATGATGGTGATTCCAGGCGCACGCGATCGAAGCGGAACGGCGCGAAGGCCACGCTCGGCGGCACCAGTTGCGCCGTTGCGTATTCGGCAAAGCCCAGTTCAACGATGTTGCCTCGCCAATCCGGCAACGCGCGCAAATCCACGGTTTGCCAGCCGGTTCCGGGCCACGGCACGGTGATGCTGTGCACATCGTTCGGCGTGTCGGCGCGGCGGAATACGAGTGACAATTCGAGCGTGCGCGGGAAGTCGTCGAAGCGGTAGCGCAGGATCGGGTGGTCCGCGGCGGCGATGCCATCGAGCGTGACCGATTGCAGCGCGTTGCCATCGTCGCCAACCGCGCCAACGCGCAAGGCGCCGTCGTCTTGCACGCCGGCGCCGAGCACCACGCGGAAGGCATCGCCACCCACCGTTTTGACATGCGCCGGTCGCAGCGACGTGTGCCACGACAACCCCGCGGCGCAGCCCAGCACGATGACCCACACCAGCGCCAGGGCGGCGGTGCACGCGATGCGGCGGATCACGCGGCGGCCTCCAGGCGCGCCAGCTCGACAGCGGAAAACCCTGCCGCACGGCGTGCGTCAAGATTGAACGGGCCTTTCAACGCACCGCGCACGTGTTCGGCTATCAATGCCGCGAACGTCACGTCGGGATCGTGGCCTTCGCGTTCGCAGCAATACGCAAACCAGCGCGAGCCGGCAGCGACATGCGCAACCTCCTCGCGCAGGATGACCTCGAGAATCCCCGCGCTGGCGGCATCGCCGACGCTGTGCAGGCGCGCGATCATGCCCGGGGTGACGTCGAGCCCGCGCGCTTCGAGCACGCGCGGCACCAGGGCCATGCGCGCCAGGCACGAATCAGCCGTCTTTACCGCCATTTCCCAAAGGCCGTCGTGGGCGTCGAAATCGCCATAGCTGCCGCCGAGTCCGGCCATGCGCGCCTGCACCAGGGTGAAGTGCCGCGCCTCGTCGGCGGCCACGCCGATCCAGTCACGATAGTATTCTTCTGGCATGCCGCGGAAGCGATACACCGCATCCCAGGCCAGGTTGATGGCATTGAATTCGATGTGGGCGACGGCGTGCAGCAGGGCCAGGCGCCCTTCCGCGGTGCCGAGGCCACGCCGCGGCAGTTCGCGCGGCGATACCAGGTGCGGTCGTCCCGGGCGACCCGGCGCCGTGATCGGACCCGGCAATGGCGCATCGTCGCGGATGGCGAGCGAGCCGGCCGCAAAATCCGCCGCGGTGCGTGCGGTCGCAGCCGTTTTCGCCGACGGTTCGGACAACATCAGGCACTGCGCGGCGCGGGCGAACAGGCAATCGGGGGCGGCTTCTTCCACAATCGTCTCCATCCCTGTGCGGCTATTGTGCCAGATCGTTTTCGTTTTCCTGCTTTGCATAGGACGGAAACGCTGTCCCAATCCGGTCATCGCGCGCCAAGTACTTAACGATCCCTCCCGCCGCTCGCGGGGGAAGCTCCGCGAAGCGTCTGCCTTCCCTTCCCCCGCTTCGCAGGGGAAGGAAGAGCCTATTCCGCCCGCTGGGGAAGGAAAGCGTGTGCCTACGACGCGCGCCGCTGGCTCTTGGCCGTGTCAGAACGCGCGAATTCCAGGTCGCGCAAATAGGTCGGCTCCACGCCGGTGACGTACTCACCGTTGAAGCAGGAGCTGTCGAAGCGGGTGAGCTTGTCGTTGCCTTCGGCGACCGCGGCCTCGAGGTCGGCGAGGTCCTGGTAGACCAGCCAGTTGGCGCCGATCAGCTCACCCACCTGTTCTTCGCTGCGATCGTGCGCGACCAGTTCCGCCGGCGCCGGCATGTCGATGCCGTAGACGTTCGGAAAACGCACCGGCGGTGCGGCCGAGGCGAAGTACACCTTCTTCGCACCGGCATCGCGTGCCATCTGGATGATCTGCTTGGACGTGGTGCCGCGCACGATGGAATCGTCCACCAGCAACACGTTCTTGTTGCGGAATTCCAGTTCGATCGCGTTCAATTTGCGGCGCACGGATTTCACGCGCTCGCTCTGCCCGGGCATGATGAAGGTGCGGCCGATGTAGCGATTCTTGACGAAGCCTTCGCGCATCGGGATACCGAGCGTCTGCGCAAGCGAGCTGGCCGCCGTGCGTGCGGTGTCGGGAATCGGAATCACCGCATCGATGTCGTGGTCGGGACGGATCCGCGCGATCTTCGCGGCCAGGCGCTCACCCATGCGCAGGCGCGCCTTGTACACGGAAACATCCTCGATCATCGAATCCGGCCGCGCCAGATACACGTATTCGAAGATGCACGGTGCGTGCGGATAGCCTTCGGCGCAATGCCGGCCGTGCAGCTCTCCGTCCTGGGTCAACAGCACCGCTTCGCCCGGCGCGACATCGCGCAGGCGGCGGAATCCGAGGATGTCCAGCGCCACCGATTCGGACGCCACCGCGTATTCCTTGCCGCCGTCCACATCGCGCTCGCCGAGCACCAGCGGGCGGATGCCGTAGGGATCGCGGAACGCGACGATGCCGTAGCCGAGCAGCAGCGAAACGATCGCGTAGCCGCCGCGCGCACGCGCATGCACGCCAGCGACGGCCTTGAAGATGTGGTCCGGGGTCAGCGCATGGCGTTCCTGGATCTGCAATTCATGGGCGAAGATGTTGAGCAGGATTTCCGAATCCGAATCGGTGTTGATGTGGCGACGGTCGTCCTCGTACATCTGCCGGCGCAGCGCTTCGGTATTGACCAGGTTGCCGTTGTGGCCGAGCGCGATGCCATAAGGCGAGTTGACGTAGAACGGTTGCGCCTCCGCGCTGGATTCGGAACCCGCCGTCGGATAGCGGCAATGGCCGATGCCGATACGCCCGCGCAGCTTGAGCATGTCGGCATTGCCGAACACGTCGCGCACCAGGCCCGCGCCCTTGTGCAGGCGCAGGCGTTCGCCATCGACCGTGGCGATGCCGGCGGCATCCTGGCCACGATGCTGCAGGACGGTCAATGCGTCGTACAACGAGGCCGCCACATCCGATTTTCCGACGATGCCGATGATGCCGCACATGGGTGATTCGCCTTGCAGTCAAACCGCTGAATGATGCTGTGGATCGGCCGGCTTTTGCGGTATTGCCGGAATCTGCGGCACCATGCCGCGCCAATCCAGATACTTTGCCGCTTCCGGCGGCAATTGCGCCGACAGCCAGCGCGCGTAGCCTTGAAACTCCGGCAACAGGCGCGACTGCTGCCACCACGGATCGCGCGGCAATGGCGTGAAGCCGAGCAGCAGCACCGTGATCGTGACCAGTGCCAAACCGCGCACCAGGCCGAACACCATGCCGAGCAGGCGATCGTTGCCGGACAATCCGCCACCGGCGACGACCTTGCGCATCAGATAGCCCACGAGCCCACCGACCAGCAACACCGCGAGAAAACACAATCCGTAACCGAGCAACAGGCGGATCGAAGGCTCGGCAATCGCGGTGAAGCGCGCCGCCAGCGTATCGCCAAACTGCCAGGCGAACCAGAACGCAAGCACCCAACCGGCCAACGCCAGCACCTCGCCGATGAAGCCGCGCATCAGGCCCATCAGTACGGACAGGCCGAGCGCGGCGAGGATGCAGTAGTCGGCCCAGTTCATGCTTGTCTCCCCCTCTCCCCCGACGTTGTCGGGGGAGAGGGATGTGCGTCACGGCTGCGTGACAATCATGCCCTTCACCTTCAATTTCGCGTCGATGTCGCCGCGCGCCTTGTCGGCGCCGGCGCGATCCGCATACGGGCCGGCGCGGACCTTCCACAACGTCGCGTCACCACTGCCGACGCGCTCGACGAATCCGGCGAACGCCGCCGCGCGCAGGCGATCGCGCAACTTGTTCGCTTCGCCTTCGGACTTGAATGCGCCCAACTGCACCGCCCACCCGCCGGCACGCTTGGCCGGCAAGGCGCTCGCCGGCGCATCGGTCGTCGGCTGCGCGGCTGCGGCGAGTTCGACCACGCTGCTCGGCACTTTCGGTTCGGCCTGCTTGATCTTCAGGCGCGCGGTTTCCGCGGCGGCACGATCGGCATACGGCCCGACGCGCACGCGCTGCGCCGGCTTGCCCTGGTAGTCGGTGACTTCGTCGTAGGCGGCAAAACCGCGCTTCTTCAGCGTGGCGACCAGCGCATCGGCATGCTTGCTGTCGGCGTAAACGCCCAAGTGCACGGCAAAGCGGCCTTCGGAGGCAGTTGGCGCAAAAGGTGTCGCAACAGCCGCAGCCACGGGCGCCGGGGTCGGCTTGGCGGGCTCCGCCCTGGGCGGCGCTGCCGGCTGCGCGACCGCGGGCGCGGGCGTGGAATCCTCAGGACGCGCATCGGTCCTGGGCGTGGCGTTGGTGTCCACCGTCGCCACCTTGTCGGGACTGGCGGCCGGCGCCGGCGCGGCGCCTTCCACCGGCAGCGTGCGCGTCTGGAAATCGCGATCGGGCGGCTTGGGGATGTCGAGGTTCAGCGTCGTGTTCTGCGGCGGCGGTGGCGCATTGCCCAGGAACATGGGCACGAAAATCACGGCCAGCGCAATCAACACGGCGGCGCCGATCAGGCGTTGCTTGAGTGCGGAATCCATGGACGGCTCCTCGGCGATCGCAAACAATCGGATCGGCGCAATTATACCCGCTGCTCGTCCCGATAACCGTGGCGCCGCGCCCATTGCAACGCCGGTCCGGCGACGAAGAACGAGCCGAAGGCGAGGATGCGATCGCCAGCCACGGCCTGCGCGGCGGCGGCATCGAGCGCGGCATCCACACCGACATGCGTGCTCGCCTTCGCGCCGGTCATGCGCTCGCGCAGTTGCGCGGCGGCCAGCCCGCGCGGCGTGTCGCCGTCGAGTCCGCACAGATGCCAATGCGCAACATGCGGCGCGAGCGGCGCGACGATGCCGGCCACGTCCTTGTCGGCGAGCGCGCCGAACACGGCAAGGTTGCGGCCCGGCGACGGATGCCCGCCGAGCCACTGCGCGTGCACGCGCGCGGCCTGCGGATTGTGGCCGACATCGACGACGAGGTCCGGCGCGCCCGGTTTGCGCAGACGTTGCAGCCGCGCCGGGATGCGCGCGGCGCGCACGCCGCTGGCAATGGCATTGCCATCCCAGCCGATGCGGCCGCGCAGGCCATGCAGCGCCATGATCGCCGCCGCGGCATTGTCGACCTGGCACGGCGCGGTCAGCTCCGGTTCGGGCAGCCGCAGCGACGCCGTGCCGCATTCCCAGCGCCAGCCATCGACCAGCGGCACGATGCGAAAATCGTTGCCGGCGAGCGTGACGCGCGCGCCGAGGCGCACGGCTTCGTCGAGCAGGCCGCGCGGTGGCGCGCGCATGCCGATGATCGCGGGACGATCCTTGCGGAAGATGCCGGCTTTCTCGCGGCCAATGGCATCGACATCGTTGCCGAGCCAATCCTGGTGATCCAGGTCCACGGTGACGACGATGGCCGCGTCCGCATCGATGATGTTGACGGCGTCGAGCCGGCCGCCGAGCCCGACCTCGAGCACGGCGACATCGATTCCACTTTGCGCAAATATCCACAATGCGGCAAGCGTGCCGAATTCGAAATACGTCAACGGGACACTGCCGCGCGCGGCCTCGATGCGTTCGAAGGCGTCGACCAGCGCGGCATCATCGGCCTCCTGGCCAGCGACGCGCACGCGCTCGTTGTAACGCAGCAGGTGCGGCGAGGTGTAACAGCCGACGCGTTTGCCCGAGGCCGCGAGCATCGCCTCGAGGAACGCGACCGTGGAACCCTTGCCATTGGTGCCGCCCACGGTGATCACCACCGGCGCAGGCGCCGGCGCGCCCATCGCATGCCATACCTGCCGTGCGCGATCCAGACCCAGCGCGATGCTGCGCGGATGGGTGCGCTGCTGATAGTCCAGCCAGTCGGTGAGCGACTTTGCGGACACGCGGTGTAGTCAAGCCGCCTTCGGTTGCCGCATCAGCAGCGCAAACACGTCCGCGAGCTTGTCGCGCATCTCGCGCCGATCGACGATCGCATCGATCGCGCCGTGTTCGAGCAGGAATTCCGAACGCTGGAAACCTTCCGGCAATGTCTCGCGCACGGTCTGCTCGATCACGCGCGGTCCGGCAAAGCCGATCTGCGCTTTCGGCTCGCCGATGTTCAGATCACCGAGCATCCCCAGACTCGCGGACACGCCGCCGGTGGTCGGATGCGTGAGCACCGAAACATACGGGATGCCGGCATTGCGCAGCCGTGCCAGCGCCGCGGACACCTTGGCCATCTGCATCAGCGAGAGCAATCCTTCCTGCATGCGCATGCCGCCACTGGCGGAGAAGCATGCGAACGGCATGCGTTCATCCAAGGCCAGTTCCGCGGCGCGCGCGAATTTCTCGCCGCCGACCGAGGCCATCGAACCGCCCATGAAGGCGAACTCGAACGCGCAGGCGACCAGTGGCCGCGTCTTGAGCAGGCCGCGCATGGCGATGAGCGAATCCTTCTCGCCGGTTTGTTTTTGCGCGGCGACGAGGCGATCCTTGTATTTTTTCGAATCGCGGAATTTCAACGCATCGACCGGCTCGAGGTTGGCGAACAGTTCCTCGCCACTGCCCTCGTCGAACAGCGCCGCAAGGCGCTTGCGCGCGCCGATCGCATGGTGGTGTCCGCACTTGGGGCACACTTCCAGATTGCGTTCGAGTTCGGGCCGATACAGCACGGCGCCGCAACCATCGCATTTCTCCCACAGGCCTTCCGGCACCTTGCCCTTGGCCGTGGTGCCCTCGGTGCGGATGTGCGAAGACATCAATTTCTGCAACCAGCTCATATCGTCGACTTCTCCCGTTTCCAGCGGCGCCACGGCCTCGACCGGCACCGGATAGTCGCACGGCGGACGCGGCTCACGCGGCATGCGCCCGTGCCCCTGCATCCAGCGCCGCACGGATCGGCGCGAGGAATTCCCGCGCCGCCATGCAGGCCGCATCCGGCGTGTGCGCGCCGGCGAGCGTCTCGACCAGTGCGCTGCCGATCACCACGGCATCGGCGAATTGCGCAATCGCCGCGGCGGATGCCGCATCGCGTACGCCAAAGCCGACCGCCACCGGTATCGGCGTGCGCGCCTTGATCGCCGCCACGCGCTCGCGCACCGCGCCAAGGCTCAACCGGTTCGCTCCCGTGATACCCGCAAACGCCACATGGTACAGGAAGCCGCGCGCGGCTTCGCACAACGCGGCCAGGCGCGCTGCCGACGTGGTCGGCGCGCTCAGGAAGATCCGCCGCAATCCGGCGGCATCCAGCGCCTGCGCGGTCTGCGCTTCTTCCAGCGGACAATCCACCAGCAGCACGCCATCCACTCCGGCGGCAACGGCGTCGTGCGCGAAGCGCGCATAACCGTAGATCTCGACCGGATTCAGATAACCCATCAGCACGATCGGCGTCTGCGCGTCGGTTTGGCGAAATTCGCCAATCCAATTGAAGATCTGCGTCAGGCCGATGCCACGCGCCAGCGCACGTTCGTTCGCATGCTGGATCACCGGGCCGTCAGCCATCGGGTCGGAAAACGGCACGCCCAGCTCGATCAGGTCGGCGCCGGCTTCGACCAGCGCGTGCAGCAGCGGCACCATGGCATCGGGCGACGGATCGCCGGCGGTGACGAAGGGAATGAGCGCCTTGCGGCGCGCTGCTTGCAGTTGCGCAAAACGTGCGTCGAGGCGGTTCATAGCGACAGCCCTTCGCGCGCGGCGATCGTGTGCACGTCCTTGTCGCCGCGGCCGGACAGGTTCACCAGTATCAATTTGTCCTTTCCCATTTCGCGGGCGAGCTTGATGCCCTGCGCCACGGCGTGACTGGATTCCAGCGCCGCGAGGATGCCTTCGGTGAGCGCCAGTTCGTGGAACGCAGCCAGCGCCTCGTCATCGGTGACGCCGACATAGCTGGCGCGGCCGCTGTCCTTCAAAAAGGCATGCTCGGGACCAACGCCGGGGTAGTCCAGGCCTGCCGATACCGAATGCGTTTCGGTAATTTGGCCATGGTCGTCGCACAACACATACGTGCGATTGCCGTGCAGCACGCCCGGGCGCCCGGCCGCGAGCGATGCGGCGTGATGGCCCGTGGCGAGCCCCAAGCCTGCGGCTTCGGCGCCGATGATGGCGACGTTCGCATCGTTGAGAAAGGCGTGGAACAGGCCGATCGCATTGCTGCCGCCACCGACGCAGGCAACCAGGGCATCGGGCAATTTCCCGTATTCGGCCAGCATCTGCGCACGCGCCTCGCGCCCGACCACGGCGTTGAAATCGCGCACCATCAGCGGATACGGATGCGGCCCGGCCACGGTGCCGATGATGTAGAACGTGTCGGCGACATTCGTCACCCAATCGCGCAATGCTTCGTTGAGCGCGTCCTTGAGCGTTTTCGACCCGGACGTCACCGGCACCACCTGCGCGCCGAGCAATTTCATCCGATAGACATTGATCTTCTGCCGCTCGATGTCGGTGGCGCCCATGTAGACGACGCACTCCAGCCCCAGGCGCGCGGCGACGGTGGCGCTGGCCACGCCATGCTGGCCGGCGCCGGTCTCGGCGATGATGCGGGTCTTGCCCATGTGGCGGGCGATGAGCGCCTGGCCGACGGTGTTGTTGATCTTGTGCGCGCCGGTGTGGTTGAGGTCCTCGCGCTTGAGCAGGATCTGCGCGCCGCCAACCTTCTTCGACAGGCGCTGCGCGTGGTAGATCGGGCTCGGCCGACCAACGTAGTGCTTCAGGTCGTGGTCGAGTTCGGCAATGAACGCCGGATCGCGGCGCAGGCGCAGGTAGTTTTCCGTCAACTCCGCGAGCGGCGCCATCAGGGTTTCGGCAACATAGCTGCCGCCGTAGTCGCCGAAGCGGCCGTGCGCATCCGGATACTGCGTGTAATCGATCGCCGCCGACGGTTTATCGTTTGCCACTGCTTGCACGTTCGACCTCGTCGACAAAACGACGCATTTTTTCCGCATCCTTGATGCCGGGCGCCGATTCGATGGCACTGGATACATCGACGGCGAACGGACGCACCGCGCGGATCGCGGCGCCGACATTATCGCAGGTCAAGCCACCGGCGAGGATCGCGGGCCGCGCCAGATCGCGCGGAAAGCGCGACCAGTCGAACACGTTCCCGGCGCCGCCCGGCATACCCGGCGCATGCGCATCGAAGACGAAGCCGACGGCCGCGGCATGTTCGTGCAGCTGCGCCGCCGGATCGCCGCCGCCCATCGCGATCGCCTTCAGGTACGGCACATCCAGGCGCAGGCATTCATCCTGTGTTTCGCCGCCGTGGAATTGCAACAAGTCCGGCTGCACGGTCGCCACCGCATCGGCGATGAAACCTGGCTCGTCGTCCATGAACAGCGCGACCGCGGCGACGAATGGCGGCAGCGCGCGACGGATCTCGCGCGCCGCCAAGGGCGCAATGCAGCGCCGGCTGCGTGGCGTCAATACCAGGCCGATCGCATCCACGCCCAGCGCGCAGGCGGTGACGGCATCCTCGATGCGCGTGATGCCGCAAAACTTGATGCGGACTCGGCTCATGGCAGACTCACCTCGGCGGGCAGTCCGAAGTGCGCAGCATACAGCGGCCCGACAAAGACCAGGCCCTGCGCCGCCGAGGTCGGCCCGGCGACGCGGCGATCGCGCCCGGCGAGAAGCTGTGCGATCCATTGCGGCGGCTGCTCGCGGCGACCGACCATGCGCAGGCTGCCGGCGATATTGCGCACCATGTGATGCAGGAACGCATTGGCCTGGATGTCGATGACCACGCGGTCGCCGTCGCGCGAGACGGCTATCGCCTGCACGTTGCGCATCGGTGAACGCGCCTGGCAGGCCACGGTGCGGAACGCGGAAAAATCGTGCTCGCCGACCAGCAGCTGCGCGGCGGCGTGCATGGCCGCGGCATCCAGGGGCGAGCGTTCCCAGCACACGTAGCGTGATTCCAGCGCCGGGCGCGGCGCGCGATTGAGGATCGTGTAGCGGTAGCGCCGCGCTTGTGCCGAAAAACGCGCATGGAAGTCCTCGGGCACCTCGCGCGCCCAGCGCACGGCCACGCTGGACGGCAGGCGCGAATTGGGACCGAGCGTCCAGCCGCGCGGCGTGCGCAGCGCCTGCGTGTCGAAATGGATCACCTGGCAGCGCGCATGCACGCCGGCATCGGTGCGCCCGGCGCAGGTGACTTGCACCGGATCGTCGGCGATGTCCGCCAACGCCGCCTCGACCGCACCTTGCACCGTCGCCCCGTGCGACAGGCGCTGCCAGCCGTGGAAGTCGGTGCCGTCGTATTCGATGCCAAGTGCAATGCGCATTCGTGGACAGGCCCTGACACCTGCAAAGCGTTGTATGGAACGTCGCGAGCGAACGCAGATCGCGTTCCGCGGAGCGCAGGAACCGGAGCATACACGCAGTATGTGAGGATTCCGAGCACCGCCGGGACGTGATCCGCGAAGCGCAGCAGTTCCAGACAATGCTGAAAAAAAGAGGCCGGGCAAGCCCGGCCTTAACACGTCGGAGAGACTCAGATACGCGGTTATCCGATTTCTGCCAGCAACTTGCGCGCCTCGCCCTTCTGCGCGTCGTTGCCCTCAGCCATGACCTCGTCGAGCATCGAGCGCGCACCTTCCGGGTCGCCCATGTCCAGGTATGCCTTGGCCAGATCCAGCTTGGTGCCGATTGCATCCTCGCCGGCGAAGAAATCTTCGGCCGGCTTGGCCACCGGCGCGTCCACATGCATCGGCGCGGGAGCATGAGTCGGCTCCACCGGCGCCGGCTCGGCATGCACCGAGGCGGTGTGGTCGGCGAGGTCGAAGTCGAAGTTTTCCTCTGCGGCCGGCAGCGGCATCTGCTGGGTGTGGAAGTCGCCGGCATCGAAATGATCGGCGTGTTCGTCGCCCAGGTGCGCGGGATCGAATTCGTCGTGCTCGTGTTCGGCATGTTCGGCAGCGGCATGCGCATCGTGCAATGTCGCGGCCAGATCCTCGTGCCCGCCGAACAGCGGATTGTGCGGACACAGGTGCTCGCCCATCGCGCGAACCTGCTGCCATTCGCTCTGGGTCGGGTCGGCGATATGCGCATACATGGCTTCGGCGGCGGCCTCGAAACGGGCGGCATCGCCATGCGCGTAATAAAGATCCAGCAACTGCAGCGACAAGGCCGCATCCCCCGGATGCTCGGCCAACTGGTCGAGCAGGTGTTGTTCATCGGCAGCCATCGCATCGTGGTGCTCGTCGGCAACGACCGGCGCGGCCGATGCCAGCACGGGCGCCTTGGGCTTGCGCATGAAGCGCATGAGTGCCAGCAATCCGATGATGAGCAGCGCGGCGCCGCCAGCCATAAGGATGTTGTTGTCCTGCCACCAGGGCAAGGCCGGTGCTTTCATCGGTTCGACCTTGGCCGGCGCATGCGGTTTGACGGCCGTCGCCGTCGATGCCGGAGTGTGTTCCACCGGCTTGGCCTCGGCCGGCTTCGGCGGCTCGGTAGCGGCAGTCGGGACTGCGGCAGCGGTTGCCGGTGTCGCAGACTCGGCCGGTTTGGATTCGCTCGCCGGCGCGTTCGCGGGTGCTGCCGCTGGCGTGGCGGCGGCAGGCGTGGATGGACCTTTGGCTTCGCCGGGTTTCTCGCCGGCATTGATGTCGCCCCAGATATCCTTGGCGGTGAGCTTCGCGTTGTCCTTGGCCGGCGCCGCTTCGGCAGGCTTGGCGGAAGCGGTAGCTTCCGGCTTGGTTTCGGCTGGTTTGGTCTCGGCCGGCTTGGCGGCTGGCGGTGTCGCCGCTGTCACCGCAGCGGGCTTGGCCGCGGCCGCCGCTTCCAGTTGCTTGAGCTTGTTCTGCAACTCGGCAATTTCGTTCTGCTTGAGCGTCAACAGGCGCTTGCCGTCGTCATTCATCTTCTCCAGGTCCTTGACGCGCGACTTGAGGTCGCCGACCTCTTGTTCACGGCTGGTCAGGGCTTCCTTGGTGCGCGCCAGATCCGCAGACGCCTGCGCGTTGCCGGTGCCGGAAGCGGCCCCCGGATGATCGGAAGAATTCTGCTTGCCCTTGCCCGCACCCGGCGGTACGAGGGCAAGGCGTGACTCGGCGCTCGCCGTCGGCGGCTTGGTCGGCTTGGTTGCCGCGGTTTCGGATTTCGGCGCGCCGGTCTTGGCCACCAGCGTCGGTTTGGCCACCGGCGCATTCGATGCCCACGCCTGGTTCTGCTCGCGCACCGCCGCGGCTACGGCGGCGGCCGAGCCGCCGGCCTTGATCTCGTCGGCCGACGGAATGCGCAGGATCGCACCGCGCTTGAGCGCATTGATGTTGTCGCGATAAAACGCGTTGGGATTGGCCTTGAGCAGGGCCAGCATCATCGCGTCGAGGTTGGTCTTGTCATCCGGGCGCGTGGCCCCGGCGATTTCCGACAGCGTCTCGCCCGCGGCGACCGGACCGTACTCGCCGGATCCGGCGCTGCGCGGCGCGGCGGCCACCTTGGCCGGCGCAGGAGCGGCCGGCGTGGACTCCGCGCGTGGCGCCTTGACGTGGGCCGGCTTCGTGACCGGGCGTTCATGTTCGGGCGGCAAGGGTTGCGCCTTGGCGCGCGGCGCTTCGTGCGCGGGACTGAGCGTGGCGGCACCGGCGGCCGGGGCTGTCATCGGCGGATCGAGCAACACGGTGTATTCGCGCAGCAACTTGCCCTTGGGCCAGTTCGCGACAATGAGGAAATCCACCAGCGGTTCGCGCACGATGTCCTTGGTGGTGACATGCACGACGGTCTGGCCATGGTCCGTGCCGACGGAGAATTCCAGCGGCACGTCCACGCGCGATTTGTCCAGGCCCACGCGCTGGAAGTCTTCGGCACTGGCGAGCGCGACTTCGAGCCCGCTGGCCTCGGCCGCCGAATCGGTGATGACCGGGATGACGGCATCCAGCGGCTGGTTGAGTTTGGATCTGACCTGGATGGTACCCAGGCCCAGTGCGAACACGTTTCCCCCGGCGAGGGCCAGAGCGATCGCTAGCGACAGTTTTGCGGACCCTTTCATAACGTATTTCCCCTACGCCATTTGCACGCAACCGGGCTTGCGGCCGGCCGCGACCCGAACCTCGAAAACTCCTTATAACACAAACGTAACTATTGGGAAACTTTGGACAAGTTCACAGTTTTCGCATTCCGCAATCGTCGCGCAGGATTGCGCAAGCACTTGATTGTGGCCTGATTTACAGGTACTCGCGCAGCAAAATTTCGCCGATCTGCACGGCATTGAGCGCCGCCCCCTTGCGGATATTGTCGGACACGACCCACAGATCCAGCCCGCGCGGATGGGAAATGTCCTCGCGGATGCGGCCAACGAAAACCGCATCCTGTCCGGCTGCATCACCGACCGGCGTGGGATACCCACCCGCCTCGCGACGATCGATGACGTTCACGCCAGGCGCTTTTTCCAGCAGCACACGCGCCTGCGCCGCGCTGATCTTTTCGCGCGTTTCGATGTGCACCGCTTCGGCATGACCATAAAACACCGGCACGCGCACCGCGGTCGGGTTCACCTGGATCGACGCGTCGCCGAGGATCTTGCGCGTCTCCCAGACCATCTTCATTTCTTCCTTCGTGTAGCCGTTGTCCTGGAAGTCGTCGATGTGCGGGATCACATTGAATGCGATCTGCTTGCTGAACTTCGCCGGCGTGATGTCCTGGAATCCGAGCAAGGCCGCGGTCTGTTTGGCCAGTTCTTCCATGCCCGAACGGCCGGCACCGGACACGGACTGATACGTCGCCACATTGATGCGCTCGATGCCGACGGCGCGATGGATGGGTGCGAGCGCAACCAGCATCTGCATGGTCGAACAATTCGGGTTGGCGATAATCCCGCGGTTCGTGTACTGCGCGATCGCATCGGGATTGACTTCACTGACCACCAGCGGGATGTCGTCTTCGTAGCGAAACTCGGACGTGTTGTCGATGACGACCGCGCCCGCCGCCGCCGCGCGCGGCGCGTGCGCGCGCGAGACCTTGCCACCTGCGGAAAAGAACGCGATGTCGACGCCGTCAAAATCGTATTCGGCCAGGTTCTTCACCGTCACCTGCTTGCCGGCGAACTCGACCTTGTCACCGGCCGAGCGCTCGCTCGCCAACGGCACCAGCTCGGACACCGGGAATTTGCGCTCGGCGAGGATCGACAACAGCGTTTCGCCCACCGCACCGGTCGCGCCGGCCACTGCCACCTTGTATTGCTTCGTCATCGGTTCACGCTTCCTGGAATTTTCGGTTCGACATCGCCCACGTCGCCGCATTGCGCGCGCTGCCGCAGCGCCTGGTCCATCAATACCAGGGCCACCATCGCCTCGGCAATCGGCGTGGCGCGGATGCCGACGCACGGATCGTGGCGACCCTTGGTGCGCACATCCACCTCTGCGCCACGCACGTTCACGCTGTGGCCGGGAATCAGGATGCTCGATGCCGGCTTGAGCGCGATCGAAGCCAGGATGTCCTGGCCGGTGGAAATCCCGCCAAGGATACCGCCGGCATGATTGGACGTAAAGCCGTCCAAACGCATTTCGTCGCGATGTTCGCTGCCACGCTGCGCAACCGCGGAGAAGCCGGCGCCGATCTCCACGCCCTTGACCGCATTGATCGACATCAGCGCGGCGGCGAGCTCGCCGTCGAGCTTGCCGTAGATCGGCTCGCCCCAACCCGGCGGCACGTTGTCGGCGACGACATTCACGCGCGCGCCGATCGAATCGCCGGCCTTGCGCAATGCGTCGATATACGTTTCCAGCTCCGGCACCATCGCCGCATCCGGCCAGAAGAACGGATTTGCATCCACGGCATCCCAGTCGAATGCGGCCGGCGCCAACGGCCCGAGCTGCGCCAGCCAGCCGCGCACCACGATGCCGAATTTCTGCGCCAGCCATTTCTTGGCGATGACGCCGGCAGCCACGCGCATCGTGGTCTCGCGCGCGGACGCGCGCCCGCCGCCGCGATGGTCGCGGACGCCGTATTTCTGCCAATACGTGTAATCGGCATGGCCGGGGCGGAACACCTCACGGATCTCGTCGTAATCCTTCGAACGCGCGTCGGTATTTCGGATCAATAGCGCAATCGGCGTGCCGGTCGTGTGGCCTTCGAACACGCCGGAAAGAATCTCGACATCGTCGGCCTCATGCCGCTGCGAGGTGTATTTCGAGGTGCCGGTGGCGCGCCGCGTCAGGTCGCGGCGGAATTCTTCGGGAGCGATCTCCAACCCCGGCGGACAACCATCGACCACGCAGCCGATCGCCGGCCCATGGCTTTCGCCGAAGGTGGTGACGGTGAAAAGCTTTCCGAACGAATTGCTCGACACTTGCAATGCCTCTTTGCTCGTCATTCCGGCAGGGACTGCCGGAATCCAGTGCCATGGATGGTACCGTTCACCAGACGCAGTGTCGCATCCTGCAACCTGGATCCCGGCAATCCCTGCCGGGATGACGCTTCTCAAGATTCAACGACTTTTCAACGCCGTTCGGATCGCCTTCGAATGTTTGACGATGTCCGCGCGTGCAATCGCGAACACACCCATCTGCCCGACCGCGAACTCGATCCAGTTCAGCGGCAGCCGCGGCAGCAACGCGCTCAATGCGCGCTCGGCCTCGCCCACTTCGCAGATCAACCAGCCCTTCGCGCTAAGGTGTTGCGGCGCCTCGTCGAGAATGCGCAGGGCGAAGTCCAGTCCGTCTTCGCCCGCGGTCAAGCCCAGCGCCGGCTCATGGTCATATTCGGGCGGCAGCGCGGCGAATTCGCGTTCGGTGACGTAGGGCGGATTGCTCACGATCAGGTCGTAAACCTCGCCCTTCAATCCGGCGAACAGATCGGACTTGATCGCACGCACGCGCTCGCCGACGTCCTGGAAGGCGATGTTTTCGCGCGCCAGCGACAAGGCCTTTTCGCTGATGTCGGCGAGGTCAACGCGCCAATCCGGATTGTGCGCGGCCATGGCGATGCCGATGCAGCCTGAGCCGGTGCACAGGTCCAGCGCGCGATGCACGACCGTGCCATCGAGCCAGGGCGAGAATCCGTTCTGTATGGTTTCGGCGATCGGCGAGCGCGGCACCAGGGCGCGCTCATCGGACTTGAATTTCAGGCCGGCGAACCACGCCTCCCCGGTCAGGTACGCGACCGGCTTGCGCTCTTTCACGCGGCGCTCGATCAGCTTGAGCACGGCTTTTTTCTCGGCTGCCGTCAATTTGGCCGAACCGTAGGCCGGCGACAGATCGTGCGGCAGATGCAGTGTGTGCAGGACCAGGTGCGTGGCTTCGTCGAGCGCGTTGTCGTAGCTGTGGCCGAAAGTCAGCTCGGCGCCGGCGAAACGGCTGGCGCCATAGCGGATGAAGTCGATGAGGGTGGCTAGTTCTGAAGTCACTTCACGTTCCTTTTTTCGTCATTCCGGCAGGGAATGCCGGAATCCAGAAGCCATGGATGGCCATGTATTTTCGTGCGAACTCGCTTCGTTGGCTTCCATGCAGTCTGGGTCCCGGCAATCCTTGCCGGGACGACGAGCCTGCGAAGTATAGGCGAACCCGCCGGCTATAATGCGCGGATGAATACGCCTCGCAGTACTTCCTCGATTCCAATCTGGTTGGTCGTCGCCGCTGCATTCGCGGTTGCGCTCGGCTTGTGGCTCGGCCAGCGCTATTTCTCCGCGCCGCAGCCACCCTCGCTCGAAAACGCGGTGTTGTACCCGGCACCGCGCAGCATTCCCGAATTCCACCTGACCCAGGCCAACGGCCAGCCACTCACGCTCGCCGACTGGCACGGCCGCTGGACCGTGGTCTACTTCGGCTACACCAGTTGCCCGGATGTGTGCCCGACGACGCTGGCGACCTTCAAGCAGGCATGGAAGGATCTGGCGGCGCGCGGCATCACCGAGCGCGTGCGTTTCGATTTCATCTCCGTCGATCCGCAGCGCGACACGCCCGAGGTGTTGCACAAATACGTGAGTTACTTCGATCCGGATTTCATCGCCGCCACCGGAACCGACGACGAGCTCACCCCGCTCACGCGCGCGCTCGGCCTGATGTACGCGCGCAACACCGATGCAAACGGCGCCGTGAATGTCGAGCACAGCGGTGCGGCGGTGATCGTCGATCCGCAAGGGCGTGAAGCCGGCATCTTCCGGCCGCCATTCGCCGCGCGCGCCATCGCGGACGATCTGGCCAAGCTCGCCGCCAGCCGCTGAACATGCGCCCGTCCGTTGTCTTGCAGTACGTGCTGCCGCACCGTGCGCTTTCACGCCTGGTGTACTGGGCGACGCGCTGGACCTGGCGGCCGTGGAAGAATTTCCTGATCCGGCGCGTAGTCACGGCCTACAACGTGGACATGACCGAAGCCGAACAAGGCGATCCGCTGGCCTACGCGAACTTCAATGCCTTCTTCACGCGCGCGCTCAAGGCTGGCGCGCGGCCGCTGCCCGCCGACGCGGGCGCCATTGCCTGCCCGGCGGATGGCCGCATCAGCCAACTCGGGGCCATTGCCGACGGGCGCATCTTCCAGGCCAAGGGCCAGGACTTTTCCACCGCCGAATTGCTCGGCGACGCCGCTGCCGCACAGCCTTACGCGCAAGGTCGCTTCATCACCGTGTATCTGTCGCCGCGCGATTACCATCGCGTGCACATGCCGCTGGCCGGGACCTTGCGCGAAACCCTGCACATTCCCGGGCGCCTGTTCAGCGTTGCTCCATTCGCCGTCGAGGCCGTGCCGCGGCTGTTTGCGCGCAACGAAAGGCTCGTGTGCCATTTCGATGGCGAGCACGGGCCGTTCGTCGTGGTTCTCGTCGGCGCCATGCTCGTGTCGGGCGTGGAAACCGTCTGGGGTGGCGTTGAAATTCCACCCTATGCCAATGCCATCGTGCGCAAGGACTGGCGCGGCAAAGGCATCCGAATGGATCGCGGCCAAGAGTTGGGTCGCTTCAACATGGGCTCGACCGTGATCGTTCTGCTGCCTACCGGCAACGCTGCACTGGATGACAGTTTGTCCGTACAAAAACCGGTCCTGATGGGTGTTGCTACCGGACACATAGCGATATAACGCATTGTATGTACGGTATTTTCCATCACTTGCGCACACACGGAAAAAATCCCGTGCAAACTCACTCGAGTTGACCCACAATGTGACGCGCCACGTCTAAATGTGACGCACTTTGCAAGTTTCTTCGCGGTCGCTCTGGTAAAGTCCGACGATGGCAAAGAACACCGCAACCGGAAAACCACAGGGGCTACACATGCGTATCGTCACTCGAATCATCGCTTTGACCCGTTCAATCCAGCTCAACCGCCAGTTCCGCGAGATCGAAAAAACCATCGCGGACCTGCCGCTGGCCACGCGCCGGCAACTGGCCGCCATCGCCATGCGCGAATTCGCCAGCGCGGCCAAGTGCGAGTTTCCGCACCTGTACGGCACCGTCGACCAGGGCCAGCGCTACCAGCCGTGGGGCAACGGCACCGACATCGGCTACGCGCGCATCAAGGCTGACAATCCGCATCTGCAGTTGCGTGGCATCGCACTGTGGCTGACGGTGGCGTACTACGAAACCCGCGAGTCAACCTACACCGACATGCAGGAGCTGCACCGTCATCTGATGCGCACCCTGCGCCTGCTCAAGGAATCGATGCCGGCCAATCCGGCCGACACGCTGTGGGCCACGCAGCCCAGCGGCCAAGCCGCGGCCTGAATCCGTCTTCCAACGTCGAAACATTCACGCCGGGCTCGCCCGGCGTTTTCTTGCGCGCTATTCCCGGCGACAACCGTCGATGCGCAGGCCCTGGCCGACCTGCAAGAGGAAATGCGGCGGCTTGAGGTGGTTCAGCCGCGCCAGATCGCCGCTCGAACAGCCGTTCCGGCGCGCGATCGAACCGAGCGTGTCGCCGCGGCGCACCACGTAACGCTTCGGTTCCGGTCGAGCGGGCCGCGCCGGCGCCACCGGTTCGGCGGCGGCATGCAGGTCGGCGGCCAGCTCGACCCATTTTCCACTTGTGCACAATTTCTCATAGTCCGCCGCGAGCGACGCGGGCACGTCAAGCGGCGTGCCGGCGGCAAGTTTCTGACGCGGATCCCAGGCCGGGTTGAGGTTGCGCAAGGTGCGGAACCAGCCATCGGGATTGCCGTCCTGGCCCAGGCACACCGTCAGCTCATCGATCGATGCCGGCAGTTTCAAGGCGATGTGCGCCGGCACGGTATCGACTTTCGGGAACTGCAGGTTGTAGCGCTCCGGATGCAGGAACAGCCACGCCGCGGCGAGCACCATCGGCACGTAGTCGCGGGTTTCCTGCGACACCGAAAAATAGATCTTCGGACTCCAGAAGCCCTGGTCCGGATTGCGCTGCGCCAGGCGCTGCATCGCGCCTTCGCCACCGTTGTAGGCAGCGACCGCCAATTCCAGGTTGTCGTTGAATACGCCCAACTGCTCATTGATATAGGCCGCATTCGCGCGCGCCGCCTGCGCCGGATCGAAACGCTGGTCGAAACCGTTGACGACGCCCAGGCCAAAGCGCGCACCGGTCGCGGACATGAATTGCAGCGGCCCGCTCGCGCCGGAGCGCGACACCGCATGCACCTTGCCGCCGGATTCCTGCGCCAGCATGCCGAACAGCAACGCCTCGGGCAGCCCGGCCTTTTCGTATTGCGGCCACATTTCGTGGCGCAGGTACTGGTAGTTTTCCCAAGCCCGCATGAGGTTCGGTCGATACTGCGTCAGCCACTGCTCGATCGCGACCTTCATCGGATCGTTTATCGCGATGATGTCGGCGAGTTTGTGGCCCTTGAGCAGGGCCACCGAACGCCCGGCCTGCGGCAGTGCGGCCACAACCGGCGAGGTTTCGCCCGCTTCAACGGCGGCATCCGGCGAATCGTCACCCGCATCCGCAGCGCCGGGAGGCGCATTCACCGGCGCGCGCAACAGTTTGTCGAACGCGGCGAGAAATCGCGCGTTGTCGCAGCCGCGCGTCGTCGCGCATTGCGCGGCGGCGGCTTGCAGGTCATCCAGCGCCGCATTGGCCTTGTCCGGCGCGGCCTCCGCACCGCGCGCGGCGAGATAGTTGCCGGTGTCGGCATCCAGGCGCGCGTACAGCGCAGCAACGGCATTGTCGGGCGCCATGGTTTGCGAATGCGGGGGTTGCCCTGCGCAGGCCGTGAGCAACAGGCATGGGACGACGACAATACTCAAGCGACGCATGATCGGAACTCCACGATGTTTCGCGCAGTTTACCGGCATGACGCGCCGCGACAACCCCGGCCGCAGGCCGATACAATGCGCGAGCCATGACCGAAACGCCGAGCGCGAGTCCCGAAACCGCCGCGGTTGCGCCGCCCTTGCGCGAACGCTGGCCGCAGGCATTCGGCTACCCGCTGCAACCCGCGGCACTCACCACGATCCTCGCCATCGCCGTCGCGCATCTGGTGCAATTCGTGCCGGCGCTGGGCGCCTTGCTCGATCTGCTGGTTTGGGCGTCATTCTTCCAGTACGCGTTCGAAGTGCTGCGCTGGAGCGCGAACGGCCGCATGCAAGCGCCTGAAATCGCGTTGACGGTGAGCGAAGGCATCGGGCGTTACGCCGTTGCCCTGGCGATCCTGATCAGCGCCATCATCATGCTCGTGCACTTTTATTTCGGCCGCCCCGCGGCGTTCGTCATTGGCGCGCTGCTGATGAGCGCCCTGCCGGCGATGATGATGATCCTGGCGCTCGAAGAAGGTCTGGTGCGTGCGCTCAATCCGCTGGTGTGGCTGATGATCGCCGCGCGCATCGGCCGCTGGTACCTGCTGCTCGCCGCCCTGTTCATCGGCGCCTTGTTCGTGCAAAGCATTGTCGCGCTGGCCCTTGAACCGGTGCTGCCGGGATTCGTTGCGGTGCCCGTGGTGTATTTCGTCGTCGGCTACCTGATGATCGCCAACTTCCACCTGATCGGCTGCGTGATCCACGAACACGCCGACGAACTGGGCTACACCGGTCATCTGGAATTGCAGGACGAAATCCCGCATACGGACAAGTCCCGCGCGATCCTGGACGCCGCGCGCGAGCGCGCCGCTGGCGGCGACGTGCGCGGTGCGGCGACGCTGTTGCGCGAGGAACTCGCCGCGCATGCCGACCTGCTACCGGTACACGACGAATACCGGCACTGGTTGCGCCAGGACGGCGACAAGGCCGCGCTCGCCACGCACGGCAAGACGTATGTTCCGCTGCTTCTGGCCAGGCACCAGGATCGCCGCGCCATCGACGTCGCGCGCGAATGCCTGTCGGCCGATCCCGCATTCGTGCTCGACCACGCCGAAGACATCACGCGCCTGGCCCACGCCGCCGCCGATGCCGGCCAGACCCAGATCGCGCTCGGTCTGCTCGCCGGTTTCCACAAGCGCTTTCGCAACCATGCGGACATCGGTCGCAATTACCTGCTTGCCGCGAAATTGTGGGCTGAACGCATGAACAAGGAAATGCAGGCGCGCGCCATGCTCAACCAGATCAAGCTGAGCTTGCCGAACGATCCGGTGATTCCCGAGGTGAACGCCTACCTGGCCTTCCTCGACCAACTCGCGGCAACGCCGGCAAAGCCCGCCACTCCGTTCGCGCCGTGAGCCGCTGGCGCCCGCCACAGGCCGCGTCCACCGCGATCATCACCGCGGACGGACATCACCGGCTCAAGGCCGAACTCGATGACTTGTGGCGCGTGCGCCGCCCGGAAGTGGTCAAGGCGCTGGCCGCCGCTGCCGCCGAGGGCGACCGCTCGGAAAACGCCGAATACACCTACCGCAAGAAGCAACTCGGCGAGATCGACCGCCGCGTGCGCTATCTGTCCAAACGCATTCCCGCACTGAAGATCGCGCAAGGCGTCCCCACTGACCGCGAAGCGATATTCTTTGGCTGTTGGTTCCAGGTCGAAGACGACGATGGCACCGCGCATCGCTATCGCATCGTCGGTCCGGACGAAACCGATGCGGCAACCGGCTGCATCAGCATCGACTCGCCGCTGGCGCGCGCGGCGCTTAAAAAACGCATTGATGACGAATTCGAGGCCGCGCTGCCGGGTGGCATGCGACGTTTCACCGTGATCGCCGTCGACTACGACGGACTCAAATGACCGCGAGATGCCGCGCCGCCGCGCCGCGTACCACCGCCAGCGGGACGTTGCGATCGAAAGTGACGAGCCGGCCGTTGTGCGTCATCGCCAAGGCGAGCAGATAGGCGTCGGTGATCTGCCGGGCGCCGAGGATTCGCCCCCAGTCGAGAACGTCATCGCCAAGTGCACTCACATCGTCTGGCCAGAACTCGTGGTTGACGCCTCGGGTAGCGTCGCGCAAGCGAAGGGCGACTTCCGCGATGGGCTTGCTGGCAGGATAGGCCGCTTGCGACAGGATGCGCACGCAACCATTTTGCGTGATCGGGCACGACGCCCATCCGTCATGGACATTGCGATCCAGCCACGCATGCGCTTGCCCATGATGCACATGCGACGCATCGAGCAAGGCGATCAGGAAGTTGACGTCGAGCAAGGCTCGCATCAAATCCCTTCTTCATCGCGGATTCGGTTTATCAGTTCGTTGGTGACGATGCGTCCGCTGGGGGGAAAGGGCCTGAATCCGTAAAACGACTCCGGCTCGCGAACTTCGTGAGCACGCACAGGCGTCTGCGTCAGCGCACGCCGGATCAGATCCGACACCGTCCGACCCGCCGTTTCGCCGTTGCGGCGCGCAATTTCCTTGGCCGCCGACAGCACGTCGTCGTCGATATCCAAAGTGGTGCGCATGGCAGTCCACCTTCGATTCAAATGATGTGGAGATGCTATCGCATCAGATGTTGTGATGCAAACACAAGGCCGCTGGGTAACGCCGCCCCGAACGCAATGGTTGAAAGCACGCTGCCGCGCGATAAAACCCCTCGCTGACATTTTCCGCATGCCAGCCCGGAATGCCGGATAGCGGCAGCGGCCGCAGTTCCTGCGGGTCGTTCAGGATTTCCCCTCGCGCGATCGCGCAGGAGACCGACTGCGTTGCACTTTCCACATTTTCACTTTGCAGCGTCGCCACGACGCACTTGCCGACCAGCAGTTGCGTCGGCACAAGCGCATGTTCGAGCAAGGCGTGACCGAACACCACGGCCTCGATGCGTCCGTCCGACCACGCCTCGCGTTCGCGCCAGAACAGGCCATGCCAGTCGTGCGCATCCCACATCGCCAGCAAACCGGTGTCGCGCACCCCGACAACGACGCCGCCCTCGTCGAAATGGGTGAGCGCGCATTGGGCACGCGTGCGGCATTTCGGCCCGGCGCTCGCGATCTCGGCGACCTGGCGCGCATTGAGTGCGCGCTTGAGCTGCGGATAACGCAACCAGATGAGCGCATTGAGCAGGTCGTGCCAGTTGCGCTCGCGCGTGGCGATGGCGCCGCACCCGAAGATTCGTTGTTCGTAGTGTTCGCCGTCGGCAAGCAACTCGGGAGTCTGCGCAACGAAGCGAGACGACGCATCCGACCGGCGCGCGTTCAACTGCGCGATGTCCGGCCATTCGCCACGCAGCAGATCTTCGTATTCGCTCCATTGCGAAAGAGGCGGACGCGCAAAGACGCCAGGATCGACAACTTCCCGCGCGGGCGCGACGAAGCGCATGGCTCTCAGGCCGCGATGCGACCGGCCAGATCGTGCTCGTCGGCCGATTCGATATGCACATCCGCGAACTGACCCGGCTTGAGTTTCTGCCCGTCGCGGATGCGCAGCACGCCATCGATTTCCGGCGCATCGGCGCTGGTGCGCGCGATCGCGCCTACACCATCGACGTGATCGACCAGGGCTTTGAGCGTCTTGCCGATCTTGTGCTTGAGCTTGGCCGCGCTGATCGCCGCCTGCTTGGCCATGAAGCGTTCGAGGCGTTCCTGCTTGAGTTCTTCGGGCACCGGATCGGGCAGTTCATTGGCCTTGGCGCCATCCACCGGCGAATACGCGAATGCACCGACGCGATCGAGTTGCGCGGCGTCGAGGAACGCGAGCAGTTCCTCGAACTCGGCTTCGGTCTCACCGGGAAAGCCGACGATGAAGGTGCTGCGGATGGTGATGTCGGGACATGCCTTGCGCCACGCGTGCACGCGAGCGAGCACCTTGTCGACCGCGCCGGGGCGCTTCATCAGTTTGAGGATGCGCGGACTCGCATGCTGGAACGGAATGTCCAGGTACGGCAGGATTTTGCCGTCCGCCATCAGCGGAATGATTTCGTCCACGTGCGGATACGGATACACATAGTGCAGGCGCACCCACGCGCCCAGTTCTGCAAGCGCTTCGCACAATTGCGTCATGCGCGTGCGATACGACCGGCCGCGCCAGTCGCGCGCCGCGTATTTCATGTCCACGCCGTAGGCGCTGGTGTCTTGCGAGATCACCAGCAGCTCCTTGACGCCGCCACGCACGAGTTTTTCGGCTTCGATCAATACTTCATCGATCGGCCGTGACACCAGGTCACCTCGCATCGACGGGATGATGCAGAAGGTGCAACGATGGTTGCAGCCTTCGGAAATCTTCAGATAAGCGTAATGCTTCGGCGTGAGCTTGATACCCTGCGCCGGCACCAGGTCCAGGTGCGGATCGTGCTTGCGCGGCACTTGTTTGTGCACTGCGCTCATCACGCTTGCGTAATCCTGCGGGCCGGTGATGGCGAGCACGTCCGGATGCGCTTCACGGATCACCTCCGCACGCTTGCCCAGGCAACCGGTGACGATGACCTTGCCGTTTTCCGCCAGCGCCTCGCCGATGGCATCGAGCGACTCGGCCACCGCCGAATCGATGAAACCGCAGGTGTTGACCACGACCACGTCGGCCGCACCGTAGCTCGGCACGATCTCGTAGCCTTCCACGCGCAATTGCGTGAGGATGCGTTCGGAATCGACCAGCGCCTTGGGGCAGCCGAGGCTGACGAATCCGATTTTTGGCGAAGTTTTGCTCATTCAGGAATAGATTGGCGCCGGTGCGGGCGCGTAGTTTACACTTGACGGGTTTGCGGTTTCGCTGGGGAGCCGCACCGAAAACGACAGGCGGGTCCGATGAAGGCTGGCGTGATCCTGCCTCTGGCACGTTGGTTGGCATGCGCCGCGCTGGCGCTCTCGACCAGCGTGCTCGCCAACAACCCCGTCGATCCGGCGGCCTATCCCCGCGCCTTGGCCGCGGCCGACTCGCAGCGTCTCGCGGCCGTGATCGAGGACAATCTTGCGCCCCTGGCGCCGGCGGTACCCGCGATCATCGGCACGCGCGGCGCGATCACGTTCGAGCGCCTGCTGGGTGGCACGTTCCTGGCGCTGGATTCCTACGCCACCGCCGAAAAGCACCTGCGCCGAGCGCAAACGATGGCGATGGCGTTCGATGACCCGGACGATGCCGCGGCCAGTGCGGTCAGCCGTGGCGAGATTGCCATCCTGACCGGCAACTACGATCGCGCCGAAAGCCTGTCCAATGATCTGGCACAACTGGCCGCCCGCGCCAACCTGCCCTGGGCACAGGCAACGGCCGAAGAGTACCTGGGCGTCGTCGCGCGGCGTCGTGGTCATCTCGACGAGGCGCAGGCGCATGCGCAACGAGCCTTGGCGCTGCAGCGGGCACTTGGCTTGGCGCCGGGGACCGCCACCGCGCTGTCCAATCTCGGCACGCTGGCGCGCGATCGCGGCGACTACGCCACGGCGCTGGACCTGTTCCGGCAGGCACTGGCCATCCGCGAACGCACCGACGACCAGCTCGAACTCACCTTGCGCAACCTGGCGCTGATCTATCGCGACCTCGGCGACGACGCGACCGCGCGCGACTATTTCGGCCGCGCGCTGGATGTCGCGCGCCGACACGGCGACAGCGCCAACTATGCGGCCACGCTCGGCACCTGGGCGGGCTTCCTGGTCGACGCCGGCGAATTCGCGCCGGCGCTGGCGGCGGCCGAAGAATCGCTGGCCGTCAGCAGTGCCATCGGCGACCGTCCATCGGTCGGCTTCGACGTGCTCAACAGTGGCCGCGCCCTGCTCGGCCTGGGCCGCCTCGACGAGGCCGACGCGCGCCTGCACGAAGCGCTTGCGATCGGACGTGAGTTGAATCAGCACGAGATCCTCGCCCACAGCCAGGTTTCCCTCGCCGAGGCCGCGCTCGCGCGCGGCGACGCCGCGCAAGCCGGCCGCCTCGTGCAGGCCGCCTTCGCCGATCCGCAAGCGGCACGCTACAAACCGCTCATGGTCGAAGTGAACGAATTGCGCGAAAAGATCGCCACCGCCATCGGCAAGCCGGCGCAAGCCTTGCAATACGCGCACGCGGCAGCCGCCCTGCGCGAAGACCTCCTGGGTACGCGCGCCAGCCGCCGCCTCGCCGCGCTGGAAAGCCAGTACGCTCGGACCGCCGCCGACCAGCAGCTGGCGCTGGCCAACAAGGAAAACCAGCTTCAGGCTGCACGTCTGGCGCAACAGCACCTGCAACGCAACTACGGCATCATCGCCGCCGCCGGCCTGGGCGCGGTCCTGCTGCTGCTGGCGTGGCGCTTCCTCGGCGTGCGCCGGCTCAACCGCGCGCTGGCCGTGCGCAATGCGGAAGTCGAATCCCAGCGTTCGGCGCTGAGCCAGGCCAACGAGCGCCTGCAGCAGCAGGCCGACGAACTGTATCAGGCCGCGATCAATGATCCGCTGACCGGCATTTCAAACCGCGGGCACCTGTTGCGCCAGCTCGACGCGCGCATCGCCGATTGCCGGCGCCATGGCGGCGATCTGGCCCTGCTGCTGATCGATTTCGATCATTTCAAGCACATCAACGACACGCACGGGCATCTGTCTGGCGACCGCGTGCTGGTCGCCGGCGTGCAGGCCCTGCGCCAGTGGCTCGAACCCGGCGACCTGCTCGGCCGCTACGGGGGCGAGGAATTCATGGCCGTGATCGCCGGCAAGCGTGCGGCGGATGCCGTGCAAATCGCCGAACGGTTGCGCACGCATGTGACCAATGCGCTGGAAGGATTCCTGCCCGGCGGAAGGGACACGGTGACGATCAGCGTCGGCGTGGCCGTTTTGTCGCACTTGCCAGCATCGGCGCGTCTGGAAAATCTCATCGAAGCCGCCGACAAGGCGGTCTATGCGGCGAAGTCCGCGGGCCGCGATTGCGTCATGCTGCACGTGGCCTGAGGGCTGGGTGGGTTGCGCGATGATCCTTCGATCTGGGTGAAGTTGGCACGGGTCTTGCCGGTTCACGCCGTGGGTTACACTGGTTCGGCACGCGGTTCAGACGGGAATCGCACGGGGAAGGCATGTGACGCATTGCGGCAGGACGAATGCAAATTGGCGGCATCGATGCTGCATCGGCCTTGCATTCGCGTTGGCGTGCGCGGGTGCCAGCGCTGCCACCACCGCCGAAACCTACCCGCGCGCGCAGGCAGCGATCAACGCGCTGCACCTGGGCGTGGCGATCGAGCACGGGTTGGATCCACTCACTCCGGCCATACCGGCACTGTTCGGCACGCACGGCACGATGGCATGGCAGCGCCTGCTCGGTGGCGTCGAACACGCGCTCGGCAATTACGATCTGGCCGACGCACACTGGCTGCGTGCGCAACGGCTCGCCTTGTCTCACGGCGACCTTGAAGCGGCGGCCGAGATCCTGAATCTTCGCGGCGAACAGGCCGCGGTCAGCGACTACGCGCGCACCGAACGCATCGCCAATGAATTGTCGCAACTGGCCGAACGCGCAAACCTGCCCGATGCCCGCATCGATGCCGAATACTTTCGCGGCATCGTCGACCGCCGCCACGGCCGCCTCGACAGCGCCGAACAGCATACGCAGCGTTCGCTGGATGCAGCGATCGCACGGGGCAACGAGCGCAACGTGGCCCGCGCGCAATCGCTCCTGGGCCTGATCGCACGCGACCGCGGCGACTACGCGACTGCCTTCGACACGGAAATGCGCACGCTGGCGATCCGCGAGCGCACCGGCGTGGACCTCGCGGGCACCTTGCGCAACCTCGCCCTGATCTGCCTGGACCTGGGCGATGAAAACCTCACGCGCAAGTATTTCATGCGCGCCATCGATACGGCGGCGGCCCACGGCGACAGCCTCTACTACTCATCCGCACTCGGCACGTATTCGAGCTGGCTCGCCGACATGGGCAGGAATCAGGACGCGTACACCGCCGCGGAGGAGGCCTTGTTGCTGGCACGTGCCCTCGGCAACAAACCGGCCATTGCCTTCGACCTGTTCGACAGCGGCCGCGCGCTGACAGGCCTCAAGCGCCTGGACGAAGCACGCCAGCGCCTGCTCGAGGCGCTGGCGCTCGGGCAAGAACTCAATCAACACGAGATCATCGCGCGCAGCCAACTTGCCCTGGCTGAAAACGCCTACGCCGAGGGCAACATTGCGCAAAGCCGGCGCCTGCTCGATGACATTTCTGCCGACGCGACCGCCATGCAGTTCAAGCCGATGCTGGTGGCGGTGTATGCGCTCGCCGACAAGCTCGCCGTCGCGCAGGGCAACCTGGCGCAAGCGCTCGACGACGCGCACAAACGCTCGGCATTGCGCGACGAATTGCTGAACACGCGATCCAGCCGCGCGCTGGCGCTGCTGGAGAGCCAGTACGAGAAGGCGGAAGCCGAACACAAGCTCGCGCAGATGACCCGTGACAACGAACAGCAGGCCGCGCTGCTGGCGCAGCGGCAGTCACAACGCAGCCAGGCCATCGCGTTGATCGCCATGCTGTGCACCGTCATCGGGCTGCTTGCATGGCGCTTCTGGAGCGTGCGCGGACTCAATCGCCAGCTCGCCGTGCGCAATGCCGAAGTCGAATCGCAACGCACGGCCCTGAGCCACGCCAACACCCGCCTGCAACAGCAAGCCGACGAGTTGTTCCAGGCCGCGATCAGCGACCCGCTCACTGGCGTGGCAAATCGCGGGCACCTGCTGCGCCAACTGGCCGTGCGCATCGCCGGACACGCGCAAACCGGTCACGAACTGGCAGCACTGCTCATCGACTTCGATCACTTCAAACAGATCAACGACAGGCACGGCCACCAGTTTGGCGACCGCGTGCTGATCGCCGGCGCAAACGCCCTGCGCGAGCATCTGCGCGCGAACGACATCGTCGGCCGCTACGGCGGCGAGGAATTCATCGTCGCCGCCGGCGTGCGCGACGAAGCCGAAGCGCGACAGCTGGCCGAGCGCCTGCGCGCAGGCGTTGCCGCGGCGCTTGCCGGGCTGCTGCCCGACGAACCGGACGCAACGACCATCAGCATCGGCATTGCGCTGTTGTCGCGCCTGCCCGCGCCGGTGCGGCTGGAAGATGTCATCGAAGCGGCCGACAAGGCCGTCTACGCAGCCAAGGACGCGGGCCGCAATCGCGTCGTCGTCCACGCCGCCCGGTGATCCTGCGAACCACGCGCGATTGACAAGCGCGTATGCCGGGATACGCTGCCAGCCATCTTCAGCGGAAAAACGGCCATGGGCGAACGCCTCAAGCTCAACACCGCCGGCATGCATTGCATCGGCGCCTATCTGGCCAAACCCGCCGGCAAGCCCAGGGGCGGCATCGTCGTGGCGCAGGAAATCTTCGGCGTCAACGCGCACATCCGCGCCGTCGCCGACTGCTACGCAGGATACGGCTACACCGCCATCGCACCGGCGTTTTTCGATTTCGCCGAGAACGACGTGGAACTCGCCTACGACAAGACCGGCATGGCGCGCGGCAAGGAACTGGCGCTGGAGGTCGGCATGGATCGCGCGGTGGAAGCCGTCGCCAGCGCCGCCGAATCCATCGCTTCGTCCGGAAAGATCGGCGTGGTCGGCTATTGCTGGGGCGGCACGGTTGCATTGCGTGCAGCGCAAGTGCTGGCGCTGCCGGCATCGAGCTACTACGGCGCACGCAACGTCGGCTTCCTCGATGAGCCGCTCAAGGCGCCGGCGATCTTCCACTTCGGCGCGGACGATCCTTCGATTCCACCCGAAGCCATCGCCAAGCAACGCGCCGCCTGGCCGAATGCGCCGATCTACGTTTACGCGAACTGCGGGCACGCCTTCAACCGCGATGTCGACGCGCATGCCCACAACGCGGCTGCGGCGAAGTTGGCATTGGAGCGCACGCTCGCCCTGTTCGCCGAACACCTGGCCTGACATGCGCGACGAGCCGGAATTCACCCTGGATGCGCGCCTTGCCGCCGACACGCACTTCGTCGGCGATCTGCAACTCTCGCGCGTGCTGCTGATGGACGACGCGCGCTTTGCGTGGTTGGTCCTCGTTCCGCGCCGTGCCAGCCTGCGCGAGCTGACCGACCTCGGTACCGCCGCACAGCAAGCGCTGCTTGCCGAAGTCAATCGCTGCGCTCGCGCATTGCAGACGCTCTTCGCGCCGGACAAGCTCAACATCGCCGCGCTCGGCAATGTCGTTGCGCAACTGCACCTCCACGTCATCGCGCGCTTTGCAAGCGACGTCGCGTGGCCACGCCCGGTGTGGGGATTCGGTGATCGCGCGCCTTATGCAAGCGACGCGTGCGGCGTCAGGCTGCAGGCACTGCGACGCGCGCTGGAGATCCCCGGCACATGAACCCGCCGCACATCGAAGCGCTCGGCGATAGCGCGCTGTTGATCCATTGCGGCGATGCGATCGACACCGCTGTCAACGCGCAGGCCCTGGCCATCGCGCATGCCGTGAAATCGGCGCGCCTGCCCGGCGTCGTCGACGTCGCGCCCGCCTACGCCAGCGTATGCGTGCGCTACGACCCGGGCGCATGGATCAATACCCATGCAGCGCAATCGCCATTTGCCAACCTCACCGCGCGCCTGGGTACACTTGTGGAAAATGTCGCAGCGCAGGCAGACGTCGATGCCGGCGTCATCGAAGTCCCCGTTACCTACGGCGGCGAGTCCGGCCCGGACCTTGACGACGTCGCCGCGCACGCCGGCCTGTCGCGCGATGCCGTGATCGATTTGCACTGCAGCGCCGAGTACCGCGTCGCCATGCTCGGCTTCACGCCCGGTTTCGCGTATCTGCTCGGCCTGGACGCGGCGTTGCACATGCCGCGTCGCGCCACGCCACGCGCACGCGTGCCCGCAGGCTCGGTCGCCATCGGCGGCGCGCAGACGGGTGTGTACCCACGCGAGACGCCCGGTGGCTGGCATCTGATCGGGCGTACAGCCATGAACCTGTTCGATCCCGCGCGCGATCCGCCCGCCTTGCTGACGCCGGGACAACGCGTGAAGTTTGTAAGCCAATGACCATTTCGATCCTCGCGCCGGGCTGGCAGACCAGCGTGCAGGATGGCGGCCGCCACGGCCATGCGGCGCTCGGCGTCGGTGCGTCCGGCGCGATGGACGAGGTCTCGCGGCGGCTGGCGAACCTGCTCGTCGGCAACACCGGCGATGCCGCGGCGATCGAGATCACCCTGCGTGGCCCGCGCCTGCGCTTCGACGTCGACTGCGTCGTCGCGCTCACCGGTGCCGCGCTGGACGGCTTGCCGATGTGGCGACCCGTCGCGGTGCGCGCCGGTGCACAGATCGCGTTTGGCACGATGGCACGCGGCGCGTATGCGTATCTGGCCATCGCAGGCGGTATCGACAGCGCCGCCCTGCTTGGCTCGCGCAGCGTCGATATCGCCGGCGGGCTCGGCAGTCCGCTCGGTGCTGGCGATGCGCTGCCTGTTGCGGAATCGCCGCCGAATTTGCATCGCATGCTGTTGCGCCGGCTCGATGCGCGCGCATCCGCATCCAGCGACCCGGACGTTTGCGCCGCGACGTGGTCGCTCAATCCCCGCCATTGGTTGGACCTGAGCCTGGACAATCCCATCGGCATCATTGAAGGCGCGCATTTCGCGCAATTGACCGATGCGGCGCAACGACGGCTCGTCGACGCGACGTTTCGCATCGGCGGCGATTCCAGCCGCATGGGCCTGCGCCTGCGCGAGGCGCGGCTCGATCTGCGCGAGCCGCTCGAACTCGTCTCCGCCGGCGTCGTGCCCGGCACGATGCAACTGCCGCCGAGCGGCGATCCGATCGTGCTGATGGCCGAGGCGCCGACCTGCGGCGGCTATCCGCGCATCGGCCATGTCATCGCCGTCGACCAGCCGCGCATGGCCCAGCGCCGGCCCGGCGACAACGTACGCTTCGCGCGCGTCTCGCTCGACGAGGCGCAAACGCGCTATCTTGAACGCGAACGCGCACTCACCGCGCTCGCCAGAACCCTACGAGAGCGTTTGCAATGATCCGCATCGACCTCAATTGCGATTTGGGCGAATCCTTCGGCGCATGGACGATGGGCGATGACGCCGGCGTGATGCCATGGATCACCTCGGCCAACATCGCCTGCGGCTTCCACGCCGGGGATTTTTCCACAATGCAGCAAACGGTACTGCAGGCGAAACAACACGATGTGGCCATCGGCGCGCACGTTTCCCTGCCCGACCTGCAAGGTTTCGGTCGGCGCGAGATGAAAGTCTCGACGAACGAAACCTATGCGATGACGCTGTACCAGATCGGAGCCCTGGCGGCGTTCGCGCACGCGGCCGGCACGCGCGTCGCGCACGTGAAACCGCATGGCGCGCTGTACAACATGGCCGCCAAGGACACCGCTCTCGCCGACGCGATCGCCCGTGCGGTGCGCGATTTCGATGCGCACCTCGTCCTCGTCGGACGCGCCGGCAGTGAATTGCCGAAGGCTGGCGCGGCAATCGGTCTTGCCGTCGCGCACGAAGCTTTCACCGATCGCCGCTACGAAGCGGACGGCTCGCTCACGCCGCGCAGCATCGCCGGCGCCGTGATCGAGGACGCCGATGCCGCCGTCGCGCAAGCGCTGCAGATCGCCACGCAGGGATCGGTCGATGTGCGCAGCGGCGGCACGCTGGCGCTAAAGGCCGGCACGCTCTGCGTGCATGGCGATCGCCCCGATGCGGCGCGGTTTGCGCGACGACTGCACGAAGCCCTCACGAGCGCGGGGGTTACGATCGCCCGCCATCAGCGGTGATGCTCGCCGGCGCGTTCCGGCTGGTAGACGACTTCCTTGATGCGAACGCGCAGCACGCCGCCGCCGGGCTTCGGCCATTCGATCTCGTCACCCTGCGACAGCCCGAGCAAGGCGCTGCCGACCGGCGCGAGTATGGAGATCTTTTCGCCCGACGTGTCGATGTCCTTGGGATAGACCAAGGTCAGACGAAATTCCTCATGTGAGGACTCGACCCCGAATCGCACCGTCGAATTCATCGTCACCACCGTCGGCGGCACGTCTTTCGGCGCCACGATCTGCGCACGCGCCAACTCCGCTTCCAGATCCTTTTTGCCGGGAAATGCCGAGTCGGAGAGTGAATCGATCAGCTTCTCCAAACGCTCGGCGTCGAGCGATGAGATCGTCAGTTTGGGTTTGTTGGTCATTTCCGATCTCCTGGGGTTCGCGGACCTGCGCGAACCCGATTGATTAAGGTTGTCGACATTCCAGGTCATGGCAGGCCGGAACGTGAACAAGGCCTGCCCGATCCGCACATCATGGCGAAAGCATACTATGCGGATGCGCCGCCCGACGTGGACGATTCACCGTCATGCGCCATGCAGGCAACCGCAAGGCCCTCGGCATGCCGGCGAACATCGCGTGGCCATTTCGCGATATGTGCCTGCAACGCATCCAGGTTGCCGGCAAACAGGGCGCGCGTGGCTTCCTCGAAACCGGCATGGTTGCCTGCCATGGCATGCATGAAGCGATAGGCGGATTCACGCGCCTGGCGCACGCGATCCGCCTCGCGGTTCGCGCGCATCCCGGACTCGACCAATTTGCGCAAGGCCACCGAAGCGCCGCCGGGTTGCGAGGCAAGCCAGTCCCAATGGCGCGGCAGCAACGTGACTTCACGCGCGATCACGCCCAACCGGGGACGGCCGGCAGTACGGTGCGCGGGTGTCGATGGCGATTGATCGCTTGCAGCATCCGTCGATGGTTCATCCGGCAAGCGCTTGAGGACCGCGGCCAGCGATCCGCGCAAATCGATTTCGATCGGCTCGCTTGTTTGCGCGTCGAACACGAGCGCATCGTCGCCCGCAAGGCGCTTGGCGGCAGCAGCCACCTCGCGCGGCGTGCCACGGGCAATGCATTTGTTCCTTGCGAAGGCGATCCATGAAGGGTGGTCGGTCGTGTTCATTCGTGCGGGCTCGAAAGTGGGATCGCCATATTTTACCCGGATATAATATATTGTCAAATATTACCCGGGCATAATGTGGTGGTGGCATCGCCGCATGCCTTGCCGTTGCGGCGATCAATCCCGTCTGTGCAAATAGACATGCGTCGCGCGTTCGCCGGCGACGGTCTTGGTGCATTCGTATCCTAGAGCGGGCAAGTCGATGTCGTGAAACAGCGCTTCGCCACGACCGAGCAGCACCGGCGACACGGCCAGATGCAATTCGTCGATCAGGCGCGCGCGCAGGTATTCGCGCAGCGTCGCCACGCCGCCGCCCAGACGCACGTCGCGGCCGTTCGCAGCCTCGCGTGCTTGCGCCAGCGCGGACGCGATGCCGTCGGTGACGAAATGGAATGTCGTCCCACCTTTCATCGCCAGCGGCGCGCGCAGGTGATGCGTGAGCACGAACACCGGCACATGGTACGGCGGCTCGTCGCCCCACCAGCCGCGCCATGATTCGTCCGGCCACGGCCCGCGTATGGGGCCGAACATGTTGCGCCCGAGAATCCACGCGCCGATGTTGTCGAAGCCTTGCGCGGCAATCGCATCGTCGGTTCCGGTTTCGCCGCCGTCCTTGCCGTGCATCGCATTCCAGAAGCGCGAATGGAAAAACCATTCCATCAATTCCGGCCCGCGCACGCCCAGCGGACACTCCAGACTTTGATCCGGGCCGGCGCCGAATCCGTCGAGGGACACTGCGAAACTGCGCACGAGCAACTTCAACATGGCATGCCAATCCGCATCGGACCAAGCCTGAGTGTATGCCATACTCGCGCGCATGAACTATTGGCCCTTGCTCGGCGTCGCGGTGGTCGTCGCGGGTTTTGCGCTGCGCGCCAACCCGGCGCTGGTCGTCGTCATCGCGGCCGCGGTGTCGGCACTGCTGTCCGGTGTGTCGATTCCCGACCTGCTCGCCCTTCTCGGCGCCAAGTTCATCGACAGCCGAAACCTGCTGGTGTTGCTGTTGACCCTGCCGACCATCGGCCTGCTGGAACGCGCGGGATTGCGCGAACATGCGGCAAACTGGATTGCGCGCATGCGCCGTTTCACGTTCGCGCGCTTGTTGATCGGCTATCTTGCCGTGCGCCAGGTGCTGTCCATGCTCGGACTCACCGGTATCGCCGGGCATCCGCAGACCGTGCGCCCGTTGCTGGCGCCCATGGCCGAGGCGGCGGCGGAAAAAATCGATCCGGATGTGGACCTCGCCGCGCGCGAACGCATCCGCGCGTTCGCCGCCGCCACCGACAACACCGGACTGTTTTTCGGCGAGGACATCTTCATCGCCTTCGGCGCGGTGTTGCTGATCCAGGGCTTCTACGCGCAGAACGGCATCGTCCTCGATCCGCGCCACATCGCGCTGTGGGCCTTGCCGACCGCGATCGCGGCATTCGTCATCCAGAGCGTGCGCGCGATGCGGATGCAGCGGCGGCTGCGCCAAAACGCCTCTCCCGCTGGCGGGAGAGGTCGAAGCGGTGCAGCCGCAAAGGGTGAGCACAAGGATGTGCGAACGGATGCGGAGCATGGACCGCGTAGCCGCGCCGCAGGCGCGGGTGAGGGTGGAATTCTTTCGAACGCAGGCCACCCTCACCCCAACCCTCTCCCGCCAGCGGGAGAGGGAAAAAATAGCGGCTCAGGCCATCGGTCGCGACCATGATCCTCCGCGTCGAATACGTCTACTGGCTCTGCGGCGTCCTGCTCGTCGCCTGCTCGTTGCGCGAAGCGCGCCTGCGGCGCTGGGCGCACGTCGCATTCTGGGGCATTCTCGCGGCGATCTTCCTGCTCGGCGATGTTGCCAAATCCGCCGCGGCGCACGGCAACGCGTTGCCGGAGCAACTTGCCGGCGCCGGCGTGATCGCGCTGGGCCTGATCGCCGGTTTCCTGCGCCGCGCGCCAACCACGGAATCCGCCGCCGACCACGCACGCCGCCGCGTGAGTGCGCAACGCCTCGGGCACAAACTGTTCCTGCCCGCGCTGATCATTCCGTTCGGCACGCTGGTGTTCACCCTGGCCCTGCCCTTTGCCCATTTTGGCGGAATCGACCAGCTCGGGCGAGCGGAAGGCACTCTGCTCGCGTTGGGCCTGGCCTGCGTACTGGCCACGTTCGCGGCGATCGCCTTTACGCGCGCGCGCGTGGGCGATGCCATCACCGAAACCGGACGGCTGCTCGATGCGCTGTCGTGGGCCGCGCTGCTGCCGATGCTGCTGGCCATGCTCGGCGCCGTATTCGCAGTGACCGGCGTCGGCGAGGCGATCGCGCATCTCACCGCAGCGGCGATTCCAGTGCAATCGCGCCTGGCGTGCGTGCTCGCCTTCGCCGCCGGCATGGTCGCGTTCACCGTGATCATGGGAAATGCCTTCGCCGCGTTCCCGGTGATGATGGCCGGTGTCGGCCTGCCATTGCTGATCGGCCAGCATCACGCGAACGCAGCGGCACTCGGCGCGCTGGGCATGCTCACCGGTTACTGCGGCACCCTGCTCACGCCGATGGCTGCGAATTTCAACATCGTGCCCGCGGCCTTGCTCGAACTGCGCGATCCCAACGGCGTGATCCGCGCGCAGGTACCGACGGCATTGTGGTTGCTCGCGATCAATCTCGTGCTGATCTGGTCTTTTGCGTTCCGATGAGCAAACGCACGCCCATTGCCTTGGTCACCGGCTTCGATCCGTTCGGCGGCGAAGCGACGAACCCCTCGCAGCAGATTGCGCAGGCACTGCACGGGCAGCACATCGCCGGGCACCGGGTTGTTGGCGCGATCCTGCCGACGCAATTCGGCGCATCGTTGCCAACGCTGCATGCACTGCTGCGCACGCATCGTCCCGTCCTGGTGCTGGCGCTGGGCCAGGCCGGCGGTCGCGCGGGCATATCGCTCGAACGCGTGGCGATCAACCTGATCGACGCACGCATTGCCGACAACGCCGGCGCCCAGCCGGTCGATGTTCGCATTGTGGATAATGCACCAAATGCGTATTTTTCCACGTTGCCGATCAAGGCCATGCTGGCACGCCTGCACGCCGCCGGCATTCCCGCCGCGTTGTCGCAGACCGCGGGCACGTTCGTGTGCAACCAGGTGTTTTTCGCGTTGATGCACGCGCTGCGCCGGCGTCGCGCGCGCGGCGGCTTCGTGCATGTTCCGTATTCGCCGGAGCAGGCGACGCGCCACGCGGGCGCTCCCGGCATGCCGCTCGCAACGATGATCCAGGCGCTTCGGCTATCCCTGGAAACCGCGCTGGCGACAACCGGCGACGAACACTACGCCGCCGGCAGCCTCGACTGAAGAACCCTCACTGCGCGGGTGCTGGCGCGGCGGGCGCGGGAACGGTCGGATCGACCAGCGGTTCAAGCTTGCCGCCAGCGTCCTCCAAGGCATCGATATGCTGCGCCTGCGCGGTGATCACGAGCAGGTGCTTCTGCTCCGGCGTGGCACGGTCCGGATCGCGCAACACGATGCCGGTGATTTTCTTGCTGTCCTTCAAATCGCCGACGTAACCGAACAATTCGGCCTTGCCCATGATGTATCCGCCGGTCGCGAAGGTATTGTTCTTGCCCGGCTTGACCAGCAGGTTGCCATTGTCGATTGCGTCGCTGGCCAATGCAGCGGCTGACACGAACAACGAAGCGGCTACCGCCGCGACGATCGATTTGTACATCGCATTCTCCCTTTACGTTTCCAGGTTCCTTGCCTATTCGACGACCTGGATCACCTTCAGGCGTCCGTCGTCGTCGCGCACATAGCCGGTGATCTTCAGGTCGCGGCAAATCCCGGCCAGTGCAGCCAGGTGCGTATCCTTGATCTTCTGCTTTTCGCCCGCCTGCAACAGGATCGTGTGCACGGGCTTGCCGATTTCGGCGAGGTAGCGGATATGCCCGGCCAGGTCCTCGCGCGACAGCGTGGCGCCCTCGTAATCGAACTGGCTGTCCTTGTCGGCGGAAACGGTCAAATCAAACGTGGTCGGCGCATCCGCGACCATGATGTCCGATGTGCCGTGCGTGATCGCATTTCGTCCGCCGCAGGCGGCGAGCAACGCGAGCGTCAACACGATGGCGAACGTACGCACGCAAGGAATGATGGAACTTTTACGCATTGTATACTCCTGGCTTCACGCCTTGGGCAGGGTCACGCCCTGCTGGCCCTGGTATTTGCCGCCGCGGTCGCGGTAACTGGTGCCGCAGACCTCGTCGGATTCGAAAAACAGCATCTGCGCCACGCCCTCGTTTGCGTAGATCCGCGCCGGCAGCGGCGTGGTGTTGGAAAACTCCAGCGTCACGTGGCCTTCCCATTCCGGCTCCAGCGGCGTGACGTTGACGATGATGCCGCAGCGCGCATAGGTGCTCTTGCCCAGGCACACCGTCAGCACGGAACGCGGGATGCGAAAGTACTCCACCGTGCGCGCCAGCGCAAACGAATTGGGCGGGATGATGCACTGCTCGCCCTTCACATCGACGAAACTGCGCGCGTCGAATTCCTTGGGATCGACGATGGTCGAATTGATGTTGGTGAAGACCTTGAACTCGTTCGCGCAACGCACGTCGTAGCCGTAGCTCGACGTGCCGTAGGAAATCAGCTTGCCGCCGTTGCCGTTGACACGCACCTGGCCGGGCTCGAACGGCTCGATCATGCCGTGCTGTTGCGCCATGCGGCGGATCCAGTGGTCGGATTTGATGGTCATGTGTTCTGGATCACGATTTTCGGAAACTGGATCGCCTTGCTGCGCGCATGCAGCGCGAGTTGCGCGGCGGTCTTGCGCGCGATCTCGCGATACAACGCCGCAACGCTGCCGGCCGGATCGGCGACAACCGTCGGCGTGCCGCTGTCGGCCTGCTCGCGGATATGGATGTCCAGCGGCAACGAACCCAGCAACGGCACGCCGTATTGCGCGGCCATTCTTTCACCGCCGCCGGATCCGAAGATGTGTTCGGTGTGGCCGCAGTTCGTGCAGGTGTGCAAGGCCATGTTCTCGACGATGCCGAGCACCGGCACGTCGACCTTCTCGAACATCTTCAGGCCCTTCTTCGCATCCAGCAGGGCGATGTCCTGCGGCGTGGTCACGATCACTGCGCCAGACACCGGCACGCGCTGGCATAGCGTCAACTGGATGTCGCCCGTGCCGGGCGGCAGGTCGATGACGAGGTAGTCCAGGTCCGACCAATTGGTTTCGCCAAGCAATTGCGTCAGCGCCTGCGTCACCATCGGGCCACGCCAGATCATCGGCGTTTCCTCGTCGATCATGAAACCGATCGACATCGCCTGCAGGCCATGGGCGATCTTCGGTTCGATGCGTTGGCCGTCCTTGGTGTCCGGTTTGCCGGAAACGCCGAGCATGCGCGGCATCGATGGGCCGTAGATATCCGCGTCCAGCACGCCGACCTTGGCACCCTCGGCGGCAAGCGCCAGCGCAAGATTTGCCGCCGTGGTGGATTTGCCGACGCCGCCCTTGCCGGAAGCCACGGCGATGATGTTCTTCACCGTCGGCATCGGCGTGAGGTCTTTCTGCACCTTGTGCGCGAACACGCGCCAGCCCACGCCGACCGCGGCATCGGCGATGCCCGCCTCGGCCAGCTTGGCGCGCACCTGCTGCGCCAGCGTATCGACGAAGGTCTTCGCCGGGTATCCGAGCACGATATCGATGGCGACCTTGCCGCCGTCCACGCCGACGCCCTTGATCGCGCCGGAGGCGACCAGATCCTGTCCGGTGTGCGGATCGACAATGCTGGCGAGCAGATGCTCGACCTGATCCTTGGTGAATTGCGGCATGGTTCGGATCGCGTGGAAATGAACCGCCATTGTATCGCGTAAGATGCGCCGATGCGTCTTCCCGCCATCGTCCTGCTGCTCGTCGCTGCGCCTGCGCTGGCGCAAGCGCCAAATGCTTCGCCCATCGGCATGTGGCAAACCTTCGACGACGACACGCATGCGCCCAAGGCGCTGGTCGAAATCGCGGCGCACGGTGGCCTGTTGAGTGGCCGCATCGTCAAACTGTCCCGCGCGACGGGCGATGATCCCAATCCGCGTTGCACTCAATGCGCGGGCGATCGCCACGATCAACCCGTGCTGGGCATGACGATCCTGTGGAATTTCCGCCGCGACGGCGATGCCTGGGACGGCGGCGAAGTGCTCGACCCGGAAAGCGGCGACGTGTACCGCGCCAGCCTGCACCTTCTCGACGGCGGCAAGCGCCTGGACGTGCACGGTTACATCGGCATTCCGCTGCTCGGACGCAGCCAGGTGTGGGACCGGCAGGGGCCTTGAGCACCTGTGCTAGTCTGCACGCACTCGTTGCACCGCAGGGGATGGGGATGGCGCAGGGAAAATCATTGGGGTTGATGGACCTGGTGTTGTTCAACACCGTGGCGATCGTCGGCCTGCGCTGGGTGGCGCTGGCCGGACATTCGGGACCGTCGTCGCTGACGCTATGGCTGCTTGCCGCGCTGGCGTTTTTCATTCCGCAGGGCCTGTGCGTGATGACGCTGTCGTCGGCATTGCCGAAAGACGGCGGCTTGTTCGTCTGGGTCAGCGAGGCCTTCGGCGAGCGCCAGGGGTTTCTCGTCGGCTGGATCTATTGGGCGGCGAACATTCTCTACTTCCCGACCTTGACCTTGAGTACGGTCGTGTTCGGCCTGTATATCTTCAACGAGCGCTTTGCGTACCTGGAACACTCACAGACGTTCGCCGCCGGCGCGTCCCTGACCATGCTCGGCGTGGCGCTGGGCTGCAATATCGTCGGCACCGGCACAGGGCGCTGGTTGCAGAATCTGGGTGGGCTGGCGCAATGGCTGCCCTCGCTGGTGCTGGTCGGCATCGGCCTGGTCGCCCTCATCGCCGCGGGTTCGGCCACGCCGATGCCAGCGGAATCGCTCGTTCCAACGTTCTCGAACCTGGACACGGTCATCTTCTTCTCGCAGATTTGCTTCGCTTTCGCCGGACTGGAACTCGCGCCCGTGCTCGCCGGCGAAATCCGCGAACCGCGCCGCACCATTCCGCGCGCATTGCTGGTCTCCGGTCTGGTCATCGCGGCGATCTACATATTCAACACGTTGGCGCTGATGTGGGCGCTGCCGCCGGGAAAAATCTCGATCATCGCCGGTGTCAATCAGGCCATCGCACAGGCCGGCGCCGCGCACGGCTTGTCCTGGCTGGGCCCGCCGGTGGCGCTGCTGATGACGTTGGCAGGCATCGGCGGACTCGGCGCCTGGCTGATCGGCTCGGCGCGACTGCTCTTCGTCGGCGGAATGGATCGCCTGCTGCCGCCGGCGCTCGCGTGGGTGCATCCGCGCTGGAACACGCCCTACGTCGCCTTGCTCGTGCAGGCTGGGCTGGCAGCACTGTTCATCCTCGCCGCCACGCAAGGATCAAGCGTGCACACGGCCTATCTGATGATGGTCGATGCCACCGCGATACTCACCTTCATCATGTACCTGTATCTGTTCGCCGCCGCGGTCAAACTCTGCCGGCGCATCGCTCGCACGCCCGACGCGATCGCCATACCCGGCGGCGCGGCCGGCAGCGTGCTCGCCAACGGCATCGGCTTTCTCACCACCGTCGGTGCCATCGTATTGGCGCTGGTGCCGCCATCGGACACGGGCGACAAGACGGAATTCTTCCTCAAGGTCATCGGCGGCACGTTCGGATTCGTCATCGCCGGATTGATTCTCTATTGGCTGGCGAAGCGCCGCGCCGTGCGATAATCGCGCAATGACAACGCGCGAAATCCTCGTCACCTCCGCCCTGCCCTACGCCAATGGCCCGATCCACCTGGGCCACATGCTCGAACACATCCAGTCCGATATCTGGGTGCGCGCGATGCGCATGGCGGGACACAGCGTGCACTACGTCTGCGCCGACGACGCGCACGGCAGCGCGATCATGCTGCGCGCGGAAAAAGAAGGCATCACACCGCAGGCGCTGATCGACGGCGTGTGGAAGGAACACAGCTCGGCGCTGCGCGATTTCGGTGTCGCCTACGATCATTACTCGTCCACCCACACCGATGCGAATCGCGAACTGACCGCGCGCATCTGGCTCGCGCTCAGGGCCGCCGGGCACACCGAGTCCAAGCCGGTGAAGCAGTTGTACGATCCGGTCAAGGAAATGTTCCTGCCGGATCGCTACATCAAGGGTGAATGCCCGAAGTGCCATTCGAAGGATCAGTACGGCGATGGTTGCGAAGTCTGCGGCACGGCCTACACACCGGCGGATCTGATCAATCCGTACTCGGTCGTGTCGGGCGCGACGCCCGTGCTGCGCGAGTCCGAACACTATTTCGTCAAGCTCGCCGATTTCGAGGCGATGCTCAAAGGCTGGCTGGCACAGCGCCGCGATGCCGGCGCCCTGCAGGCGGAAGTCGTCAACAAGTTGCAGGAATGGTTTGCCGACGGCCTGCGCAGTTGGGACGTGTCGCGCGATGCGCCCTATTTCGGCTTCGAGATTCCCGATGCGCCGGGCAAGTATTTCTACGTGTGGGTGGATGCGCCGATCGGCTATTTCGCCGCATTCAAGGAATTGTGCGACAGCGGCCGTAGCGGACTGAAACCCGCCGACCTGGAGCGCTTCATCCGCGCCGATTCCAAAACCGACATGGTGCACTTCATCGGCAAGGACATCGTCTATTTCCACACCCTGTTCTGGCCGGCGATGCTGCATGGCGCCGGACTGCGCACGCCAACCGCCGTGAACGTGCACGGATTCCTCACCGTCAATGGCGCGAAGATGTCCAAGTCGCGCGGCACCTTCATCCAGGCGCGCACCTATTTGAATCATCTGGATCCGGATTGGCTGCGCTACTACCTTGCCAGCCTGCTCGGACCGACGCTTGCCGACGTGGATCTGGACATGAAGGCCTTCGAGGAACGCGTCAATTCGCACCTCGTCGGCAAGTGGGTCAACATCGCCAGTCGTTGCGCGGGTTTCGTGCACAAGTTTTTCGGTGGGAAACTGTCGGCGCAATTGCCTGCAGAGGCATCTGCCAGCTACGCCGATGCGGCGAAACGACTTTCTGCCTGCGCTGCGTTGTACGAAGCGCGCGATTACGCCGCCGCGCTGCGCCTGATCATGGACGTGGCCGACACCGCCAACGCCTATGTCGCCGACAAGGCGCCATGGAAGATGGCAAAGGACGATGGCCAGCGGGAGCACTTGCACGTCGTATGCACGCTGGCGCTGAACTACTTCCGCCTGCTCACGATCTGGCTGGCGCCGGTCGTGCCCAGCATCGCCGCGCGTGCCTTCGCCTTTCTCGGCGAGGCGCCGCCGCGCTTCGAGGCCGCGAACACGCCGCGCCTCGGCGCCACCTTGAATGAGTTCTCCGCGCTGACCACGCGCATCGACCCCTTGAAGATCGAAGCCATGATCGAAGCCTCGAAGGAAAACCTGCAAGCCGCAACCCCCTCTCCCCAACCCCTCCCCCGCGAGGGGGGAGGGGCTAAAGCGGCAGCTTCCACCTCACCCCCTGCGGGAAGGGCAAACAGATCTGAAGCGATGGGTTCCACCTCTCCCCTCGTGGGAGAGGTCGCCGCGCGTAGCGTGGCGGGAGAGGGATCATTCATCAGCATCGACGACTTCGCCAGGATGGATTTGCGCATCGGCACGGTGCTCGAATGCGGATTCGTCGAAGGCTCGGACAAGCTGCTGCGCTTTGTGCTCGATGCCGGCGAGCTTGGCCGGCGCCAGATTTTCTCCGGCATCCGCGCGGCCTATGCGGAACCTGAAAAGCTGATTGGCCGTAAAGTGGTATTTATCGCCAACCTCGCCCCACGCAAGATGCGCTTCGGCGTGTCGGAAGGCATGATCCTTTCCGCCGGTTCCGGCGGCGACGACCTGCACCTGCTCGATGCCGACGCCGGCGCCAAGGCGGGAATGCCGGTGAAGTAGTCGCGCCATGCGCATCTGCCTATCCATGATCGTCAAGAACGAGGCGGCCGTGATCGAACGTTGCCTGACGTCGGTCAAACCGTTCATCCAAGCATGGGCGATCAGCGACACCGGATCGACCGATGGCACCCAGGACATCATCCGCCGAATCCTGGGCGGCCTGCCGGGCGAGCTGATCGAGCGGCCCTGGGTGGATTTCTCCACCAACCGCAACCAGGCATTGGATCTGGCGAAGAAGTATGGCGACTACGCGCTGCTGATCGATGCTGATGACAGCATCGTTGCGGACCGTTATCCGGAACCGGCTGCCGATTGCTATTACGCGATCAACCGCATGGAGGGCCTCGTCTATCGCATGCCGCACCTGATTCGCCTGGACAAGGGATTCTTCTATCGCGGTGTCACCCACGAATCACTCGAATGCGCGCAACCGTATTCGCGCGCCAACGCGGATGGCATCCTCTACGTGCGCGGCCAGGACAGTTCGCGACGGATCAACGGCAACAAATTCCTCGACGATGCGAACCTCCTGATCAAGGGCTTGCATGACGAGCCAGGCAACGCGCGCTACCAGTTTTACCTGGCGCAAAGCTGGCGCGATGCCGGGCGCCTGCCCGATGCGATCGCGGCGTACGAAAAACGCGCGGCGATGGGCGGCTGGGCCGAAGAAGTCTATTTCTCCCGATTGCAGATCGCCGTGTTGAAGGAGCGCAGCGGAGCAACGTATGCGCAGGTCGTTGCCGCGTATCTGGACGCCTGCGATTGCCGACCTTCACGCGCCGAGGCGCCCTGTGAACTGGCGCGCTACCTGCGCCTGCATGAACGTTGGAACCTTGCGTACCGGTTTGCACAGATCGCCGCGGACCTGCCACCTTCGGATGACCTGCTGTTCATCGACAGCGCCGTGCACGATTGGCGCGCGCGTGACGAGCTGTCCATTGCCGCCTATTGGTGCGGCGACTACGCGCAAAGCGCCGCGTTGTGCCGCGAATTGCTCGCCGACGCGCGCCTGCCCGCAGGCGAACACGAGCGCGTGCGGAAAAACCTGGAATTCGCACTGCCGCACCTGGCCACCTCCGCATGATGGACACGCTGGCTGCCCGCATCGACGCGATCCTGCCGCAGACGCAGTGCACGCGCTGCGGCTATCCGACGTGCGCCGACTACGCGCAGGCGATCGCGCAAGGCCAAGCCGCGATCAACCAATGCCCGCCCGGCGGCGCGGCCGGCATCGCCCGACTGGCGGCACTGCTGAATCGCGAACCTCTGCCGTTGAACCCCGCAAACGGCGTCGAGAAACCGCGCGAGATCGCATTTATCGACGAAGCGGTTTGCATCGGTTGCACCAAGTGCATACAGGCGTGCCCGGTCGATGCCATCCTCGGCGCATCGAAGCTGATGCATACCGTGATCGCCGACGAATGCACAGGCTGCGAGTTGTGTATCGCGCCGTGCCCGGTCGACTGCATCGCGATGATTCCGGCGACGGTTTCCGCGGATGCGGAAAAATATCGCGCGCGCTACGTCGCACGCAATGATCGTCTCGGGCGTTGGGATGCCGAACGTGCGGCGGAACTGGCGACGCGCAAGACCCGCGTCGACACCGGTGACGCCGTCGCCGCGGCGCTCGCTCGCGCGCGGACGAAGAACAAAATTGCCGTCGCCCCGGCAGGGATTGCCGGGGTCCAGACTTCATGGACGACGGGAAAATCGTGACATCCATGTGCCCTGGATTCCGGCAATCCCTGCCGGAATGACGGTGTAACACCCATGAACTCAGAAAAGCGCACCGAAATCTTCCGCCGCCTGCGCGAAGCGAACCCGCATCCGAAAACGGAGTTGGAATACGCCACGCCGTTTCAGCTGTTGGTCGCGGTGATGCTGTCGGCGCAAGCCACGGACGTGGGCGTGAACAAGGCCACGCGGCGTTTGTTTCCGATCGCCGGCACACCACATGCGATCCTAGCGCTGGGCGAAGAGAAGTTGAAGCGCCACATCGCGACCATTGGGCTGTTCAACACCAAGGCGAAGAACGTCATCGCCACCTGCGCAATTCTCGTCGAGCAACACGCCGGCGAAGTTCCGCGCACACGCGAGGCGCTCGAAGTCCTGCCCGGCGTCGGCCGCAAGACCGCCAACGTGGTGCTCAACACCGCGTTCGGCGAGCCAACGATCGCGGTGGACACGCACATCTTCCGTGTCTGCAATCGCACCGGCCTGGCGTCCGGCAAGACCGTGCGTGCGGTCGAGGACAAGCTCGAAAACGTCGTACCGGACGAATTCAAGCGCGACGCGCACCACTGGTTGATCCTGCACGGTCGCTACGTGTGTCGCGCACGCAAACCGGATTGCCCGGCCTGCATCATCCGCGCGCTGTGCGAGTATCGGCACAAGACGCGCTGAAAAAAAAGCGGGCGCCGAAGCGCCCGCCAACCCGAAGCGGTGAGTGCCGTTCGAGAGAGTGTCCGGTCAGAACGCGACTTCCGCCCACACGCCGATTTCGTTGGTCTTGGTGGTGTTGACGGCATCGGCGAGCTTGTCGTGCTTGAATACGGCGGCCAGGCGCACGCCCTTGCGCGCGATCCATTCCACGCCGGCGTTGTAATAGGTGTCCTTGAGTTTCGGATTGATGTCCCGGCTCTGGTTGGCGTGGTCGTAGCGCGCGAAGGCGGAAAGATTCGACGCGAACTTGAACTGGCCCCACACCGAGTAGCCGTCGGCCGAATCCTTGGGACCGGTGGTGAGCACGTTGTTCCAGTTGTCCTGGCGGAAGTATTCGCCGCCGACGCGGAACTGCGCATTCACGTACGCCGCGACGAAATCCAGGCGATTGGCCGTGCGCGTGGAACCGGACGGAAGGTTCGCGGTTTCCTTGCCGAGTTCGCCGCTGTAGCCGCCGACCGCGAAGGTCAGGCCCGGCAACGGCGTGATGCCGAAGCGGCCTTCGACGTCGACATTATTGCCGCGCGACGGATTCTTGTAACCGGCGCCATTGACCGCGGCGACGTTGTAGGTCCACAGGTCGCTGCCGCCGCCGAAGGCGTGCAGGCCCCAGTCCGACGAGTTGCCGTACTTGAGGCGATCGATCAGGGTGTTTTCGATGTAGCGCAGGTTGTACAGGCCTTCGACGAACGGAATCCAGGGCATGTCGTCGGCACCGGCGCGCACCTTGAAGGCGTCGTTGATCTTCGCCTGCACCCAGGCCTTTTTCACGAACACCTGGGTTTCGCCGCTGCTGGACGTGTAGTTGAAATCGGTGGTCAGGCCGGCCGACCACATGTCGTCGAACTTGTGCTCGACGCCAAGGTAGAAGCGCTTGACGTCCATGCCGGTGCCGGCATTGGCAGTGTCGCTGCCATTCCTGGTCTGGTCGAGGTTGGTGAAATCGATGAAGGTCTTGCCGCTGATCGTGGTGTCGGCAAGGATGTCCGCGTGGGCGGTCGCGCAGACGGCGAGCATGGCCACCGCAAGCGCGGCGGCAATCGGGGTATGGCGCATGGTTTCTTGGCTCCGGCAATCGGGTGCGTGAAGGGACGGTTGGCCGCACACCGCGACGAATCCAAAGGTCGAGTGTCCGCGCCGGTGCGCAGTATCGACGGGGATTGCTACAGTCCGGCGCCATGCCGGTTACGGATTTGTGACGCGCCGCGACGCGCCAGTGCAAGGATCAATCCGGCAGTGCAACCGCCGCGATCCAGCCATTGCCGATCCAGGCCTTGAGCAGGCCGGCGGCGCGCAAGGCGACTTCCTCTTGTGGATGCCAGTCGCACAGCGCCTCGCACATCGCCGCGAACGGACGGCCATCGGCAATCGCTTGCAGCGCCGCGGCTTCGTCGGCTTCCAATTCGCGGTAATGCACTTCCAGATTCCGGCGCGAGACGATCCAGCGCCGCGGTGATTGCATGCGCCGCAACGCCGGACAGGGCCGGCCGGAGTCGTGGGCACGACGCACGTCGCCGACATTCCACGCGAACTCCGCGAACCGTACGTGCGACGGCAGGCGCAGGGTCATCTCGCCCCAGCGCTCGAACGGGATGGCGGTGATGTCGGCTTCGCCGATGCATGCTTCGTCCGCTGCATCGAACGCAACACCGATCATCCAGTCCAGCCGCGCGAGCTCCGCGAACGCCGGCGAGTCCTTCCACGGTGCCGTCGCCTGCAAAAAGCCGGCGAGTCCGCGCCCGTACCAGCGCACGTTGCGGTGCACGGATGGCGTGGCCGTCACGTAGGCGTGGCACATCGCCGCGAAGGCGTCGTCGCCAGCGGCGAAATGCAAGGTCAGGAACTCGTTGCCCAGCGCCTCGACCAGGCGCGCGGCATAGGCATGCACATAGACGCCGACGCGCGCATCGGCGCTGGCGATCGCATTGCCGACGATGCCGTCGAGTATCTTCGTGTCTGCGCCGCCGTCGAGAATGCGGCGCTGGAAGGCACTCTGCAAGGGTGCCAGCGCGCTCACGCGGCGGCCTGCAGGATCGGCGCGGCAATCGCACGCGCGCGGTCGAGTTCGGCGACGAGTTCCGCGAGTGGCGGGATGTTGTCGTCGCGTTCGATCATCGTCGATACCGGGCCGAAACGCCGCACCGCGTCCGCGTACAGATCCCACACCGGATCGGACACCGGCTGGTCGTGGGTGTCGATGATGAGCTTGTCCTGGAACGTGTGTCCGGCGATGTGGAACTGCTGCACGCGCCGAGCGGGAATGCCGGCCAGGTAGTCGCGCGCATCGAAACCGTGGTTGTTCGCGCTGACGTGGATGTTGTTGACGTCGAGCAGGATCAGGCAATCAGCGCGCTCGGCGATGGTGGCGAGGAATTCCCACTCGGGCAGCGTCGAGGCCGTGAACTCGACATAGCTGGACACATTTTCCAGCAGGATGCGGCGGCCGAGAACGTCCTGCACCTGGCGCACGCGATCGCTCACATGCACGATGGCTTCCTCGGTGTACGGCAGCGGCAGCAGATCGTGCAGGTTGCGACCGTGCGCACCGGTCCAGCACAGGTGGTCGGATATCCACGCCGGCTCGATCGCATCGGCAAGTTTCTTCAGCGCGGCAAGATAATCATGATCCAGCGCATCCTGGCTGCCGATCGACAAGGACACCCCATGCAGCACCATGGGATAACGCTCGCGCATGCGGCGCAGCCAATCCAGCGGCTTGCCCCCGGGAACGAGATAGTTCTCGGAAAGTGCTTCGAGCCAATCGATGCGCGTCTGCGGTTCGAGCAAGGCATCGTAATGATCAGCGCGCAACCCGAGCCCATAGCCCAATGGTGGAAAGCGCGGATCGGAAATTTTCATCATGGCAAAATGACAGCGGCCGGCGTGCGAACGCCGGCCGCCGGACATTCGCGTCGTCTTACTTGGCCTTGGCCTCTGCCTGCGCGGCTTTGCAGGCGGCGTGGTCTTTCTGCATGGTGAATCCCTGGCCCTTGCACGAATTTTGGCCCTTGCACGAGTTCGCCTTGGTCTTGCATGCGCCCGTGCCCTTGCATGACGTGGAATGCATGCATTTCACCTGCGCCTGGTCGCCGGCCGATGCATTGGCTGCACTGGCGGTGGTCACCGCGAACAGACCGGCAACGGCGGTGGCAAGCGCGAGACTCTTGATGGCGGAAGCTTTCATGAAAAATCCTCTTGGTGGGTTTGGTCGTGGAGTGGATGTCGCGCGATGCGGGCCACCTTGCCGGTGTCCATGCCGCGGACTCAGACAAGACCCGCGAACGCGCCGACGTCTTTCACCCCATGCGCATCCTACGCCGGCGGTGTTAAATCCACGTGTCGATCGATGCTGCAGCGCGAAAGATTCCGCCCACCGTTCGGGTCACGTCTGCCCAACAGGGGCTGCGCCATCGCGGCTTCGTGCCTTGCATCCACTCCGGGAGACGAAAATGTTCGCCAAGCTGCTGCGCTGTCATCAAACACTTGTCGATGCCTGCGCGCGAGTGCGCTGCCTCGGTCCCCTCGCCCTGCGCCTGGGCTTCGGCTATTTCTGGCTGGAAACCGGTTGGGCCAAGTTGCACAACCTCGACGGCGCGATCGCACGCTTCGTCGACTGGGGCATTCCCTGGCCAGCGTTCAACGCGCCGCTGTCGGCGGGCACCGAATTCATCGGTGGCTGCCTGCTCATGCTCGGCCTGTTCACGCGCTTCACTTCGCTGGTGATGGCGTTCAACATGGTCGTGGCGATCGCCTTCGTGGTGATCAAGACCGTGATGGGACTGGACGATTTCGTCGAACTGGACGAGTTCCTCTACATCCTGATCTTCTTCTGGTTGTTCCTCGCCGGGCCGGGCAAGGCGAGCCTGGATCATCTGATCGCGCGGCGGCTCGGCTTGCGCTGCGCCGATTGATCGCGGCGATGCGCGGCACGCGCCGCGCACCGCCACCGTTTGGCTCAATCGCGCTCGAAGCGATTGAAGTACGCCTTCACTGCATCCGCACTGCTGCTGCCGTCCTGTGTCGGCGCCGCCGCGGGCACGGCGATGGCCGGAAGCTTGTCGGACTTCAGCGTGGCGTTCGCCTTTTGCAAATCCGTCTTCTCGAAATCGGCGAATTGCTTCTCGACGTCGCCCAGTTCCCGCGCCAGCGTGTCGATGTGCGCAAGCTGGTAGTCCGCGGGCCTGCCATCGTAGGACATGATCGCGCCGTAGAGCGTGTCCATGTGTTCGCGCAGGCGCTCCTCGCCGGTGATCGCACCGCCTTCCTTGGTGGCGACGATCTTCTTGCGGATCTCGTCCGCCTTGGCGGAGAGATCGGTCATCTGCTTGCGCAGTGCTTCGCTGGCGTCCTTGTTTGCGGCCACCGCGCCGGCCTGCATGCGCACGGCGGCGATCTTGTACACCAGATCGCTCATGCGCCCGAACAGTGCGCTGACCCGCTGCGCCGCGTCGTATTGCGCCTGGCGGTCGGCAATCGTGTAGGTCGCGCGGCGGTCGAGGCCGACGTCGATCTTCGTCTCGAACGTATCCTTGCCCTTGGTCATGCGCACCGTGTAGGTGCCCGGCGGCACGCGCGCGCCTTGCGTGGAGTTGAATGCAATCTGCGCGGCGGGCGGAACGCGCGGCGGTTTGGCGCGCATCGGCCAGTACACGCGGTTGATGCCGACGCGCACGTTCGCCGGTAGCGTGTCGATCACCTTGCCGTTCGCATCGAGGATGTCGATCCTGAGCTTGCCGAACAGGTGCCGTGATTTCTGGTAGTAGGCGATTTCCGCGCCTCCCGGCGGATTCGGTCCGCTGAATGCGGCGTCGCCTTCGACCCAGCCACCAAAACCGTCGATGCGCTGCTGGATCGGCTTGCCCGGCAGGAAGGTGAATTCGCTGTCGAGCGCGTGCGCATCGAGCGCGCGCAGCGGCGTGAGGTCGTCGATGATCCAGATGCCGCGGCCGTGCGTGGCCAGCGCCAACGAGACGTCGCGGTTCTGGAACGCGAGGTCGCGCACGGCGACCGCCGGGAAATTGCCGGCCTTGTATTGCGCCCAGTGGCCGCCGCCGTCGATCGAGATCCACAAGCCGAATTCGGTGCCGGCATAGAGCAGTTCCGGCTTGACGGTGTCCTGCTTGATCACGTGCACGTAGCCGCGCAGGCCCTTGTCGTCGCGCGGTGTGACCAGTGCGCGCCAGGTCTTGCCGTAATCGCTGGTCGCGTAGATGTACGGCGCCATGTCACCGTAAGTGTGGCGATCGAACGCAACGAAGGCGGTGCCCGCGTCGAAATTGCCGGCCTGCACCCACGACACCCACTCGCCCTTGGGCAGGCCCTTGATGTTGCCGACGACATTGCTCCAGCTCTTGCCATCGTCGCGCGTGACCTGCAGGTTGCCGTCATCGGTGCCAACCCAGATGAGTCCAGCCTGCCTGGGCGACTCGCTGATCGAATAGATCGTGGTATTCGTCTCCGCCGCGGAGTTGTCGACGGTCACGCCGCCGGACTCTTCCTGCTTCTGTTTTTCCGGATCGTTCGTGGTCAGGTCCGGCGAGATGCGGTCCCAGCTCTGGCCGTGGTCGCGCGTGCGGAACAGGAACTGCGCGCCCATGTACAGCGTGCCCTTCTCGTGCGGCGACAGCGCCAACGGGGTATTCCAGTTCCAGCGCAATTTCTCGTTGTAGCCCGAGCGCGGCTGGATGTCGCGCATCTGGTGCGTGTGGCGGTTGACGCGGATGATCGCGCCGCCCTGGGTCTCGGCGTAGATGTAATCCGCGTCGGCCGGATCCTCGAACATGAAGAAGCCGTCGCCACCGCACATGTTTTCCCACTGCGCATTGGTGATGCCGCCGGGATACGCCGAGTCGCCGACCCAGCAGGCGTTGTCCTGCAGGCCGCCGTAGACGCGGTACGGATCGGCGTCGTCGACGCTGACGTGATAGAACTGCGAGATCGGCAGGTTGTTCTGCTTCCACCACTTGTTGCCGCCGTCGAACGACTGCCACAGGCCGCCGTCATCGCCAGTGAACACGTGCTGGGTATCGGTCGGATCGATCCACTCCACGTGGTGGTCGCCATGCGTGCCGCCACCGGAGGGCGAGAAGCTCTTGCCGCCGTCCAGACTCTGCACCAGGGTCAGGTCCGGTTTGAACAAGCGGTCGGGATTCTTCGGATCCACGACCAGGCGCGCGAAATAGAACGGACGCCACACCATCATCTGGCTTTTGTCGCGCTTGTCCCAGGTCTTGCCACCATCGTCGGAGCGAAACAGCGCCGAGTCGGTGGATTCGACGAAGGCATAGACGATCTTGCCGTTCGACGGCGCCACCGTCACCGCGATGCGGCCATAAGGTTTGGCCGGGAAGCCCTTGTTCGCCGCCGGCGTGATCTCGGTCCACGACGCGCCACCGTTGTCGGAACGGTACAGGCCGCTGTCGGACTTCGCGGTCGGCGATTCACCGCCGGAGCGGAATGTCCAACCCTTGCGACGGAAATCCCACAGGCCGGCGAAAATCGTGCCCGGCTTTTGCGCATCGATGCTGATCGACGCGCAACCAGTCGACAAGTTGCCGCCCTTGAGCACCAGGTTCCAGTGCACGCCGCCATCCGTGGTCTTGTACAGGCCGCGATCGGCCGAATCGCTCCACAACTTGCCCGGCACGCAGGCGTACACGGTGTCTCTGGCATTCGGATCGACGATGATCTGCGCGATGCGTTCGGAGTTCGGCAAACCCATGTTCGTCCACGTCGCACCGCCGTCGGTCGACTTGTAGATGCCGTTGCCGATCGACACCGAATTGCGCGTCCAGCTCTCGCCAGTGCCGACCCACACCGTGTCGGTGTTCTTCGGATCAATGGCGATCGCACCGATCGACTGCACCGGTTCATGGTCGAACACCGGTTTGAACGTGGTACCGCTGTCGGTGGATTTCCACACGCCGCCCGAGGCCGCACCGACGTAGAGCAAGGTCTTGCCGTCCTTGCCAGCGACGGCCGCGAGCGCCGCGACGCGGCCGCTCATGGCCGCCGAGCCGATGTTGCGGATGCCCAGCCCCGAGATCGCGCCGGCATCGAAACGCGCCATGCCGTCGCTGGCCGGCGCGGCGGACGCGACGGATACGGCAAGCGCGCAGGCGGCGGCGAGCAGGCCCGGCGCGCGATGGATGTTCATGCGTGTCGTGCTCATGGCTTCACCTTGGCAGGGGCCGGAAATGCGAACAGGGAGTCGGCGATGGCCACGTTGGCCTCGCCCGTGTCGATGGAAATCGTCGTCGTGGTGCCGCCGCCGTCCTTGCTTTGCGCCGTGATCGAGAACGGGAAATACACGCCGGCCACCTGTTCATAGTCGCCGAAATCGGTGGTGGTTTCGTTTTCGGTGCCACGCACCTGCACCTGGCTGATGGTGCGGATTTCCAGGTAATGATCCGGATCCAGGTACACGTACTTGATGTCGCCATTGGCCAACGTGACCTTGAGCTTGTAGGCGTTGGTGCCTTCCACGTCCTCGGTGCCCTGGTACTCGACCCGGCTGCCCTTCGCCTTGTAGTCGATCAACGCGCCGGTGATCGGCGCATCGTCGGCAAGCGACTTCGCGTCGTCGGCGGACATGCGTTCGGCGTCGCGGCGTCCCTGGAACGGCGAGATCTGCCACGCTTCGTGACCGTCCCACGCCTGCACCTGGGTCAAGCCCTGCACGGTGGCCTCGGTGCGCACCGAATCGGGTGCTTTTTCGTACTGCACCAGGCCCAGTTCGATCGCGCCGAACCCGCCGCTGACGCGCAGCTTGCCTTCGAACTTGAGCGTCTTGATCGCCTCGATCTTGTCCTGCCCGCCGCGCGCCGCGGCGTTTTTGGCGATCAGTTCATCCGCTGTAATCGCTTGCACCGAAAAGGTGGCAAGCAATCCGGCGACGCCAAGCGCCGCCACGCACGTCTTGAGCATGGAGTCCTCCCGCAACGCTTTCAGGTGAAAGTCCGGCGAGCTTACTCCGGCAGACGCAGGTTGCTATAGGACTAAAGTCACGTTCACACCTCCAGCCGATCGCCTTCCCGCGCCACCAGCGCGTACAGCGCGGGCATGAGGTAGATGCTGATCAAGAGGCGCGTGAACAGGCCGCTGACGATGACTAGGGCGAACGGACGCTGCGTATCGGTGCCCACGCCGCTCGCGTAAAAAATTTTTTACCCCTTTCGCTGCGCCACTATTGCTTTATTTCCGGCTGCGACTCAGCTCTTCGAGTCCGGAGAGGACTTGGCATCTCCAGAATCCGCTTCCTTTGTATCGCGCAGAGTTGTATTCGCCGAACGTGCGACGCGCTTTTGTGCTTCCTGCGCCTTTTCACCATCGAGCGCTTCGCGTTTCAACACATCCGTACGAAGTGCATTTGCAATTTCTTCCACATCGATATGCACTTCTGGAGAGACCCGACGAAGCTCTCGCCGCACAACCGCGAGGACTGTGTCGGATAAAAGCACTGCAGCAATAGTGAATCTGCTTAGCGCCTGTTTCTGTTCAAGGTACTCACCAAGGCGTTCCTTCTGCCACGCTTCCCGCGCAAGCAGCCCCACAAGCTCAATATCGTCGTCTGACCTAGGATTGAGTTCCAACATGTTCAGTTCAACAACTAACTCTTTTTCGATAGGCTTGCCGAAAGTCACCTTGTAGATGCGCCAGAATATCCCATTCGTCAGGACCACCCAGTCACAACCTTGATTCGCGGCATAATCTACGGCTTGCTTTACATGTTGATCTTTGAGTTCGAGGCCAATTGCCTTCACCTCGATTAACAATACGATGGCATCTTCGACCTTGATCGCAAGATCGCAGCTTGTCCCGCGAATGACATGCTCGGACGTGATTTCGTTGTATTTGTCATAGCCAAACATTTCCTGCAAGAGATCGGTCACGATTACGACCGTGTCCGATTCATTGACATCCTTGGCTCTCGCTGCCGTGATGATCGGCTTGAACTTCTTTAGCGCCGCGACAATCCGAGTGCTGGCCTTGGCTGGCAGTGATCCCATGATCCTTCCCCATCCCGTGGATTCAAGACCCGATCATACGGGCGACCCAAGTGTTTCCGCAATTTGCCGCCCCCGTTTTCTGTTTCATCAGACAGCGGAGTGCATTGAAACGCAGAGGATCATTCGCCAAACAGGTCGGCATGCGTGCCGGCGCGGACAAACACCACAAGCCCGGTCTTGCCTTCATCCACAATCCGGTAAATCAGCAGGAAATCACCGCCAATATGGCATTCGCGGTACTCCTGCCACTCACCCTTGAGCGGGTGGTCGCGCCATTCCGCACCCAGCGGAGCATCGTTGGCAACAAGCAGGAGCATCGCCTGCTTGAGACGGTGCATGTCGTAACGACCGGAACCTGAAAGCCTGTCCCAATCCTTGAGGAAACGTTTGGTGTAGTCCGCCAGCCGCGGCGACGGTGCGCGCCTACCGGCCACGACGCTTCTTGCTTCCGGCAAGGCTGCCGAAAAGTTCGTCGGCGTTGGCGTAGCGCTTGCGGCGTGCGCGCACGATCTTGTCCGCTTCAGTCAGCGCCTCGCGCGTGGCCGCGTTGGGCACCTTGAGTTCGAGCGGAAACGCCTGCTCGGCGACGACGCGGTGCATGAACAGGCGCACGGCGTCGGACACGGACAGCCCCATCTGTGCCAGCGTATCGGCGGCACGCTGCTTGACCGCGTCTTCGACACGGACGTGTAGCATCGAGGTTTGTGTCGTCATGGCGACTCCTTGCAAGGAGTCTGGATTGTATATCTCATTTGAGATACACGCAATGAAGCTCACCCTCGCCCACTACACCTCCAGCCGATCCCCTTCCCGCGCCACCAGCGCATACAACGCCGGCATCAGGAACACGCTCAACGCCAGACGCGTCAGCATGCCGGCGACGATGACCAGGGCGAACGGGCGCTGCGAGTCGGTGCCGACGCCGCTGGCAAGCGCGGCCGGCAGCAGGCCGAGTGCGGCGACCAGCGCCGTCATCATGATCGGGCGCAGGCGCGCGATCGCGCCTTCGCGGATCGCCGCATGCATTTCCATGCCGCTGCGGCGAAGCTCGTTGACGTAGGAGATGTAGACCACCGCAGTGAGCACCGAGACGCCGAACAGGACGATGTAGCCGATGCCCGATGACACCGAGAACGGCGTGTCGGTGAGCCATTGCGCGAGGATGCCGCCGGCGGGTGCGGAGAGCAGCACGCCGAGCACGGTGATGAAGGGAAACTTGATGTTGCCGTAGAGCACGAACAGCAGCAGGAAGATCACGAACAACGTCACCGGCAGGATCACGTTCATCTGCGCGCGCGAGGCGGTGTATTGCTTGTACTCGCCGCCCCAGTCCAGCCGGTAACCCGGCGGCATCTTCACCTGCCTGGCCACCTGCGCCATCGCATCCTCCACCGCGCCGGCGAGATCGCGGCCAGCCACCGAGAATTGCACGCCGATGTAGCGCGAATTGTTCTCGCGGTAGATGAACGATGCGCCATTGGCGACGTCGATGTCGGCAAGTTCCTTCAGCGGAACCTGCGCGCCACTGGGCGTCGCCATCGGGATCTCACCGATGGCCTGCGGATCGTCGCGGTACCGGCGATCCAGACGCACGACGAGATCGAACTGCTTTTCGCCCTGCACGACCTGGGTCGCCACGCCGCCGCCGATCGCGGTTTCGATGAGCGCGTTGACGTCATCGACATTGAGACCGTAGCGCGCGAGTTTGCCGCGGTCGAGTTTGATCGCGAGGCTCGGCTGGCCGAGTTCATGCACCAGCGTCACGTCACCGATGCCGCGCACGTGCTCCATCACCTGCTTGATCGCCTTGCCCTTGTCCTGCAGAGTTTTGAGGTCCGGGCCGAAAATCTTCACCGCGAGCGCGCTTTTCAATCCGGTTTCCGCTTCGTCCACCGCATCCTCGGCCGGCTGCGTGTAGTTGAACTGGATGCCCGGGAACACTTCCAGCTTCTTGTCGATCGCCGCGATCAGCTCCGCCTTGTTGCGGTATTTTCCGTTCCACTGCGAATACGGCTTGAGTCCGACGAAGAATTCGTCGTTGAAGAATCCGGTCGAGTCGGTGCCGTCATCCGGACGCCCCAGTTCCGAAGTCACCGTGGTCACCACCGGAAACTCGCGCAGGATGGCGCGGATCTGCGGCGAGAGTCTGGAGGCCTCGTCGTAGGAGATCGTGTACGGCATCGTGGCGCGCACCCACAGCGCGCCTTCGTCGAGTTTGGGCATGAACTCCGCGCCGATGGATGGCACCAGCAGCAACGTCAGTGCGAGGATGGCGCCACAGGCGAGCTTCGTGGCGCGCGCGCGCGCGAGGCAAAAATCCAGGCCACGCGTGTAGGCCGACTTGATCGACTCGAAGAACCGATTGCGCCGTTCACGCACGCCGCGGCGCATGAACCATGCGCACAGCACCGGCAGCAGGGTGAGCGTGATGATGAGCGAACCGATCAGCGCGAAGATCATGGTGTCGGCCATCGGCTTGAACAGCGTGCCGGACGGGCCGGTGAGCACATAGATCGGCAGGAAGCTGGCAACGATCACCGCGACCGCGTACACGAGCGGGCGATCCACTTCTGCAGCCGCGTCCTTGATGACTTCGACCAGGCCTTTTGCATCGAGCGGCTTGCCCTCGCGCAGCGCGAGCTGGCGGAAGATGTTCTCCACCATGAAAATCGCGCCGTCGACCAATATGCCGAAATCGACCGCGCCGATCGACAACAGGTTTGCCGACGCGCCCTGCAAGTCGAGGCAACAGAACGCGAACAACAGCGACAGCGGAATCGTTACCGCGACGATCAACCCGGCGCGCACATCGTAGAGGAAGAAGATCAGCACCACGACGACCAGCAACATGCCGTGCAGCAGGTTGCGCTGCACGACCTGCGTGGTTTCGTGGATGAGGTTGCTCAGGTCGTAAAACGGATGGACTTTCACATCCGGCGGCAGGATCGTCGAATTGATCTCCGCGGTCTTCGCCTCGATGCGCGAGAGTACGTTTTGCGTCTTCTCGCCGGTGCGCATCAGGATCACGCCTTCGACGGCGTCGTTCTGATCCATGTAGCCGAACTCGCCCAGGCGCGGCGCGATGCCGATTTGCACATGCCCGACGTTCTTTACCAGCACCGGCGTACCGTCGTGCACGGCGAGCACGGTGTTGCCGATGTCCTCGATCGTTTCGATGCGGCCGAGGCCGCGCACGTAGTAGAACTGTCCGCCCTGCGAATAGAAGCCGCCGCCGGCATTGGAGTTGTTGGCGGCGAGCGCGGCCTGCACCTGCGCGACCGACAGCCCCGTCGCGGCGACCTTGGCCGGATCCAGCAGCACCTGGTATTGCATGGTGCCGCCGCCGAAGCCGGAATCGTCGGCGACGCCGGGCACGGAGCGGTACTGCGGCGCGACGATCCAGTCGTCGATGGTTTTCAGTTCCATCGGCGAGCGGTCCGAACTCTGCAGCACGTAGCGGTAGATCAGGCCCGATGGCGAGGACTGCGGAGAAATCGACGGCGTCACGCCGCTCGGCAGGCTGAGCTCGCCGAAGCGATTGAGCACATGCTGGCGCGCATAGTCGTTGTTGGTGCCGTCGTCGAACGTCAGCGTGACATCGGACAATCCGTACAGCGAGATCGAACGCTTGGTGGCGAGCTTGGGCAGTCCGTTCATCGCCAACTCGACCGGCACCGTGATCAGGCGCTCGATTTCCTCGGCCGAATGCCCCGGCCATTGCGTGATGACCTCGACCATCGGCGGCGACAGGTCCGGATACGCATCCATCGGCAGGCGCTCGAGCGACCACCAGCCGGCGCCGGCCAGGATGATGCCGAGCAGGACGACGAGGAAGCGCTGCTCGAGCGCGACCGCAACGATGCGGTTGATCAGCGAAGGCGTGCGCAGCGACGCGCCGTCGGACAGGTTCTGCCCGCTCATTGGGTTTCGATGAAGCGCAGGAAGATGGCGCCTTGCGCCACGATCTTCTCGCCCGCATGCACGCCATCGACGATGACGGCACGATCGCCGTCACGATAGCCGAGCGTGACGCTGCGCCGCGCGAAGCCGCCATCGGCTTGCGCCACGTAGACAAACGGCAGGTTCTCGTCGTCGCGCAGGATCGCCGATGCCGGAATCAGCAATCCGCTGCTGTCCTTGCGCGCGACGATCGTCACCGGCACGTACATCTGCTTCTTCAGCACGCCGTGCGGATTGTCGGCACTGATGCGCGCAACGACCGCGCGCGTGGCCGGATCGACCTCGGCGGCGACATTCGTCACCGTGCCGTTCACCACGGTCGAACCCGCATCGATTTGTGCGCTGTCGCCGATGCCGACGCGACTCGCGTCGTCGCCGAACAATTGTGCCAGAACCCACGCGCGCGTCAGATCGGCAATGGTGAAGCACGCTGTCGTGCCGGCTTGCAGCAACTGACCCGGCGTGATCGAGCGCTCCACCACGGTGCCGGCAAGCGGTGCGCGGATCACGCCGTCGATCTGCGGCGCAGGTTTGCCTTCGCGCAACGCGTCGAGGACTTGCGGATCGATATCGAGCGCAACCAGCGCCTGCAACGCGGCGCTCGCATCGGCTTCGGCGCCGATCGCATCGGATTGCGCCTGTGCCGCCTCGCGCTCCGACACGCCCTTGTGCGCAAGCAGATCCTTGTCCACGTCGGCGATGCGGCGCGCGTTGTGCGCAGCAGCCTGCGCCTTGCGGTAGGCGTCGACGGCGGCGGCGTAATCCGGCGAATGCACCAGCGCCAGCGCCTGGCCTTTTTTCACCTGATCGCCGGGCGCGACCAGCAGTTTGATCACCGGCCCGGATAGGGGCGCGAGCACGCTCGTCGCGTGCTCGTTGTCAAAATCCACCGTGCCATTGGCGCGGATCGATTGGTGGAATTTTTCCACGCTCGCCGTGTAAAGCGTGATCCGCGATAGTTGCTGCGGCGTCAGTTTCACGTCGGTCGGCTTGGCCGTGGCAGCCGGCGATTCATTCGCCGATGAAGAACAGCCAGCGAGAAGCGCCAATGCGAATACGGCAACCATGCTGGTGTGCCATTCATTGTTCATGCGGATTTCCTGGAGTGTCGTGCCACCAGCCGCCGCCGAGCGCAAGGTATAGCGCCGCGGTGTCGGTGTAGCGATTGGCCTGTGCCTGGATCAGGGCGATGCGCGCCTGCTGCCAGGCCTGTTGCGCGTTGAGCAGCGACAGCTCGTTCGCGTAGCCCGCCTGCGTTTGTCGTTGCGCCAGATCCAGCGTGACCTTGGCCGCATCCGTCGCCGCGGCAGCGGCTTGCAAGGCCTTCGCATCCTCGTCCAGCGCGGTCAGCGTATCGGCGACATTCTGGAACGCGGTCAATACCGTGCTGCGGTACTGCGCGGCGGCTTGAACGAGTTGCGCCTTCGCCGCGCGCTCGGCGTGCAGCAGCTTGCCGCCCTCGAAGATCGGCGCAGCCAAGTCGAGGCCCACGCCCCAGAAACCGGTGCCGGACTTGAACACCTGGCCGATTTCCAGCGCCGTGCTGCCGGCGTTTGCGCTCAGCGTGAGCTGCGGCAGGCGGCTGGCGATAGCAACCCCAACCTGCGCACTGGCGGCATGCCAGTTCGCCTGCGCCAGGCGCACATCGGGGCGTTGCTCGACCAGTTGCGACGGCAGGCTCAGCGGCAAGTCCTGCGGCAGCGCGAGTTTTTCCAGATCGAAGTCCGCCTGTGCCTGCGCCGGGAATTGGCCGGCGAGCACTGCGATCAGGTGTCGCTGTTGTTCGAGTTGCTTGCGCAGCGGCGGCAGGCCCGCTTGCGTTTGCGCGAGTTGCGATTCCTGCGCGGCAAGATCGAGCCGGCTCGCATAGCCCTTGTCGAACTGGTAACGCAGGATCGCGACCGATTGCGTTTCGATATCGACGATCTGCTCGGTCGCTTTTACCTGTTCACGCAAACTCGCTTCGCCGACTGCCGCGTTGACGACATTGGCGGTCAGCGCGATATGCGCCGCGATCAACGCGAAGCGCGCCGCTTCCGCCTGCGCTTGCAGCGATTCCACCGTGCGCCGGTTCAGGCCGAACACGTCCGGCACATAGGACACGCTGACCTGCGGCGTGAACAGGCTGTATTGCATCGCATTGTTGGCCGGAGTCGGCGCGAGGGATCCGGCCTGCTTCTGCCGGTTCGCCGAGAAATCCGCTTCGACCGATGGAAAATACGCACCGCGCTGCGCCAGCACGTTCTCGTGCGCCGCTGTCAGCGCAGCGCGCGCGGCGGCGAGATCGGGATTGTTCTTCAGCGCGCTTTCGATCAGTGCGTTGAGCGGCGTCGAATGGAACAACGTCCACCAGTCGCCGGGAATATCCGCGGCTGCGGCAAAATGCTGGGATGCGCCAGCCGCGACCGGCGCACTCGCGGTCTTGCGTGGCGGAGGCGCCGGCGCATACGTGTGCACATCCGGCGCGGCGGGCGTGTGGAAATCCGGCCCGACCGCGCAGCCGGCAAGCGAAAACGCTGCCGCGACCGCGACTGCAAACTTCGGGAACCTGCGCAATGCCATGCCGAATCCGCCGCAACCGGCGGCGCCGGCCATGTAACGATATAATGTATCAGACAATCGTTAAGATCGACCAAATGCGCGAAGGCCAAGGCCCGGGCTCGAAGGCGTTGGCAACAAACGCCGCCACCGTGCCGGCGCTGATTCAGCCCACGCAGGCCGCTATCACCTGCGTGCCTGCACCCACGCCGATGTCGGTCCCGTTCACGTTTCCGGCGAGGATCGAATTGCGCAACTTCATGTTCGAACCGCCGCCATAGCCGAGCAGCATGCCCGATTGCACATTGCTGCCGGTGTTGTAGCTACTGGCCGTATTGCCCGAAATCGTGGCGTTGGTTACGACCGACGTGCCGTGCAGATTCATGGTGTCTCCTGTACGGCCAGCCGCCGCTCGATCCAGTCGCCGCGCTGGCGCAGCGTCGCGCCAATGCTCCGCCGCAATTTTTGCGGAAGTTCCAGGTCGCGCGCCAGTTCCTTGTGCGCCGATTCCGCCGTCGCCGCCAAGCGCAAGGCACGCCGACGCAGCTGCGCGGCATTCAAGCCGACTGCTTCGCACAAACGCTGCCAATGCCGTGCCTGCACCCATTCCGGGCGGCGCTCGCCGCCGATAGCCATCGCCATGTCGGTGGAAAGTCGCGACCAATGGCCGAGCGCGAGCAGATCGTACGCAGGCGCCAGACGCAGGCGGCCAGCGTTCGTGTACAGCATGGCCACGTTCTTCGCATGCGCATCGACGTTGCCGATCAGGAAATTGCACAACAGCCAGTCGACCAGGGCGAGGCGATCGAGCGCCGGAGCGGCGCTGTGCGCGTCCACCTGCGCGAACAGGTCGGCGAATCCCGGCCCGCCGTCGCTTTCGTATTTCTGATCCGGCAATGTGCCGGTGAGCTGGCACAGGTCCAGTTGATGCAGGCGGCGTATTTTCTCCCCGTCCACGACGCGGTCGTAGCGCGCGATCAGCAGCATGGGCTCCGGGTCGGTCAGCACGGTCGTGGCCGGTACGTTCATGCCCAGAGCGCCGGCGAGGCGCATGCAGAATGCTTCGTTGCGCACCGCGTCGGGGTATTCCGCTTCCGGCTGCAATGCCGGCTTGAGAATGTGCGTCGATGGCGCGCCATGCTGCGGCAACCACAATTTCCTGCCGTCGTAGCGCACCGGGATCTTGTTCTGCGCGCCAGCCAGCGACAGGCGCAGCGCGCCGTGCGCCTGCAACAGCGGAATGTTGGCGCGCAGGTTCGCCAGGTCCTTGCGCAACGCGGCGTTCGAGTAGGCCGCGTAGTCGGGTTTCGGCGCGCGCGCGCCTTGCTCGTCCTCCGGCACGATCTCGAACGCGCCCGCGCATTCGCGGCCGAACGCTTCGAGCAGACGCAACACGTTGCCGCGCGGCAAGCGGCGCAGCTTGCACAACGTATCGAGCAGGTTGCCCTCGGGCAGCAGGTTGGCGAAGAAAAACAGCACTTCTTCGCCGTGCCAGGGTTGCTCGCGCAGCGGCAGGCGCGGCGACAGCGCAAACGCGCCGGTGCGCGCGCGCCACTTGGCGTCGTAGGCAAATTCGAGCTCACGCCCGGCCGCGCCCAGGCGACCGACCCGCGTGCGCTCGTGCAGCACGGCCAGCATCAGCGCTTCACTGCCGCCGGCGTGATCGTCAGGCCCAGTCCCTTCATCACGCGCAGCGCGGATCCAAGCGACACGCCCGGACGCGCGTTCTCCAACGCGATCACGGTGTCGCGGCCCACGCCCGAGACCAGCGCGAGCTGCGCCTGCGTCAGTCCCGCGTCCGCGCGCGCCGCGCGCACCGCGTCCGCGAGCGCAAGCAGGTCGGCGTTGTCGCCGCGCCGTGCGTGCTTGCGGGCGTTGACAGTAAAGTTGCCTTTTTCCGACTTCATGCAGAAAACCCCGGTGCAGGCCATGAAAGTCGATAAAAGCGGACTTACATGGGTTAAATGGCTCTTCTACCCTGAATGTCGGTTATAGTCAACTTCTAATCGAATTCACCAGCCGCATTACTTCGGCGCGTAAACGTCGTGCCTCACCAGCGTACTTCGCATGGTTGGGTTTATCTTCGAGCAACGCGTGATCGGCGCCGGGATTACAGGTGTATAGCGTCCGCTGCTGGAAATTTTGCGCGAAATGCGGAAGTTGCAGCACCGTCAAGCCTGCGCTGCGCAGCACATCGATGACGAATTTTCCGTCGTACTGCAATTCATGTATCGCCTTCCAGCCAGGCTTACCGAAAATGACCACCCACTTCAGACTGGGTACGACATGAGCTCTTGGACAAACCGGACCGTTGCGCAATGCATGGCAGCTTCACTGGCCACAATGTCCGGTGCTTCGAAACGGTAGCCATCATCCACCATCAGGCAGCACTTTACGATCGAGGTCGTAAGAACGGCGGGGTTGTCATTGAGATCCTCTGCCAGCAAAAGTCCCATATGCGTGGCCAGACCATGCGCTTCCAACAGTTTTTTGATCGCGGGCTGCGCTCCGGCGAACGCCGATTTGCTTTGCGCGGCAACCGACAGCACCCCTCTTTGTAGACAAAGGGCCGCAGCGGAAAACCGCTGCAGCCCTTGTCGTTATTGGCTCCCCGAGACGGGATCGAACCGCCGACCCAGTGATTAACAGTGAATGGATTACGGATTTTGGCGGACATTGGCGAACCTGCACAAACACTAGGCACAAAGCCATTTCTGACCTGTTTTCCGTTCGCTGACGTCCATTGAAATTCGTACACGACCGGCGTAAAAGTATCACCCTAAGTATCACCTTTTTTGTCCATTGTTGCGCCACTGATAACGATCGGACGAAAAGGTGAAATTCCGCATGGCGCTTGAGTTTTTAGGGGTGATACCGATGGCACCGAAGCCAGTTAAGCCGAACCGACTCGCGATCGATGCCCTCAAGCCGACCGCTGAGAAGTACGAAACCAGCGTCATCGGCTACCCCGGCCTCATCGTGCGCGTGTGGCCGAACAAAAAGCGCGTGTTCCTGTATCGGCATCGACAGGATGGCAATCTTCACCGGATCGCGTTGAGAGCCGTCACGCTCGCCGAGGCGATCACCGAATGGAGCCAGGAGCGTCAGGCAGCCAAGCAGGGCGTGGATGTCGCTGGACGACGACAGGAAGAACGGCAGCAGAAGAAGCTCAAGCGCATCAGCGACCGCCGCGACCCCACGGTCGCCGAGCTTGCAAGCCGTTACGTCGTGGAATATGCCAAGCGCCACAAGCGCAGTTGGGAGGCAGACAAGCGCTTTTTGGATCGGCTTGTCGTGCCCGACCTTGGGCCGGTCAAGGCCAAGTCCGTGCGCCGCGCCGACGTTCACGCTCTGGTGCACCGCATCGCACGCAAGACGCCGATTCAGGCAAACCGCGTACTGGCTGTCGTGCGCAAGCTGTTCTCGTTTGCGCTCGACGCGGGCGTCATCGAATCGCATCCATGCCTGCGTATGAAGGCCCCGGCTGCCGAAAATGCCCGCGTGCGCGTCCTGACCGATCTGGAAATCAAGACCGTATGGAATGCGAGCGCTACCCTACTCGACCCGACCGTGGCCGACGCGCTGCGCCTGCAACTGCTCACCGCGTGCCGAATTTCCGAAGTGATTCGAGCGGTTCCGGCGGAATTTGACCTCAAGGCTGGCGTCTGGACCGTCCCCGGCTCGCGCACCAAGAACAAGCTCGATCACGTCGTGCCGCTTACCGATTCCGCTGCGGCCATCGTGCGTGCGCGCTGCGCTGCCGGCGAGTACCTGTTTGCGTGGCCTACCGCAATGGGCTGCCTCGCTGCCGACGTCATGTCGCACCAACTGCTCGACGCGCTGCCCCGCCTTGATCTTCAACACTTCACGACGCACGACTTGCGCCGAACGGTGGCGACGCGGCTCTCTGAACTTGGCATCGACAGGGAAGTTCGAGAACGCGTGCTCAATCACAAAGACCGCTCGGTCATGGGCATCCACTACGACAAGTACGACAAGTTCAAGGAGAAACACGAAGCGCTGACGGCTTGGGCACGACTGCTCGATTCGATCGTATCGAGCAAGGCTTCGCAGGTTGTCGAACTGCGGCAGAGATCGGCAAAGCGAAGGGCGCATTGAAGTTTGTAACTAATATAATTACAATGTAACTAATTGGATTGCTACCAATGGTAATCAGGAAATTCAAGCATCGCGGCATCGAGCGATTCTTTCGGGAAAGCGACTACCGCGGCATCCCGGCGCAGTTCGCCCCACGGCTGGAACGTATGCTGGATCGTCTGGACGGCGCCACAAACCCGCAGGACATGAACTTGCCGGGCTACAAATTCCACGCGCTCAAGGGCGAGCGCAAAGGCACCTATTCGGTGTCGGTGTCAGGGAACTGGCGACTAACGTTCCGATTCCAGGGCGAAGACGCAATCGATGTGCAAATCGAGGACTACCACTGATGAAAAGCCTGCGCGACTCCAACCGTAGACCGACACACCCCGGCGCCATCCTGCGCGAGGATGTACTGCCCGCCCTCGACATGACGCAGACCGAGTTCGCCAAGCGCCTTGGCGTGAGCCGCCTCACTGTGTCCGAACTGTTGCTCGAAAAGCGCGGCCTGTCGGCGGAGATCGCGCTGCGCGTCGGCAAGCTGCTCAACACGACGCCAGAAAGCTGGCTGCGCATGCAAACCGCGCTCGACCTGTGGCAAGCGCGACAGAAGCCCGAAGGGCTGTCAAAGATCAAGCCGATCAAGCAGGAGGCGCTTGCGGCATAACCGAACCCGGAATGTGGCATGCCGGATCGCCGCGGGGAACTGCCCACGCTCACCTGCGCGCGGGCGGCGTGAAATTGACGGCAACGCCGTTAGCTGACCCAAGGAGACTCCTGATGCAGTACGCACACTGGATACACCAAGCACGCCAGCACTGGCGGGAGTTCCAGCCGAAGAAGTACAAGGCGCTGAAAGCGGCGGGGTCGCTGGAAAAGGCGCTGTCCGAGGCGGCGCAGCAAACGGCAAACGAAATGGAGCAGTTAAAGGCCGAAGGGTTCCCGCAAGAAGCGGCGTGGGAGATGGTACGGGAGAAGTACCTGTTTCCGCCCGAGGAGACGCCGGAGAAGGAGGAGGAGACGGCATCAGCGGACGGCTACCGGACTCAACTGGCCGTGAACCGGATGATGTCGAATCTGTAAATCCGCCATTGCCTGGCGTTCTGCCCGAGCGCAGATTGCGCGCGGAGCAGAAGGAAACGCTCGCGCGGATCAAGGCTCGCGCGGAGGCCAAGCAGGAGCAGCCAAAGCCAGACGCAGAACAAGGCGGCAGCTTTCGCCACGACGACGAGATCGGAACCGAGTCGCCGGAGGATGATGGCAAATCCGGGGCGGATCGCGCCTGGCGGCGTTCCTGGCGATCAGTTCAACCGCTGTAATCGCTTGCACCGAAAGGGTGGCAAGCAAGCCGGCGACGCCCAGCGCCACCATGCACGTCTTGAGCATGGAGTCCTCCCGCAACGATTTCGTGTGAAATTCCTGCGAGCTCACTCCCGAAGGCTGAGAATGTTATTTGGCTAAAGTCACGCGCGCTCATTGAATCGCGCAGGCTTTTGAAAGCGCCCGACGGCCTCTCTGCGCAAACCACTTTGCGAATTCCAGCCCCGACAGGATGCCAATGGATCCGTGCCGCCGCGTCGGGTTGCAGAACATCTCGACATAGTCAGAACGCATCTGATCACCGCGCATCGAGCACGCGTTCGCGGCGTAGCGAAGTCCGACAGCCGCCGTTTGTAATCCTGCGCGCGTTTTTTCGTACCCGACTCATGGGAGACAGGTGCAACCAGCCCACCCAACTGCCTGATGACGAACGCCCTTCCAGCACCCAATTCGACACGGAGACAAGCATGATACGCATTTTGTTCGCACTCATTGTATTGGCCGCAGCTACCAGTGCCGTTGTTGCCAATGGTTCTACCGATCTTGATCCGGACCCGACTTTCGGTGTCAACGGCATTTGGTATTACCCGAGTTGGCCCGTCGGTGATGCCAGCGAACTGGAAGAATATGGACTGCGCGTCCAAACTGAACTGCCCACCGTGGGAGTCGCCCTCGCAAACTACGTTCTCACCACCAAACGCTATGGAAGCAGCCCCCTGGGCTATACCACCTGGGACGCCGTACTGCTCAAGACGAACTTGGCCGGTTCCCCCGATGCTACCCTCGGAAACGGCGGCTACGTGTTCACCCACACCATGCTCACCGCCATCAATGACGCAGTTTACGATCCCGGCACGGGGCGCGCGTATTTCCTTGGTGCGGCGAAGATGATTGGCGCCGCCAACAAAGACATGGCGGTCGTTTGCCTGGACACGACCACGACGGACAGAAAATGCGGCGGCTGGTCATCGGATTCAATGGCGTGGATTGCCTTCGACCTCGGCGGTTCCAACAACGACGTCGGCCTGCGCCTGTTCCGCGACGGCAACTACCTCTACGTCGCCGGTTATGCCGACACCAGCTCCGGCTACGTCATTGCGCACGCCAAGCTCAACCGCAACACCGGCGCGCTGGTTGGCACTTACGGCAACGGCGGCAAGGCAACCAAGGCCCTGGGCAACCTGTCGTCCGGAAAAGACCAATGGGTCAACAGCATCGCGATGTCCTCGGCGGGCTCGCCCAACGGCAAGTACCTGTATTTCGGCGGCGCATACAAATTCGCGGCAAACGAGTATCACGGCCATGTCATGGAGGTCGATCCGGCCACCGGTACCAGTGACTGGGCCGACGTCAGCGGCAACACGAGCGCGACCACCGAATCGGTAACCGCGGTCACCGCGCTTGCCAACGGCAAGATCGCCTTTGCCGGCATTTCCGGGACCGCAACAACGGACTATCCGGATCTCATGCTGGGTGAACTCAGGATCAACCGCCAGGCCCTCGGTGGCCCGTTTTTTGGCGATGCCAGATTCTGTGGTTCGGGTGTTTGCCGGAAAAAAATGGGCCCGACAGGAGGGGTGGCGGGCCAATTCGGTACGGCACACATACTGCCGCTGGCGATTGGCGAGCGTCCGGGCAATCGGGATCTTGTCGTCTTCATGCGCGGCGATCTCGGCCTTTCGCTATTCTCCCCGGGCGAGACCTATGAAATCGTGCAACAGTACGATCGCAATGGATTCAGGCTGCGCGCAGAAGCCGACATCGATTTCCCTGCGGCTACCAATGTAACGCCGAAGGCACTTCTGGCACACGGCAGCGGCATCAGCTTTTGGTACCCGGACACCGTGCTGGTGGTGGGTTCGCGTTACTACAACACGCTCAACGGCAAGATCGACTACGACCCGACCGTCGTGCAGCTCAAGGCCAACGACAGCATTTTTGCAGACACTCTCGGGGGGAAAAACAGCGACTGATCGCGCAGGACCCGTGAACCGGGAGATCGCCCGCGAGACAGACCAAGGGCCGCAGCGGAAAACCGCTGCAGCCCTTGTCGTTATTGGCTCCCCGAGACGGGATCGAACCGCCGACCCAGTGATTAACAGTCACGACTCCGATATTTTTAGCTGTTACTCGCACTTACCATTCTCTACCACAAACCGCATATTTGCGTACCGTCACCTAAAGTCATTGATCCCACTTGTTACCCTGCGTTACCATCTGTCCTGGTGACTCAATGGTGACTCACAACGAGTCACTAGGTCGAAGGGGGCGATGATGTCTCGAAGCAGGCTCACGAAATCGATCATCGACAAGGTCGGCTATAAAGGGGACGGCAACTCTCGCTGCGTCCTGTGGGACGACGAAATTCGCGGCCTCGGTCTGCGCATCTACCCCAGCGGCGCGAAGTCGTTCGTGCTGAGCTACCGACACGAAGGCCGCAAGCGGATGATGACCGTGGGCGACTACGGCGTTCTCACGCTCGACCAGGCACGCGCGAAAGCCCGCAAGGCGCTCGGCAACCTCGATGAAGCCGACCCGCTCGCCGAGCGCGAACGCGTGCGCCGCGGCGAAACGGTAGGCGACCTCGCCCGGGAATACCTGGAACGCCACGCGAAAGCCAAGAAGCGCAGTTGGAAGGACGACGAGCGCCGGCTCAACCAGCACATCCTCAAGCCATGGGGTGCGCGCAAGGTCGCGAGCATCGATTATGAGACGGTCTCGCAGTTGTACCGCCAGATCGGCAAGGCGACGCCGATCGAAGCAAATCGAACGCTCGCACTACTCTCAAAGATGTTCGCACTCGCTCAGCGCTGGGGCATGTTTCCGCACGACAAGCAGAACCCAGCGAAAGGGCACGATCGCTACGCGGAGACGAAGCGTGATCGGTGGGTTACACCCGCCGAACTTCCGAAGCTGGCCGCGGCGATCGATGCTGAGCCGAATCAGTCCGCACGTATCGGACTTTGGCTGTACATGCTGACGGGTGTCCGCCGTTCCGAACTGCTTGTCTCGAAGTGGTCCGACGTGGACATCACACGCAAAGTGCTGCGCCTGCCGATGACTAAGGCCGGACGCTCACACGAAGTGCCGCTGTCGGCCCCTGCCCTTGCCTTGCTTGAGAAGATACCGCGCGTCGACGAAAATCCGTACATCCTAGTCGGCAAGCGCAAGGGTGCGCACCTTGTGAACATCAGCAAGCCGTGGGGGCGCGTGCGACGCGCTGCGGGCGTCGAAGATGTGCGGCTTCACGACTTGCGTCGCACTGTCGGCAGCTGGCTCGTACAGGCCGGCAACAGTTTGTCGCTTATCGGCAAGGTGCTTAATCATTCGAACCTGTCCACGACACTTGTGTACGCGCGGATGGGCCAAGACCAAACCCGCGACGCGCTCGAGCAGATGGGCGAGAGAATGCTCGGCGCGGCAGGTGTGACGACAAAGGCAGCCGTGTCACCGATCGCGGCCGCGAAGAAATCCGGCAAGCGCCGGTAACCGGCTCTCCAGCATGTAAGGAACGACGGAGAGCCCAGGCGGTTACACCACGGCTAGCTCGACGGAGCGAAGACCGGTCACCTCACCGGCTGCCAAGGTTACCTTGAGGGTCCAGAGGGTCGCCAGGTGGACAGATTCAAATGGGCGCACGCGCTTCCTGGTCCAATCCTGAATTGGCTCAAGAAGAATGTGCCTCAAAATCCGGAGTCGATGTTGTTCCACGCCAAGACTTTTGATGAAGCCGCGAAGGAGTCACGCGTTGCGTTTTGGACGAGACCAGGACCGAGCCAGTCGCAGTTAAACAACCCAAAGCAGCAAGAGTTCGGCCGAGCGAAGGCGCTTCACATTTGGGCAACATGCGCACTGCTCCGCCATCCCCGCGCGCGGTCTTTCATGAAGACGCTCCTTGTCGACGATGTGAGCATCCTCAATTGGGCGTTTCTCCACACGGATGCGATGGTCGAGACGGCAAGAGAGTTCGACCGCATCCAGAACCGCAAGACGAACGGTGATGCACGCGATCGCACCAGGACATTCACCCAGAAGCGCGACGCTGTGGTGAAGGCTTTACGCAATGCGCGGCAGCTCATCCCCGAAGTATCGCCGCACGACTTTCCGCTGCACGTTCTGCTCGATGGCGACCAAACCAAGAATTTCAGGGACACGCTCCTACAGTTCCAAATTGACGCGTGGAAGAGACGACGAAACAAGTTCATGGAAGCTTCTGGACGAGAGTTTACGGATGACGCGCCGCCTGAACAGCAAATGCTCGCGGTGATGAACCCACTCATCGAGTCAAACGGCGACGTAGTTCCCGATCTATGTAGTTTGCTTCGCTCCGCAGAGGAACGAGTGGCGAAACTCAAGGCCCCGAAAGCGGCACGCTACGGAGCGGACAGAGTTTACCTACGTCACTTGTTTCGTCGACTTGGGAACTGGCCGGTCGCCATCCATCGAATCGCATTCCTGTCCCACGCCGGCGAGGCGGTTTTCGGCAAATGCATTGAAAAGAAGGATGTGCGGAATTTTGTAGCTGATCTGGCACTGCTGGAAGATCGTGAGCGAAAGTACGGAAAGTGGATCACCTTTCATGACTAACTCGCTTTAGGCTTCTGGAAGTTCGCTGCATTTATGGCGCAGTCAACTTCCCTCCTACGCTTTCTACCCAAGAGCTACCCTTGCTGTCACCAACGGTTATCAAAGGGTATGCAAATGGCAGTAGACACAACTACTCGCAAGCGCCGTTCGGACGAGCGTGTTAACGCAAGCCCAGTCGACGTTCTTTGGACCGAGGCCGATCTCGCCAAGCGTTGGAAAAAATCAGTCAAAACCATTCAGGCCCAGCGCCAACGCGGCGATGGCCCCCAGTACATCAAGATCGGAAACAGCGTCAGATACCGTCCCACTGTTGTCGAAGAATACGAAGACAAGAACACGTGCGCTCACACGGCGCAGTGCGAGGTACCTTCATGAGCGCCATCGACACCCTTCTTGTGCGTTTGGACAAAGTGCGCCGCTGCGGTCGAGGCTGGATTGCGCTTTGCCCTGCACACAAGGATCGTTCGGCATCGCTGTCAGTCACAGAGACCGACGGGCAAAAACTATTGGTCCATTGCTTCGCCGGATGTACGGCCGCAGATATTGTTGCCGCAGTCGGTCTGACGCTCGGCGACTTGTTTCCCGAGCGCATTGCTGACCAATCACCACTTGCTCGCGCGCAGCGTCGAGAAGCCGCACGCCAGTCCGGATTGACCGCTGCGCTGGGCGAGCTGAGCCGGGAATCCACCATCGTCGAAATCGCCGCCGAATCGATCCGCCGCGGCTCTAAGCTGGAGCCGGAAGACGTGGAACGCGTGCACGTCGCTGCCCAGCGAATCCAAGACGCGCGCAAGGTCCTGTCGCTATGAATGCACGCATCCCTCACCTCGAGGAACAGGCCAAGCGTGATCTTGCACTGGTCACCGACCTCGCCAAGCGCAAGCACGCACCGAGGACCGACGCAGAGGGCGTCTTCGTGCGTCCGTTGCAAGTTGGTGCGAAGTTGAAGTCGGCAGCGCCGATAGTGAAGCAAGCCGCCGAACTTCTGAACATGGATCTTCAGCCGATTCGCTGGGCGGTGCAGGACTTGATCCCGGAGGGCGTCTCGCTGTTGGTCGGTGCCCCGAAGATCGGCAAATCCTGGCTTGCGATGCAGTTCGCGCTGTCGATCGTCAACGGCGCCTCGGTCTGGAACGGCCGCGCCCCAGAGGCAAAGGGCGACGTCCTGATGCTCGCGCTCGAGGATAACGACCGCCGCATGCAGTCGCGCGTAACGAAATTGTTTGCAGCATCCAAGGGCGGTATCGAGAGCGTCAACGGGCTGCACTACACGACCGAGTGGCCGCGGATGGATCGTGACGGACTTGCGCACCTTGGGGCCTGGCTCGACGAGCATTCGGAAACGCGCCTGGTCATCATCGACACGCTGGGCCGGTTTCGTCCGCCCGAGAATGGTCGAGGATCTGCGTACCAGCAGGATTACGAGGTGGGTGCGGGACTCAAGCGTATCGCTGACCAGCACAAGGTCGCTTTGTTGCTGCTCCACCACACCCGCAAGATGGCCGCGTCCGACATCTTGGACACGGTCAATGCCACTCAGGGCCTCGCGGGCAGTGTCGACGCGCTGCTGCTTCTACGCCGCGACCGTGGACAGTTCGATGCTGCACTATACGTCACCGGTCGCGATATCGAGCACGAGGAAGACTACGCGCTGAGGTTCGACGAGCACAGTTGCACGTGGTCCCCGCTTGGAAGGGTGCACGAAGCACAACTATCCCGCGAGCGGCGGGACATTCTGGATTACCTCGCGTCGCATGGGCCGAGCGCGCCGGGTGAGATCGCCGAAGGTTTGGGCAAAAATGGTGGTGCGATTCGCCGCCTGCTGCAGAAGCTACTGTCCGCTGGCGACGTGAAAAGCGACGGGAAACTCTACTCTCTGATTCACACGTACGGTAACAGTGGTAACAACGGTAACAGTGGTCATGATCGTCACGCTGGCAGCACCCGCGTTACTCCTGTTACTTGCGTTACCGCTGTTACCAAGGGTACGGCCGAAAACGATCGCAGCGGGGTGCTCGAAATATGAGCTTGTCGACCGAAAGTGTCATCGCCGATCTGCGCAGCCGCGCCACCTTTAGCTTCGCGGAAACAAGGTGCGCGTTGAGCCCGAGAGCGACGCGCGAATGCGCCAAAATTGAACCGCGTGGTGCTGCATGAATGACGTCATCCTCATGAACCTTCAGAGACCAGCACACGCGCGCGAGACTAAGCACATGACCTTTCGCGAAGGACAGCCTTGCGAAACCAGCGTCGACGCATCGGAGATCCTATTGCGGAAACACAAACGTCAGTTGGAATGCCAACGGAAGCGAAGAGAACAGCGGCGTCGGATTGACTATTATCCAAGCGACAAAGCGCTGGAGGTCATCCTCGCCCGTACCCATCATGGCAGCATGGGAGGCGACTACTCCTCGATCATCAACAAGCTAGTCCTGGCGACGGTCCTTGAAAGGAATCCGAAATAATGGCAACCCAACGGGGACATTCCGGAATTTCCAGGGACATCGCACAAGCGCGCGCACGCGCGAATGACTTTGTGAACCCGACGCGACGCGGCGTACCGCACGATTACGACGGGAGCAACCAATATCTATGCAACGCTGACACTCAGTCTGGCCGTCCGTGCCGCGCAATGGGCTTGGCACCTAACGGTCGTTGCAAGTGGCACGGCGGCAAGAGCACCGGTCCGCGAACCGCAGAAGGTAAGGCACGATCACTTCGGAATCTGGAGAAAGCCCGCAAACAGATTGATCGGCTTCGGTACAAAGTTCTGCCTAAGATTGACAGAGCGCGCATAGCCGCGATTACGGAACTGCCAAATGCATACGACCCCACGTTGCCGTCGCATCGCGCGGAGTTGGTGGTCAAGTAGCGCTGCCTGACAATTCGCTCAAGCGGACTGTCGGTGTTGGCACTGCGGTGAGATCGTAACGTTCGCGACTAGCGACCGCTTAGCTCAGCGCTAGTCTGCAAGGAGACAGACTTGCGTATCGCAGAAAAGACCGTCGAGCTTTACGGCAAAGGACTCAGCCCCAGCTGCTCGAGAAAATCGTTGTGTCGTTTCTTCGCCGCGACGATTTCTTTCTCGATACTTACCAGTTCGGCGTGTACCGCCCTGAGATCGATCTCCTGCTCTTCCGCAGCAGTACTCACGTAGCGCGAGATGTTGAGGTTGTAGTCATTGTCGATGATTTCCTGCATCGGCACACGGCGCGCATAACGCTCGACCGGCGTTTCCGGACGCTGCTGATACGTCGAGACAATGCGCTGTATATCCTCATCGCGCAGCTGATTCTGGCGTTTGCCTTTGACGAAGTTGTCAGGCCCGCTGGCGTTGATGAACAGCACGTCGTCAGGTTTCTTGCATTTTTTCAGCACCAGGATGCAGACCGGAATGCCGGTGGAATAGAACAGGTTGGGCGGTAGGCCGATCACGGCGTCGATGTGTCCGTCCTTGAGCAGCTTGGTGCGGATGTCCGCCTCCTTGCCGCCGCGGAACAAAACGCCATGCGGCAGGATGATGGCCATGACGCCGTCGTCCTTCAAGTAGTGCAGGCCGTGCAGCAGGAAGGCGAAGTCGGCGGCGCTCTTGGGCGCCACGCCGTGGCTCTTGAAGCGCATGTCCTCGGCCATGGCTTCGCCCGGCTCCCAGCGGTAGCTGAACGGCGGGTTGGCCACCACCGCGTCGAACTGCGGCTTCTTCGCGGGATTGGCCTCGCGCAGGAAATCCCAGTCGTTGGTCAGGGTATCGCCGTGGTAAATCTCGAACTCGGTGTCCTTCACCCCGTGCAGCAGCATGTTCATGCGCGCCAGGTTGTAGGTGGTGATGTTCTTCTCCATGCCGTAGATGCGGCCGATGCTGCCGCCGGCGGCCTTCATGCGGTGGCGCACGTTGAGCAGCAGCGAGCCGGAGCCGCAGGCGAAATCGAACACGCTGTCCAGCTTGCGGCGTGCGCCGGCCTTCGGCTCCTGGCTGTCCAGGGTGACGATGGCGGAGAGGACGTTGGAGATCTGCTGCGGGGTGTAGAACTCGCCAGCCTTCTTGCCCGATCCGGCGGCGAACTGGCCGATCAGGTATTCGTAGGCATCGCCAAGCGCATCGTCGTCGGTGGAGAACTCGGCGATGCCTTCGGCAATCTTGCTGATGATCGCGCACAGCTTGGCGTTGCGGTCGGCATACTTGCGCCCCAGCTTGTCCGACGCAAGATTGATCTCCGAGAACAGGCCCTGGAAGTGGCTCTGGAAGGACTCTTCCTCGATGTACTTGAAGCCCTGCTGCAGGGTGTTCAGCAACTCGTCGTTGTGAGTCTTGGCCAGGTGGACGATATGGCCCCACAGGTACTGCGGCTTGATGACGTAATGCGCTTTGCGCCGCATCTGCTGCTCGAATGCGGGCACGTCGGCAGCATTGTCCGCGTACCACACCGACAGCGGCGTCCGGCCGCCGTTGTCGATGGCGTCAGGGTCGGGGTAGTCGGTACCCAGCTCCTTCTTCGCCGCTTCTTCGTAGTTCCACGAAAGATAGCGCAGGAACAGGAACGACAGCATGTAGTCACGGAAGTCGTCCGCATTCATCGCTCCGCGCAGCTGGTCGGCGATGGCCCAGAGGGTTTTGCCGAGTTGTTTCTGGTCGTTTTCGGTCATTGTGCTCTTCTAATGCATCAGCCCGGGAATCGCTCGGGGTTGAACGGATGGATGGTAATGAACTGACGGAATATCCTTCTGAATAGGTTCTTGTTCTCTTCCATCATTTCCCGAGCTTCGAATACCGAATAGTCGCCGTGACTCATCAAGTTGATGATTCGCTCATAGAGCGTCTTGTCAGGATCATCGGTTTCAGGCCGCACACAATCTCTCCAGCTGTTAAAGCCGAAGAAGTTTGCTGTCTGCTCCATCACACGTCGCAACATATTGAAATGATGAGTGTACAAGGCACCCGACTTCTGCAGGTCGTTCAACTCGGCTAATGTCGAAAGGTGGTGTAGGAACTCCTTGCCGTCTATGTCATCTATGACGAAGGTTCCCGCCTCAGCGCCGTTCTTGAGGAAGTACTTATGCGCCTTTCGCCCCAGTTCATTGCAAAGCACGTTGAAGAAAAGTGGGTGATGCGTCGAGATGACAGCACGGGGGCCGTTGTCCGATCTTGTAAGCATCTGGACCAGGTGGTTGGCCACCATTACAGCGTTGTGCTCGTCCAGCGAAGAGATTGGGTCGTCTATGTACACGAACCTCACCCACCTATAAGCCTCTGACCCATCAAGCATCAACTGGACGACGGTCAAGAAGAAACACCAGATGAAGATATTTTCCTCTCCCCGAGAGATCTTGATTCCGTTTGTTGCAGTCTCCCCAGCAGAAGAACTCCCTTCTTCTCGAAAAAAAACGACCTCGGCCCTAGCCAATCTTCCGTCAGCGTGCACATCGGTATCGATTCGAAAGTCAAAGTCGGCGTACCGACGCAACAAATCTCGAATCCGCGTATCGAACTCTGTTGATGCAAGCGCGCTCAAAAATTCCGACTGAACATTGAGCTTGATGAAGCGATGCCGATCTTCAACGAGATCATTTTCCCAAGAGAACAAATCCTCAGTGAAAGCATTGAAGTAGAGCGTGTCACGCTCAACCGTGATGCCTGTCTCATCCGCTCGTTTCCCTAGATTCTTGAACTCAGCAGAAAGTCTTGTCTTACCGGTGCCGTTGTATGCGTAAATCAGCGTGAACTTCTTAGCGTTTTGCTCGCCGCGAAGGTGCCTCGCGAGAGTCGGAAGATCTGCGAACGGGAGCGCTGGCATTCGCTAGTCCTCCATTGGAGTCGGGAACAGCTGCTGCATCAAACCCTGCTTATGAAGCCGGAGGCTAGAGAGCTGACTTGATGCCGCAGCGATCTTGGTGTCCAGCGAAGAAAGGCAATCGGCAATGCGCTGCTGCTCATCAATATCCGGATAGCGGACCTGGATCTGTTCAATGGTCGACTTGTTGACCGCCGGCACTACACCACCCGAGTATTCAATGAGTGGTATCTGGCTCCAGAGGTAGTAGACAAAGCGATCTTCCGCCAGCCCCTGCAGCGCCTTCACGCCTGCGGCGTTGTTATCGACAAGACACGGGCGCGTCACTATTGCTCGCTTATTGGAACGAATTGCTTCGCCAATCTTTGCGAATACCGTCGTGCCCGCAGGCAGCAACCGCGCGCGAAGTTCTTCCAATACCGCGGCATCAATGTGGTTCTTTGCATCGGCGAGAAAAGTGCCACCGGCATCGACACACGCGGATATGTCGCTGACCTTGTAGAACGGGAACTCGGCCTCTTTGTTGCCTTGTAGCCGTTCGGGGAAGCCGTAACCCTGCAATACCTCAACAATGTCACTCGCCTTGCCCGCCGCCCACTCCGGCGCGTCGCGGAACTCAGGGAAGCGGAGGCGGGGGTGGGCTTCGCCTTCGCGGGGGAAAAGCTGCTGCATCAGGCCGCGCTTGTGTGCCTTCAACGCCTCCACCATGCGACCCTGCGCGGCAATCAACTCGTCCAGCGACGTCAGGCAATCGGCGATTTTTCGTTGCTCAGTGAGCGATGAAGGACCGTCAGGCAGCGGCACTGGCAGATCCATCAGGTCCTCGTCACTGACATTCAGCGAGCCGTGGGCGCGAGCACCAACCGCAATACGAGTTCTCAGCCAGTTGCCGTGAAGGTTCGTCGAGAAGAGACCATCGAGATACACAGGATTAATGACCTCACCGTTCGTACGAAAGCAGGTAAAAATGCTATTCGGTACGGCGGCGCGCTCGTCTCCAATATATCTGGCGATGAATCCCTGTGGGAAAGTCTTCGTCGCGCTCTTGTTGTAGGCGAAGTCATTTCTTTGCAGCAGGACATAGTTCTTGAGCGAGTTACCTGCGATTGTCCGACCAAGCTTCTCCTGCTGACTGACCAGGCCTACACCTGATGTAATCGTGTATGGGATGCACTCCGTCGCGCCAACTCGCTCAGTGACAAACTCGGCGAGTTGCCGCAATTCGATCAAAGTCCAGTCTTTTGCCCCCCGAAACTCCGGAAACCGCAATCTCGGCGTCACGGTCTTCTCGCCCTGCTTCGCCATCACCGCGCATCCTCCCAGGCCTTCAGTCCGGCGATCTCGCGCCCGCCGGCACGCTTCCGCAGCAGCGGAATCAGCTCACCCATCAGCGCCTGCTCCTTCTGCGCGCGCCCCTTCCAGCCCAACTCCAGCGGACTAAGCAACTCGGTCAGTGCCTCGCCATCGAAGATGCGGCGGGCCAGCACGGCCTCGACAAAGGCCTGTAGGCGGGCGACCGGCAGGCCGTGCGTTTCTGCCACTACAGCGAGCGCGCGCGCGGCCTTGTCCTGCTTGAAGGCTTCGTACCCGGCGCGGATAGCGGCTTCGTCCAGGCCGGCGCCAGCCTTGAGGCCGCGCACGTACTCGCTGATGTCCTCGCGCTCGTCGATGAACTTGGCATCGCCTGCGATCAGGCCTATCAGCTGCTCGCGGCTCATACTGGCCTTGCCGGCCGGCTGCATGGAGATGTCGGCCGCCAGCTTCATGATGTAGTCGTAGTCGATGGTGGCGGACGCGAACAGCACGAACTCGAAGTCGAGCTGGTCGATGTCTTCGTTCTTCTTGCCGTCCGGCCTGGCCTGCTGCGCGCGCAGGCGCTGCGCGGTTTCCAAGTACGCGCCGCGGAAGGCGTTGAGCTCGTCGCGCGGCAGTACTTGGTCGATCTGCTGCGCCTGTTCGGGGGTGAGGTCGGTGTACTGGTCCAGTTGGACCTTCAGCTTCTGCACCTGCTTGAAGCGTTCGACAAAGCCGGCGCGGGCGGCATCGCCCCTGAGGTTTGCGATGTCGTCCGGCTCGCCGCTGAGCCCCTGCGAGGCCATGAAGCTGTCGAGCTGGTCACGAGCTTCCTTCAGCTTCTCGATCACCGCCGGCGCAGAGTCGACCAGCCAAATGGTGCGCGCCTGTTCTTCGGATTTGACGCCGGAAAACAGGGCGATGGCGGCATCCACCTCCTTCTGCTGGCCGCGAAAGTCGAGGATATTGCCGTAGGGCTTGGTGTCGTTGAGCACGCGGTTGGTGCGGCTGAACGCCTGGATCAGGCCGTGGTGCTTGAGGTTCTTGTCCACGTACAGGGTGTTGAGGAACTTGCTGTCGAAGCCGGTCAGCAGCATGTCCACCACGATCACGATGTCAAGCTTGTGCTGCGCTGCCGTTGGATTCGCCTTGCGAAGATCGGCACTGGGCCATTGCTGGTCCTTGATGCGCTGCTGCACGTCCTGGTAGTAGCCGTCGAACTCCTCGATGCGGTGATTGGTGCCGAAGCGTGCGTTGTAGTCGGCGATGATGGCCGCCAGCGCCGCCTTCTTTTCTTCGGGATTCTTCTTGTTGTCGGCCTGCTCCTGCGGCAGGTCTTCCTGCAGCTGCTTCACGTCGGCGCTGACATCGGCCGGCGGCGAGAACACCGCGGCGATGTTGAGCGGCACGTAATCGGGGTCGGCCTGCTGCTTCTCGGCCTGCGCGGCCTTGAACAGCGCGTAGTACTCGATGGCGTCGTTGATCGACGCGGTGGCCAGCAGGGCATTGAAGCGGCGCCCGCCGGTGGCGGTGTCGTGCCGGGCCAGGATGGCCTCGACCACGGCGCGCTTGGCCAACGGCTCGCCGGGCTTGACCGGATGCTTGCCGTCGGGCCCGCCTTTTTCAGGCTTGTAGTAGTCCACGTGGAAACGCAGGACGTTCTTGTCCTCGATTGCGTGGGTGATGGTGTATTCGTGCAGCGACTGCTGGAACAGGTCAGCCGTGGTCTTGAGCGTCTGTTCCTCGCCCTCGATGCGCTTATAGGTGGCATTCTGCTCGAAGATCGGCGTGCCGGTGAAGCCAAACAGCTGTGCGTTGGGGAAGAAGTCCTTGATGGCCTTATGGTTGTCGCCGAACTGCGAGCGGTGGCATTCATCGAAGATGAAGACCATGCGCTTGTTGCGAAGGGTTTCCAGCTGGTCGGCGTAGGTCGCAACGCCCCGCTTCTCGCGGCTCTTGTTGCGCTTGCTGTTCTCGTCCAGCGCCAAGCCCAGCTTCTGTATGGTGCAGACGATGACCTTGTCGGCGGCATCGTCGGACAACATGCGCCGCACCAGGGCGCCGGTGTTGGTGTTCTCCTCCACGCAGCCTTCCTGAAAGCGGTTGAACTCTTCGCGGGTTTGGCGATCGAGGTCCTTCCGATCTACCACGAACAGGCACTTCTCGATGGCCGGATTTGCCTTGAGCAAGGTGGATGCCTTGAAGCTGGTGAGCGTCTTGCCGCTGCCGGTGGTATGCCAGATGTAGCCGTTGCCGCTGTTTTCCTCGATACACTTGACGATGTTCTTGACCGCGTAGATTTGATATGGGCGCATCATCAGCAGCTTCTGCTCGCTGGCCACCAGCACCATGTAGCGACTGATCATCTGGCCTAGCGTGCACTTGGTCAGGAACGCCCCGGCAAAGGCATCAATGCCGTTGATTTTGCTGTTGTCGGGTGCGGCGTACTGGTAGATCGGCAGGTAACGCTCGTCGGCGTTGAACGCGAAGTGACGCGTGTTGTTGTTGGCAAAGTAGTAAGTGGCATCGCGGTTGCTGACGATGAACAACTGGAGGAAGCACAGGAGCGTGCGCGTATAGCCGTTACCAGGGTCGTTCTTGTACTCGACGATCTGTTCGATCGCGCGGCGCGGATTGATGCCCAGCGTCTTGAGCTCGATCTGTACGATGGGAAGACCGTTGATCAAAAGCAGGACGTCGTAACGATGATGGCTGTTGTCGGTGTTGATCCGCAACTGACGGACCACCTCGAAATCGTTCTTGCACCAGTCATTGATATTAACCAGCGTGTAGTTCAGCGGCGTGCCGTCGTCGCGCGTGAAAGCATTGCGGTTTCGCAGCGTGTGCGCGGCAGCAAAGACGTCGGGCGTGACGATCTCTTCCAGAAGTCGCTGAAACTCGGCGTCGGTCAGCGTGACGCGGTTCAGCCCCTCGAACTTTGCGCGGAAGTTGCGCTCCAGCGTGGTGCGGTCATGGATGTCCGGGCGCGGCGTGTACTTGAGCTCGCTGAGCTTTTCGATCAGCTCCTGCTCGATTGTGCTTTCCCTGACTTGCATGAAGACCTCATATCGGTCGGAAATAGAAGCAATGGAAGGGGCTGGAAAATTTCGGGCAAGTTTACCGGATGCGGCTAGTCCCGCGCTGGCGCTTGGCATGTTGACGCCGATTTCGGTTGCATCGATTGCGGCCGCCCATTCAGTCAGTGGGATCGCGCCTTGATCATCCGCCGCATCTTGACGATTCCGCTGCTTTCACCATGCCGAATGAAATCAACGTCGAAGGCCATCGCTTCCCGAATCCCCGTGTACAATCTTACGACGACGCTTCCTCCTCTGTCGGGTCTTTTCCCCGGAATTGCGCACTCAACTTGCGAGCCACGGCTTCCGCCAGTTCCCTGCGCAAAAGAGGCTGTTTATCCATGTTGATCTCCGGGCTGCTTGAAGTCACCGTTCAAGATGGGATGCGTGCGCTGGGTTACCTGCGGCTCGTCGAAATCCGAATAGGTCATTCGGCAGAGCGAGTTACGGCTTTGCAACTTCGGCGTTGCTGGCAACCAGAGTGGTTCGGGTGTGTCGCACGAACTGCGACGTCCGGGTACTAGGCTTTGGGCTTCTTAATTTGCGAGCCTTGTGTGGTGCGAATCGCTAACTTTCGGTCGCGAGACGACATCCTCGTTCGGCGCTTTAGCGTCGCGATGAACTCCGCGGTGTCGGCGCCAACGGCATCAAGGTATTCAAGCAGCTCCACTACGTCGAGTCTGCGATCCCCATTTTCCAGCTTGCTGACGAAGGTCTGCCGATTGCCCAACCGCTCGGCGAGCTCGACCTGCGTGACATGACGCTTCCTACGCTCCGCTCGAAGCAACGTCAAAAACGCCTGGTAACTGGGGTGGTTGGTGGACCTCGTCATCGTTTCGTCCGCATTGCGGACAGGAACGTACTAACCTGATATGGAATACCCCAAAATTGCTATATCCTGTTTCGGAAGGATTCACAGACGTAGATGAATAGCCCGACTCCCCAAGGCCTGCGGTTCCGCCCGCCAACGCAGGTGGCTCTCCGGGATGTATTGCGCCTCCTCGGATTCAGAGAGGTGACGGGACGATTGACTGACGAAGAGCCAAGTTACGAATTTCGTTACGAGGCCATGACGATCGAAGCGGCGCAATTTGCGATAAGCCCTGATTCGTTCCAGCCTCATTTCCGCTTCACGGTGTCGATCCCAGAGCGCCGAGCCTTGCGCCCCGGAGGAATCCAGTTCGAGACTCCGCTCGCGGTCGAGTCCGATGAATACGGAGTCGCGCTGCTTTCGTGGCTGCTGGACAAGTCGATCGGTAAGCCCTACTCGGCCCCGGGCTGGGTGGAATCTGGCAGGGCTAAACAGCACCTCTTGCCGTGGGTCCAGGAGCGGAGAAACCACGAACTGCGCCCGCAGTGTCGGGTCCCGCGCGAATGGCTGAAACTGGCCATGCGCGATCTGAGCGATCGCCGCGGCACTGCGAGCGCGAACGATGTTGCACAAATCATCTTCGACGGTGAGCGGCTGCGTCTGACCGTCGCGGGCAAGTCGGTCGACGTCAGGGGATTTGGAACGGCCTGGCCGACATTTTTCTCCGTTCCTTACGGCAAGCTCAGGGCAGCGACGAGCAGGCTGATGAACCCAGAAGTCCACATCGAGGTCTGGAAGAACATGTTGCGCGTGGGTCGGCGTGCGATCGATTTGGTTCGGCCAGACGAAGGCAGTCAAGATCGCACATGGGCGCGCGATGGAAACGCCGAATGTGGCGAATGACAACTTGGGCACTTTCAAGAGAGACCGCGATCTGACAGTGGCAAGTTCAATTCAGGCGCGCTTGCAACGCCATGCCGGCAGTTCCGCTTAAAAATGTTTCGAGCCGCCTTTGGTGACTCTGTGGTGACTCATTCAAAAAGAAAAAGGGCCTGCATTGCTGCAGGCCCTTGTTTCATATGGCTCCCCGAGACGGGATCGAACCGCCGACCCAGTGATTAACAGTCACTTGCTCTACCGCTGAGCTATCGGGGAATGCGTCGGAGCGAGCCGCGTATTTTCAGGGACAACGCGATTTTGGTCAAGGTGCCGGCAAACCGGCGCAGGCCGCCGCGGCCTGGGCCGGGGTGGCCTTGCCGGATCGGATGCGGCCGGAGTTGCTGATGACCACGGTATCGGCACTCGCCGCGCCGCGATCGTCGCAAAAGGTGATGGTGAGATTGCTGCCGGCGGAGCTGCCGTCGCCGCGGTAGACCACGTGCCGGCGCCCTGCGCTGCTCGCGATCGCGATACCGGTTTGCACCGGATCGACGTGGATCAACTCCTCGCCTGCATCGCGCGCGCCATCGTGGTTCGCGTCGGCGAACACGATCCAGCCATGCTGCCACCAGATCGCATTGTCGCAGGTCGCGCCGTCGCGGCTGGGGCAGATCGATACATCGCCCTGCCGCGCGGCCGCCGTGCTGCGCGCCAGGTTCAACGCCGCGACCAGCGCATTGTGCGCGCTGCGCGACTGCCCGCTGCGCAAGAGGCCGCCCAATGCCGGCAAGCTCACGGCGCACAGGACGCAAGCGATCGCAATGGTGAAGATCAGTTCGATCAGGGTGATCCCACGGACTCTTTCCGAATACGGCTGGCGCATGGCGTTCCTCCTCGAAGGTACGGCCATGCTAGGAATCGCCTTGGCGCGACGACATCGGCATAGCGCGCACGCGTGCGTAGGAAAACGCCGACGTCACGGTCGCAATGCGATCTATAATCATCGGTTCGCTTCCGGAACCGCCGATGTCCGATCGTTTCCAACTCGTTGCACCGTACCAGCCCGCCGGCGACCAGCCCGAGGCGATCGACAAGCTCGTTGCCGGATTCGAGGACGGGCTCGCGCACCAGACCCTGCTCGGTGTGACCGGCTCGGGCAAGACCTTCACCATCGCCAACGTCATCGAGCGCGTGCAAAAGCCGACCCTGGTGTTGGCGCCGAACAAGACGCTGGCGGCGCAGCTCTACGGCGAGTTCAAGGAATTCTTCCCGCACAACGCGGTGGAGTATTTCGTCAGTTACTACGACTATTACCAGCCGGAAGCCTACGTCCCATCCAGCGACACCTACATCGAGAAGGATTCGTCGATCAACGAGCACATCGAGCAGATGCGCCTGTCCGCGACCAAGGCGTTGATCGAGCGCCGTGACGCGGTGATCGTGTCCACGGTGTCGGCAATTTATGGCCTCGGTGACCCCGGTGAATACCATCGCATGGTGCTGCACCTGGTGCGTGGCGAGCGCATCGACCAACGCGAATTGCTGCGCCGCCTGACCGAACTGCAATACGAGCGCGGCGATTACGAGCTGCACCGCGGTGCCTATCGCGTGCGCGGCGAGACCATCGATGTGTTCCCCGCGGAAAATGAAATGGAAGCGGTGCGCATCGAGTTGTTCGACGGCGAGATCGAGAACCTGTCGCTGTTCGATCCACTCACCGGCGCGGTGACGCGCAAGATTCCGCGCTACACGATCTATCCCGGTTCGCATTACGTGACCACGCGCCGCACCGTGCTCGAAGCGGTGGAGACGATCAAGGCGGAATTGAAGGAACGCCTCGAACAACTGTACGCGGCGAACAAGCTGGTCGAGGCGCAGCGCCTGCAACAACGCACCCAGTTCGACATCGAGATGATGGCCGAGATCGGCTACTGCAACGGTATCGAGAACTATTCGCGCCATCTGACCGGCCATGCGCCGGGCGAGCCGCCGCCGTGCCTGTTTGATTATCTTCCGGCCGATGCATTGTTGGTCGTGGACGAATCGCACGTGACCATTCCGCAGCTCGGCGCGATGTACAAGGGCGACCGCTCGCGCAAGGAAACGCTGGTCGAATTCGGTTTCCGCCTGCCCTCCGCGCTGGACAACCGGCCGCTCAAATTCGAGGAATGGGAACGTCGCGCGCCACGCTGCATCTTCGTTTCCGCGACCCCGGGCAAATACGAACTCGCGCACACGCAGGGCAACATCGTCGAGCTCGTGGTGCGACCCACGGGTCTCGTCGATCCGCAGGTCGAAGTGCGCCCGGTGCGCACCCAGGTCGATGATCTGCTCGGTGAATGCAATGCGCGCGTGGCGATGGGCGATCGCGTGCTGGTGACGACGCTGACCAAGCGCATGGCCGAGAACCTCACCGATTATCTGGAAGAACACGGCGTGCGCGTGCGCTACCTGCACTCGGACATCGAAACCGTCGAGCGCGTGGAAATCCTGCGCGATTTGCGCCTGGGCAAGTTCGACGTACTGGTCGGCATCAACCTGTTGCGCGAGGGCCTGGACATGCCCGAGGTGTCGCTGGTCGCGATCCTGGATGCCGACAAGGAAGGTTTCCTGCGCTCCACCGGGTCGTTGATCCAGACCATTGGTCGCGCCGCGCGCAACCTGCGCGGCAAGGCGATCCTGTACGCCGATTCGATCACCAACTCGATGCGTGCGGCGATCGAGGAAACCGACCGCCGCCGCAACAAGCAGGTCGAGTACAACGCCGAGCACGGCATCACGCCCACCAGCGTGGTCAAGAAGATCACCGACATCATGGAGGGCGCGCGCGCCGACGCCGCGAACGAACGCGAACACGCGCGTGGCAAAGGCGCGCGACGCGTGGCCGAAGAGGCCGCCGACTACGCGGCGCTACCGCCGGAAAAACTCGCCGCCGAACTCAAGCGCCTGGAAGCGCAGATGTACAAGCACGCGCAAAACCTGGAATTCGAGGATGCCGCACGCCTGCGCGACCGCCTGCACCAGTTGCGCGAGGCGGGTTTGCGCCGATAGCGATTCGCGTCAGCGCCGCACGAAACCGCGCTCGACCAGAACCCTGGCGAGCGCATCGGTATAGGCCGCCTTGTCCCGGTAATCCATGTGCGAATCGTCCGGCAGCCGGAAGGCCGCGAGTTCCGGCACGTCGTCCGCATCGAGGAAATGCGCCTCGGGAAATGCCGCGATGAGCCTGTCCCAGTACTCGGCAGGTGGAAAGACCCGCTGCATTGCTTCGCGTTGCAGGCCGCTCAACGGACTTTGATAGAAAATGACGCTGCCGCCGCGGGCGTTGATCGCCGCGATCCAGGCGTGCATCGGCGCCAGGTCCGCCAACCAGCGTTGCGGATCGTGTGGCGGCAGGTGCGCGATGTTGCCTTCCATGGTCTCGGCGAAATGGCGCTTGCTCGCGGCGACGTCGACTTCGCGGTAGTCGATGTCGCCGCTGCGATTGGCGCGATAGCGGACATAATCGCGGAATGGCGCCGCGCCGGTGAACGCGCGCAGCAGGCTTGCCTTCCAGCCGAACTCCGGATTGGCGATGACGGCGGCACGTTGCCAATCGGTGAGCAGCATGCGATGGAAATTCCAGCTTGGCGTCCATTGCGTGTGGTAGTAATCGACATACGATTGCTGCATGTCCCAATACGCGCGCAGATAGCCAACCGCGTCCAGGTCGCACAACACGACGCCGCGAAAGTCCGTATCGGCGGCAAGATCGCGCAAGGTCGCCAGCGGGTAATGCGCGTTCACGGCCAGCATCACCGGTCGATAGGCCGGCAGGCGCTCGCGCAAGCGTTGCGGATCGATGCCGTATTCGGTGCGTGAAGCGCCGAGCAACGCCAACGCGATGCCGTGGCCGCGATCCACGCGCATGCGCTGCTGCGACCAGAGTTGACGCGAATCCAGCACGTTTGACCGGAATCCGTGCGCACGCCAATACGCCTCGACACTGGCGCACGTCGCCACGGCCAGAACGATGGCGACCAGCCACGCTGCCAGCCAGCGTCGGACCGACACCGGGTCAGAACTGGAAATAGATGAAGGCATGGTTGTCTCCGGGCGAAAGCACGATCAGCGCCAGCATCGCGCCCAACAGCGCGCCTAGCAATGGCGCCGGGATGCGCGCGCATTCGGACTTGAGGTCGCGTTCGCGCATCAGCCAATGCACGGCGGTCACGACGGCAAACGCAGCGATGGCCAGCCATTGTTCCGCACTTGCGCCGGGCGCGAGCGGACCGGCGAGTTTCGTCATCGCCTGCCATGCCGTGGCGGCATCCGCGGCACGAAACCAGATCCAGGCGATCGCCACCAACAGCAAGGTCAGCATGCCGTAGACTGTCCGCAGCAGCGCAGACGCGCCGGCACCGGCCGGCCACAGCCGTTCGCGCACGCAGCGTTCGACGGCCAGGAACACGCCATGCAAGCCACCCCAGATCACGAACGTCCACGCCGCGCCATGCCACAGTCCGCCGATCAACATCGTCAGCATCAGGTTGATGTAGGTGCGCCATTCGCCGCGTCGATTGCCGCCGAGCGAGACGTACAGGTAATCGCGCAGCCAGGTCGACAGCGAGATGTGCCAGCGCCGCCAGAAATCGGAAAACCCGATTGCGGCATACGGATAGCGGAAATTGGTCGGCAATACGAAGCCCAGTGCCATCGCCGCACCGATGGCGCAGGTCGAGTAACCGGCGAAATCGCAGAAGATCTGTCCGCTGAAAGCGAGCGTGCCACTCCATGCCGCGGCCGCACCCGCCCTGCCGACCGCATTGAAAAAACCGTCGGCGACCGGCGCGAACACGGTATCGGCCAGCACGCATTTCTCAAACAGGCCAAGCACCAGCAAGGCACAACCCCAGGCCAGGCCCTCACGCGTGGTACGACGCGGATTCTCGATCTGCGCGCGCATCTGCGTGAAACGCGTGATCGGCCCCGCCACCAATTGCGGGAAGAAGGCGACGTACAGCGCGTAATCGCGCCAGTTGCGCGTCGGCTCGAACTTGCCGCGATAGATGTCCAGGCAATACGACAGCGAATGAAAGGTGTAGAACGAAATGCCGATCGGCAGGATGATGTCCATCGGCGCCGGCACATAGCGCACGCCGACGAGCGCCAGCGCCGCCGCCAGATTGGCCAGCAGGAAAGCGTGGTATTTGAAGATGCCCAGAACCCCGAGATTGACCACCAGCGTCAGGATGATCCAGTGCCGGCGCGGTGCGCCCTCCGCAGCGGCGCGGATGCGCTGCGCCACCCAGAAGTCCAGCGTCGCCGAACCGACCAGCAGCGGCAGGAACAGCGGATTCCACGCCGCGTAGAAAACGTAACTGGCCGCCAGCAGGAACCATTTTCGCGCCGACCAGCCACGCAATGCGTTGTAGGTGCACAACACGACCGCGAAGAAAACGACAAAGGTGAAGGAATCGAACTGCATGCGCGGTCTGTTTGCGGCGACCCGCGATTATCGGCGAGGGCATGCGGCTCGCCAAGCCCGCGTACTTGGCGGCGCGGCGCTGGCGTTGTATGATTCGCGCCCCCTCCGTGGGCAGTTAGCTCAGCGGTAGAGCATCACCTTGACATGGTGGGGGTCACAGGTTCGATCCCTGTACTGCCCACCAATAAATCAATAAGTTGCGGTCGTTTTGTGGCCTATTCCACGTCAGGTGCTACGCAACTGCTACGCAGGCGCAAAAGGTAGCTGTTGACGACTCCAGCCGCCTTGCCCAGGTAGTCCGGCCTGTACTTCGCATAAATTTCCGTACTTCCAGTATATGCCCGGTGTCCAAGAAACCCTTGGACCTCGGCTTCAGGAACTCCTGCAGCGCGCAACTCCGTCGCCATCGTGTGGCGAATTGTCTTGGCGTACACATCCGCCCCGAGACGAGCGCGCCGCCGAATTGCCCGCCATGCCGTCTTGAACGACTGAATCGGTTGGTTGCGCCAGCGAACCAAGTACCCGTTGGGGGCATACTCGAGCCAAGGCAGCAACTCGTCGACAACAGGAACAACTGGTCTATGCTTTTTTGTTTGTATTCGAGCCTTTGGGTTGGTATCGAAAAGACGCCGGTCGAAATCAACCATTTCGCGCTTGAGATCTAGAATCGCCTCAGGACGGCTCATCGTTGCGTAGGCCAAAATGAGAAAATAGCGCTCGTGTTTGAATCGCCCAGGCTTCTGTAGACAGTCAGGAGCCGTTCTCCGCAAACCGCTTTTCGAACTCTACCGGCGACAGGTCGCCTATGGAACCATGCCGTCGTTTCGAGTTATAGAACATTTCGATG
>JAFEFO010000025.1 GCA_018240565.1 Pseudomonadota bacterium | reverse complement strand
TCCGTCAACAGCAGCACCACGGCGACGGCCAACACGGCGATGATTGCGCGATCCAGCTTGCGTCCGGTCGAACGCGAGATCGAGGCATCAGCGATGATTTCACTCTCGCGCTTCAACCCTTGCGGCGTGAATTCGTAGAACCACGCAAACGCGAGCCAGAATGGAAATCCGATGATCGCTGCGATCAGAAACCAGCGCGTCGCCCAATCCGGCAAACCGACCGCTGGACTCAATTGCGAAATGCCCTGAGACAGCGCCCACACCGCTCCGATGTACAACACTGCCGCGCGCGGCACGTTGCGGCGCTGCAGTTCGGCGAGGAAGGATGGCTGCCAAGGCAATTTGCCGCTCATTTCATCGCGACCGCATCCGTGGTGGTGGGCAAGCCGATCTTCTTGCAGAACACGGCGAAACGCGGGTCGTCGCGGTAGCGCAGCACCAGGGGGTCGGAGAGCAGCGTGCCGAGGCCGGCGTCGCGATTGTTCCAGGCACGGTCCAGCCACTTGAACACGTTGTCCGCATCGCGGCGCAGCGCGTACACCTGCGCAATCTGATAGGCCGCCGCATCCGCCTTGTTCATGATCAGATTTTCCAGTGCCGCATCGGCCGCCGCGCGGTCGGTATCGATTTGCGAAGCCAGTGCCGTCGCGATCACATACCAGCCCTGGTCCGTTTCCTGTCGTGCAGCGGCCAGCGCGCCCGCACTTTCTCCGCGCAGGATCTGGATCGTCGCCAGACCCGCGTGGAAAGTGGCCGCATCGCTTTGCAGCCCGATCGCCGTGTCGATTGCTGCTCGCGCGTCATCGAGTTGATCCAGCGCAACGAGATACGCGCTCAGCCAGCTGTGCCAACTGGCATTGCGCGGGTCGCTCGACAATGCCTGCCGGGTCAATTCCACGGCGCGCCGGTTCTGGCCGAGCGAGGCCAGTTGACTACCCAGGGAAGACTGGGCCTCCGCATCGTTGGGTGCCAGTTGCAGTGCGCGCCGGGACTCGGCTTCTGCACCGCGCCAATCCATGTCCAGGTTCTGGAGCAAAAACGCGCGTGCCTGGTGAGCCATGGCGAGATCGGCATCGACAGCCAAGGCGGTATCGGCGGCCTTGTGCGCCGCGGTTTTTGCGAGTGCGATCTCCGCAGGCTCGTTGAGCTCATGGGAGGCGAGTCGCGTCCATGCCATGGATAGTCGTGCGTACGCCGCTGCGTAGCGCGGATCAAGATTGGTCGCATCCTCAAACGCACGAATCGCCTGACGGGAGCCGGCCTCGGTGTTGAGGGCGTAATAGGCGAAACCGTGTTGATAGGCCGCATAGGCGGCGAGATTGCCACTGGGCGGCCGATCGCTCTGCACCACGGCGCCGGGCGCGGTCAACAGCTTCGCCTTGAGCGCGTCGGCCACGGCCGCGGTGATCTCGTCCTGCAGCGTGAACAGATCGGCATAGGGCCGGTCGTAACTGCGCGACCACACGCCGCTGCCATCCGCCGCCTTCACCAGTTGCGCATTGATGCGCACGGTATCGCCGAGCTTGCGCACGCTGCCGGTCAACAGGTACGCGACGCCGAGCTTGTGGCCGATCGTGGCGCTGGAATCGCGGCTGTCGCGGAACTGGAAGGACGACGCGCGGCCAATGACCTTGAGGTTGCCGAACTGCATCAGTGCGTTGATGAGATCGTCCGACAGGCCATCGGAAAAATACTGCTGGTCCTGGTCGCCGCTTTCGTTGGCCAGCGGCAACACGGCGACGGATTTTTCGGCAATGGCCACGCCGTCGCCCTTCCGCACCACGAAGCGATCCGTCAACAGCAGCACCACGGCGACGGCCAACACGGCGATGATTGCGCGATCCAGCTTGCGTCCGGTCGAACGCGAGATCGCGGGATCTGCGGCGATTTCGCTTTCGCGTTTGAGTCCCTGCGCAGTCCATTCGTAGACCCACGCAAACACCAGCCAGAACGGAAAGCCGACGCAGCAGGCGATGACGAACCAGCGCACGCCCCAGTCCGGCAGGCCGAAGAATGGCCCCAGTTGCGCGATGCCTTGCGCCAGTGCCCATGTGGCGCCGGCGTACAGCAACGCCGCACGCGGCACGTTGCGGCGCTGGAGTTCGGTAAAAAGGTTCATCCGAGGATTCGCATGCCACGAACATCCGCAAAATCACGATCGTGCGTGACCAGCGCATGTGCATTGATCGCCAGCGCGCTGGCAAGCTGGATCGCATCCGGGAGTTTCAAGCCGTATTTGCAACGCAGGCGCGCCGCGCTTTCGGCGATGTCGCAGGTAAACTCGATCACGCGCCAGGCCTCCAGCACACCGCGATAACGCCGCGCGAGCGATTCCTCGCCAGCTCGCAACGGACCGGTCAGCACCTCGGCGATGGTGATCGTGGTGACGGCGAGCGCGATTTCGCCTTCGCCATGGCGCTCGAACAGGGGCGCGAAGCGCGCGGCGAATTTCGGATGCGCTTCGAGCATGTAGATGATCGGCGCGCTGTCCACCAGCACGCAGGCACCGGTCGGCAGCGCGCCGGCGTCTAGCGCTTCCATTCGTCGCGCAGCCTGTCGATGGCTTTGCGGCTGTCCTTGCCCCACAGGCCGCGCCCGGTTCCGGCAAGCGCCAGCAACGATGCCGGCTTGACCTGTTTGAGCGACGTTACGGGCACCACGGCGGCCACAGCGCGACCGTGGCGCGTAATGAGGGTGCTTTGTCCCGCAGCGGCGGCGACGAGAATGGCCGGCAACTGTTGGCGCGCTTCCTCGGCGCCTTTCGATAGCGGGGTGACGTTTCGTTTCATGATCAAACTGTACGGTCTGTACGGAATGCTGTCAAGCGCGGTCGAAGCCGAACCCTGTCGGCCGTCGATTCCCGGGCCGCATCGCTCCACAACACGCCCGCGCGCGCACGTTGTGGCGCTGGAGTTCGGCGAGGAAAGATGGCTGCTGAGGCAATTTGTCGCTCATTTCATCGCCACGGCATCGGTGGTGGTGGGCAAGCCGACTTTCTTGCAGAACGCGGCAAAGCGCGGGTCGTTGCGGTAACGCAGGATGAAGGGATCGTAAAGCAGGAACTGGATTCCCGGATCGCGGTTGGCCCACGCGCGATCCAGCCACTTGAAGGTGTTGTCCGCGTCGCGGCGCAGCGCATACACCTGCGCGATCTGGTAGGCACTCACATCCGAATATTTGGCGATGAGATTCTTCAGCGCGGCATCCGCCGACGCGCGGTCTGTACCCATCTGCAAAGCGCGCGCCATCGCGATGTCGCGCCATACTCCTGGGGATTCCCGCTGCGCTGCGGCCAGCGCGCTCTTGGCGTTGCCGCGCAGCACGTCGATAACTGTAAGAAGGTCGTAATAATTCACCGCGCCGGGCTGCAGGGCGATCGCGGTGGTGCTCGCCTGCCGGGCCGCATCGAGCTGGCCCAGCCCGGCAAGGTAAACGCTCAACCAGTAGTACCAGCTGGCATGGCGCGGATCTGCGGCCAGTGCCTTGTGGGTCAGGGCTACCGCCTGCCGTACCTGCCCGAGTGCCGACAGCACATTGCCCAGACCAAACTGCGCCTCCGCATCGTTGGGCGCGAGTTGCAAGGCGCGCCGATATTCGGCCTCGGCACCAGTCCAGTCGAAGTCGGCGGTCAGTAGCAGATTCGCGCGCGACAGGTGCGCCAATGAGGAACCGGAATCCAGCTTGAGGGCGGTGTCCGCCGCCTGTCGCGCGTTGGCATAGGCCTGCTGCGCCTGCGCACCGCCAAGCAACTCTCCGGCCAGCCACGTCCACGCCAAGCTCAAGCGCGCGTAAGCCACCGTGTAGTGCGGGTCGAGCCGGATCGCATCCTCGTAGGCAGCAATGGCTTGATGAAGGCTGGCTTCGGTGTTGAGCTCGAAGTAAGCGACACCGTGTTGATACGCCGTGAAGGATGCAAGGTTGCCGCTCGGCGGGCGGTCACTCTGCACCACCGCGCCAGGCGCGGTCATGAGTTTCGCCTGCAGCGCGTCGGCCACAGCCAGCGTGATGGCGTCCTGCAGTGAGAACAGGTCCTTGTAGGGTTTGTCGTAGCGCTTGGTCCACACGACCGCGCCATCGCTCGCATTGACCAGCGTCGCGGTGATCCGCACCTCGTCGCCGGCGCGCTGCACCGAGCCTTCCAGCAGGTGCGCGACGCCCAGCAACTGGCCGATCTTCGCGCTGGAATCGCGGCTGTCGCGGAACTGGAACGCCGAATTGCGGCTGATGACTTTCAACCCCGCGAACTGCGACAGCGCGGTGATCAGGTCTTCCGAAAGTCCATCGGAGAAGAATTGCTCGCCCTTGGCGCCTTCGTTCGCGAAGGGCAGCACGGCGACGGATTTTTCGGGAATGGCGGCGGTGGAAGCAGGCACCGGCGCCACGTTCGCGAGCGCGGGCGATGCTGCGGAGTGCGGATCGGTTGCCTGCGCGGGGTTCGCTGCGGTCGCAGCGGTTAACGCCGCGTCGCTCGCGCCGCGCAGGCCCCGGTGCCAGACGAACTGGTTGCCCAGCAGCAGCACCGCCAGCACCAGTACGGTGATGATCACGGTATTGAGCTTGCGGCCGACCGCGCGGGTATCGTGCGGCTCGCGCGCTTCGGGCGAATCGGCCGAGGCGGTGCGGCGGATGCCTTCCGGCGTCAGCTCGTAGATCCACGCAAATACCACCGCGATCACGAAGCCGATCGCCAGCACCACCACCACGAGACGCACCGCCCAGTTCGGGATGTCGAAGAACGGGAACACCTGCGTCGCGACCTGCACCAGCAACCATGCGGCGATCGCGTACGCAACCGCGACGCGCCAGACGTGGCGGCGTTTGAGTTCCTCGAAGAAACCAGGCGTATCCGTTGCCATCGCTGGGTGGTTCCCGCCGGCGAGTGGCCGGCTTCCGCCGCCGCGAGTTTGGGCTTTTGTGACGGTGCGCGCAAGCCGGTAGAATCACGCATTCGCGCCAACCGTGGCGTGCTGGAATCCCGCAATGCCCGAATTGTCCGTCGTCGTGCCGGTGTTCAACGAGCGCGACAATATCGTCCCGCTGCTGGGCGAAATTGCCGCCGCCCTGCGCGGCAAGCTCGCGTTCGAGATCGTCTACGTGGACGATTGCAGCCGCGACGATTCGCTCGCCGTGCTGGCCGGCGCGAAGGCGCAATTCCCGGAACTGCGCGTGCTCAGGCACCAGGCGCAGAGCGGACAAAGCACGGCGATCCGCAATGGCATCAAGGCGGCGCGCGCGGCGTGGATCGCCACGCTCGATGGCGACGGCCAGAACGATCCGGCGGATATTCCCAAATTGATCGCCGCGCGCGATGCGGGCGCGGCGGACGTGAAGCTCTATGCCGGCTGGCGCGTCAACCGCAAGGATACCGGCAGCAAGCGCTGGGCCTCGAAGATAGCGAACGCAATCCGCTCGCGCCTGTTGCACGACGCGACGCCCGACACCGGCTGCGGCATCAAATTGATCGAACGCGCGGCGTTTCTCGATTTACCCTACTTCGACCACATGCACCGCTACCTGCCCGCGCTGATGCAGCGCGCCGGCTGGAAGACGGTGAGCGTGCCGGTCAATCATCGCCCGCGCGGCAGCGGCGCATCCAAATACAACAATCTCAATCGCGCCTTGGTTGGCATAGCGGATTTGCGCGGCGTGGCCTGGCTGATCCGGCGCAGCAAGCGCGCCGGCGTCGAGGAAGCCTGATCCGCATGGCTGGCGGCGCGCTGCTGCAATTGCAAAACGTTTCGCGTCGCTTGGGTGGACGCGTCATCGTGCAGGACATGACGCTGGCGCTCGATCGCGGCTGCGTGCTCGGCCTGCTCGGCGTCAATGGCGCCGGCAAAACCACGACCTTGCGCATGATCGCGGGTGTGCTCGCGCCGAACACGGGCAAGGTTCTATTCGATGGCCGCGAACTGCACGAAGAACCCGCGCTTTCGCGGCGCTTGGGTTATCTGCCGGAAACCCCACCTTTGTATGCGGAATTGCGCGTGGACGAATACCTCGCGTTTTGCGCGCGGGTGCGCGGCCTGCGCGGCAAGGCGGCGCTGACCGCGGTCGATGGTGTCGTCGAACGCTGCGGCCTTGCTGAAGTACGGCGGCGTCTGTGCGGCAATTTGTCCAAAGGCTTTGCGCAGCGCACCGGCATCGCTCAAGCGATCATCCACGATCCGGATCTGATCGTGCTCGACGAGCCGGCGTCGGGCCTTGATCCCGTGCAGGCGGTGTCGATCCGCAAGCTCGTCAAGGAACTGGGCAGCGAACACGCGGTGATTCTGTCCACACACCAACTGAATGATGTGACGGCCTGTTGCGCGCGCGTCGCCATCGTGCACGGCGGACGCCTGCGCTACGACGGCAAGCTTGCCGATCTGACCGGCGCACAGGGCGGTGACCTCGAATCGGTTTTCCTGCGCATCGCCAGCGCCGACGACGCGCAAGCCGCGGCATGAATCGCGCCATCGCCCGCAACGAATGGCGGCGCCTGTTCGCGCAACCGCTGGCATGGGCGATGCTCGCCGCCGTGCTCGCCGTGCTTGCGTATTTTTTCCTGTTGACCTTGCAGGGATTCCTCGGCCTGATGCCCAAGCTTGCCGGCATGCCATCCGCGCCGGGTGTGACGGATCTCGTCGCGCTGCCGCTGTTGCGCGCGGTCGCGAGCGTCTTGCTCATCATCGTGCCGCTGCTCGGCATGCGCGCCATCGCCGGTGAACGGGCATCCGGGACCTTGCCGCTGTTGCAGACGTCCGGCGCGGGCAGTGCCGGCATCATCCTGGGCAAATTCGTCGCGTTGTGCGGGTTCTTCATCGTGCTGATCGCACTCGCGCTGGCGATGCCGGCAAGCCTTGCCATCGGCACGCATCTGGATTGGGGCCGACTGTTTGCGAGCCTGCTGGGGCTGATCCTGTTCGCCGCAGCGCTGTCCGCCATAGCGATCGCGGCTTCGGCGTATTGCCGCCAAGCCGTCATCGCTGCCGGCCTGGCGCTGGCATTGAACCTCGTGCTGTGGATGCTTGACGCCGGCGCGCGCTACGAAGGCGTGAGCAGCAACTTCATCAACTATGCCGCATTGCCAACTCACCTTGAACCATTTCTGCACGGCATCGTCGCGAGTGTGGACATCGTCTACTTTGCGCTGATCATCGCCGTCGCATTGATCCTGGCCGCGCGGCGCCTGGATGCCGAACGGGAGCACGGCTGAATGCGCGCGCGCCTGACCGACATCGTCTTCGTCATTTTGCTCGGCGCCACCGCGCTGTGCGTGGCGTTTTTGTCCACGCGCTTTGGATTGCAACACGATTTCAGTTATGCGCAGCGTTCGAGTCTGGACACGCGCACGGTGCAATTGCTGCAGCGTCTGGATGCGCCGGTCAGCGTGGTCTCCTATGCCGGCAAGGAAGCATTGCTGCGCAGCGCGATTGCGGATTTCATCGCGCGCTACCACCGCATCAAGCCGGATATCTCGCTGCGTTTTGTCGATCCGGACGCCGACCCCGCCGCCACGCGCGCGGCCGGAATCAGCATCGATGGCGAGATGGTGGTGCATTACAAGGATCGCGACGAGCAATTGAAGGTGCTGACCGAGCGCGAATTCGACAACGCATTGGTGCGGCTGGCGCGCACGCGCACGCGACTGGTCGCCTTTCTCGCCGGCGACGGCGAACGCCGGCCCGATGGCAAGGCCAATGCGGACCTGGGCAACTTTGGCGCCCTGCTCGCGGCGCAAGGCGTGCGCACCATGGAACTCACGCTCACCGCCGGCATGCACATCCCGCAGAATGTGGACCTGCTGGTGCTGGCGAGTCCACAGGTGCAACTTGCGCCCGCCGTGGTGGCGGAAATCGACGACTACCTCGGGCGTGGCGGCAACTTCCTGTGGTTCGCCGATCCCGGCAGCACGACGGGACTGGATGCACTGGCCAAGTCGCTGTCGCTGCGCGTGCTCGATGGCACGGTGGTCGATGGCGCAGGCGCGGCGTTCGGCATCGGCGATCCGAGCTTCGTGGCAATTTCCACGTATCCACAAAGTGCCATCACGCGCGACTTCGCGCTGACCACGCTGTTCCCGCAGACCGCGGCGCTTGGCGTGGTCAGCGGGACGCAATGGCAGGTGCAATCGTTGTTGCGCACCAGCGCAAAATCGTGGACGCGCATCGGCACGATTCCGCAACAAGGCAATACGACGACGATTGCCTATGACGCGAACAAAGGCGAAATTCCTGGCCCGCTCGACATCGGCCTGGCGCTGAGCCGTCTTTCGCCAAGCCCGGACAAGACCGAGCAGCGCGTCGTCGTGATCGGCACCGGCAGTTTTCTGTCCAATGCCTTCCTCGGCAACGGCGGCAATCGTGAATTCGGCCAGCGCATCTTCGACTGGGTGATGCAGGACGATGCCCTGATCGATATTCCCGACAAGGGCGCACCGGATAGCCAGATGAAGCTTTCGCAGCGTGCGCTCGGCGTCATCGGGTTGGGATTCCTCGCCGTGTTGCCGCTGTTGCTCGCATTGACCGGCGGCTTTATCTGGTGGCGCCGGCGCCGGGCGTGACATGCGAAAATCCACGCGCAGTCTGCTGATTCTCGCGGTCGTTGTGGCCGTGCTCGGTACGGCGGTCTACGCGCAGCTGGTGCGCGAGCGCGGACTCGCGCCGCAGTCGGTGACGTCGCTCGATCCGGCCAGCGTGACGCATCTGGAAATCCACTGTCGATCCTGTACGGCGCGCGTATTTGAGCGCGTCGATGGCGTGTGGTGGATGAAGCAGCCGCATGACGCGAAGGCGGATCCGGATGCCGTCGCGCGCCTGCTCGCCGTGCTGCGTGCACCGGTGCGCACGCGTGCGCCGATGGCTGGATACGATGCGGCCAAGCTGGGCCTGGATCCGCCGCAGATCAGCGTGATTGCCGATGCGGTACATATCGATATCGGCGGCGAAGACCCGATCGACCACGACCGTTACGTGCGCATCGGAACGGAGTTGATGCGCGTGCCGGATCGCTTCAGCGCGCGCCTGCTGGAATCGCCGGAGAGCGAGTTGCTTGATCCCGGGAAGGTACACTGATGTGCGTCATTCCGGCAGGGACTGCCGGAATCCAGTAGCCAGGGATGGCATCCATGCAGTCTGGATGCCGGCAATCCATGCCGGGATGACGGGCTATGTTTCGAGAGCGGCTAGCATGCCCGAACTTCCCGAAGTCGAAACCACCGTCCGCGGCATTGCGCCGCACCTCGTCGGCCGCCGCGTCGTCGAACTCATCGTGCGCCAGCCGCGCCTGCGCTGGCCGATTCCGCAATCACTGCGTCGCACCTTGCCGGGGCAGCGAATTGTAAATGTGGAAAGGCGCGCAAAGTATATTCTGGCGCACACCGCGGCGGGCAGTGCACTACTGCATTTGGGCATGTCCGGCTCGTTGCGCATTTTGCCGACGGATACACCGCCCGGCGCGCACGATCACGTCGACTGGCGACTGTCATCGGGACGCATCCTGCGCTACACCGACCCGCGTCGCTTCGGCTGCATGCTATGGCAGAAACCCGGCACGACACATGCCTTGCTCGCGCGACTCGGTCCGGAACCGCTCGGCGCGGATTTCAATGGCGACCATCTATGGCGCGCCTCGCGCGGCCGCAGCGCGCCGGTCAAGACGTTTTTGATGGATCAGCACGTCGTCGTCGGCGTGGGCAACATCTATGCGTCCGAAGCGCTGTTCGCCGCCGGCATCCATCCCAACCGCGCGGCGGGTTCGGTGTCGCGCGCGCGTTACGCGCGACTGGCCGACGAGGTGAAGCGCATCCTTGCCTACGCGATCACGCGCGGCGGCACCACGCTGCGCGATTTCATCAGTCCGGATGGCACGCCCGGCTATTTCGAACAGGAATTGTCTGTCTACGCCCGCGCCGGCGAGCCCTGCAAGGTTTGCGCAACGCCGATTCGCGCCGTTGTGCTGGGCCAGCGCAGCACGTTCTATTGTCCGCGCTGCCAGCGCTGATTATTTCTTGCCGTCCAGTGCGAGGGTTTGCTGCTTCAATTCAATGCGTCCTTCGCCCGTGGTGATCTTCTTGAACTCGGCACGGCTGACCGAAACGTAACGCTCGTTGCCGCCGATCTCGACCTGCGGGCCTTCGGTCACGGCGCGGCCGTGGTCGTCCACGCGCACCACCATGGTCGCCTTCTTGCCGCTGTGGCAGATGGTCTTGATCTCGGCCAGTTCATCGGCCCAGGCCAGCAGATACAGGCTGCCTTCGAACGGTTCGCCGCGGAAATCCGTGCGCAGGCCGTAGGCGAGCACGGGAATGCGCAGGCGATCGACCACATCGGACAACTGCCACACCTGCGCCTTGGCGAGGAATTGCGCCTCGTCCACGAGCACGCAATGCAGGGCACCATTGGCGGCGATGTCCTCACGCACCCGTTCGAACAGGTCGTCCGCGCGTACGAAGGTGTGGCCGCGCGCCTTCAGGCCGATGCGTGAGGCGACCACGCCGCGGCCATGGCGGTCGTCGAGCTGCGGCGTCAGGATCAGCGTGCGCATGCCGCGTTCGCGGTAGTTGTGCGCGCTCTGCAGCAGCGTCGTGGTCTTGCCGGCGTTCATCGCCGAATAATAGAAATACAGTTTCGCCATGCTGTGCTCCGAAGGCGCGACAGTGTAGCGCGGCCGATCGGTTAAAATGCGTGCCCGTTTCCGCGCGCCTTTCGATGAGCCTGAATCCGCCACAACGCGCCGCTGTCGAATACACGGACGGTCCGTTGCTGGTGCTTGCCGGCGCCGGCTCCGGCAAGACGCGCGTGATCGCGCAGAAGATCGCGCATCTGATCGCACGCCGGCACATGCTGCCGGGCAAGATCGCCGCGATCACATTCACCAACAAGGCCGCGCGCGAGATGCGCGAGCGCGTGGGCAAACTCGTGAAAGGCGCGGCGGCGGAAGAACTCACCGTTGCGACCTTCCATGCGCTCGGCCTGAAGATCGCGCAGATCGAGCACGAAAAGCTCGGCCTCAAGCGCGGGTTTTCCGTGTTCGACGCCGACGACAGCGCCGCGATCGTCAAGGACCTGGCACCCGCCGCGGCAAAGCCGGATGCATTGTTCGCGCTGCGCAGCCTGATCTCGAACGCCAAGGGCAACGGCCTGACGCCGGACGCGGCAGCGGGACAGGCGCGCAGCGCGCGCGAGCGCGAAGCGGCGGATGTCTACGCGCGCTACCAGAAGCGCCTGTCTGCGTTCAATGCGGTCGATTTCGACGACCTGATCCGCCTGCCGCTGGGCCTGCTTGAATCGGACGCCGAGGCTCGAATGGCGTGGCAGGAACGCCTGCGCTATCTGCTCGTGGATGAATGCCAGGACACCAATCTCGCGCAATATCGAATGCTCAAGGCGCTCGCCGGCGCGCGCGGCGCGTTCACCTGCGTCGGCGACGACGACCAGTCCATCTACGCCTGGCGCGGCGCCAATCCCGGCAATCTCGACGAGCTCGCGCGCGACTTTCCGGCGCTGAAAGTGATCAAGCTCGAGCAGAATTATCGCTGTAGCGGACGCATCCTGCGCGCGGCGAATGCGCTGATCGCGCACAATCCGCATGTACACGAGAAAAAGTTGTGGAGCGAACACCGCGAAGGCGCGGCGATCCGCGTGCTGGCCTGCCGCGACGACGAGCACGAGGCCGAGCGCATCGCCGCCGATATCGCGCATCAGCAGCAACTGACCAAGTCGCCGTGGAACGAGTTCGCCGTGCTCTATCGCGGCAACCACCAATCGCGGCCGATCGAGAAAGCGTTGCGCGCGCTGCACGTGCCCTACCAGCTGACCGGCGGCACGGCGTTCTTCGAGCGTGCCGAGGTCAAGGACGTGCTCGCCTACCTGCGCCTGCTGGTCAATCCCGACGACGACGCGGCTTTCCTGCGCGTGGCCAACGTGCCGCGCCGCGAGATCGGCGCGACCACGCTGGAAAAACTCGGGGAGCTCGCACAGTCGCGGCATGTATCGATGCTGCACGCCGCGCACAGCGATGCGGCGTTGAAGCAGCTCGCGCCGCGGCCGGCCGCGGCACTCGCCGGATTCGCGCATCTGATCGGCGATCTGACCGCGCAGATGCGCAAATTGTCCGCCGCCGAGCTGGTCGATGAGATTCTTCGACGCACGGCCTACGAGGCGCATATCCGTGCCGAGACGAAAGATGAAGCACTGCGCACGCGACGGTTGGGAAACATCGTCGAACTCGCCGACTGGTTCCGCGCGATGGGCAGGAACGGCGGTCGCGCCGGCGACCTGGCCGCGCAGCTTGCCCTGCTCACGAACGCCGATCGCGACGAATCCGGCAATGCGGTGCGCCTGATGACGCTGCATTCGGC
>JAFEFO010000024.1 GCA_018240565.1 Pseudomonadota bacterium | reverse complement strand
GGCAATTTTTCAAAATATTGTTAAGCCTTTTCTGAGCATGGTATTTTTCATGGTATTACCAATTAGCAGGAAAATAAGCCATTGAATATAAAAGATAAAAATGTCTTGTTTACAATAGAGTGGGAGTGACGTGGACACCGGATTCAGCGGCGACGACGAACGCTGCATGCGCCGCGCGCTGGAGCTTGCGCGGCACGCCGCCGATGCGCATGCCGAGGTCCCCGTGGGCGCCGTACTGGTGCGCGCCGGCGAAATCGTCGGCGAGGGTTGGAACCACAGCATCGGCCGCAACGATCCAAGCGCGCACGCGGAAATCCTGGCGTTGCGCGATGCCGGGCAACGGCTGGGCAATTACCGTTTCCCCGGGTCGACCCTGTATGTCACCCTGGAGCCGTGCGTCATGTGCGCGGGCGCCATCGTGCATGCGCGCGTGGAGCGCGTGGTATTCGCCGCGACCGATCCCAAGACCGGGGCCGCCGGCAGTGTGTTCGACACTCTGGTTTCCGACCGGCACAACCATGCAGTGCACGTGCAGGGCGGATTGCTGGCGACTGAATCGGGCGACCTTTTGCGAGACTTTTTCGCAGCGCGGCGGGTACGGTAGTGGAAGTCCGGTCATGGCGGCGTATAATCTTGCCACTTGACCAACACCGCTTGACGCACTGGTCTGTTGACGCCACCCGCGCCGCAGCCGACGCAATCGACGTCGGCCTCACGCCGCTACGATGGGCTTGCCGACTCTCTGGCGACGAAATCCGGAAAGCACAGGACGCGTGGCAAAAATCCAGCACCCGCTTGGGAGCGCACTTGCCGGCCCGGCACAATCGCATGCCGACGATCGTGCGCTCGCTTCCGTATTCGTGGCGTACACCGCCAGCGCGACGTTCTGGCTGATATTCGCGACCGCGGTCGGTTTGCTGCTCGCATTCAAGTTCGGCGCACCGGATTTCTGGGCGGCCAAATACCTGACCTTCGGACGCCTGCGCCCGATCCACACCAACGACACGTTCTACGGATTTGCCAGCATCGCACTGGTTGGGCTCGCGTATTACGTCGCAGCGCGCAGTTGCGGCACGAGCCTGTACAGCACTGCGCTTGCCTGGGCCGGACTGGCGCTGTTCAACATTGCCGCGATTGCCGGCACGATTGCGCTGGATCTTGGCTACAACTGGGGCGATCTCGAGTACCGCGAATGGCCGTGGCCGATCCGGCTGATTTTCCTTGCCGCCTTGCTCGTGACGGGGTGGAATCTGATCGCCACCGTCGCGCGACGCAGCGCAGACGACATCTATCTCTCGAACTGGTACACGATCGGTGGCGTGCTGTGGACGTGCATCATCGCGATCGTCGCCGTGTTGCCGTGGTACCAGTACGGATTGGGGCAGGTCGCGATTTCCGGGTACTACATGCACAACGCGGTCGGCATGTGGTTCACGCCGCTCGCCTTGGGTGTTTTCTATTACGCGATTCCCAAGATTCTCAGCCGGCCGATCTATTCCTATGCGCTGGGTGTGCTCGCGTTCTGGACCAATCTGCTGTTCTATCCGTTGCTCGGCGCCCACCACTTCCTGTTCAGTCCCTTGCCGTGGTGGTTGCAGACCGTGGCCATCGTGTTCAGCGTGGCGATGCTGGTGCCGGTGTGGGGTGGCAGCGCGAATTACTTGCTGACCATGCGCGGCCATCAGCATGACATGATCCATTCCTATCCGCTGATGTTCATTTTTGTCGGCGTGATCGGTTATCTGGTGGGCTCCACGCAAGGCACGGTCGAAGCATTCCGCTCGATGCAGGCGATCTGGCACTTCAGCAATTTCACTGTTGGCCACTCGCACCTGACCATGTACGGCTTCGTCAGTTTCGCCGTCTGGGGCGGCATCTACGCGCTGCTGCCGCTGGCGACCGGCAAGAGTCCTGGCCGCCTGGGCATCGCGCTGCATTTCTGGATGGCATTGGTCGGCAGCTTCATCTACGTGATTTCGCTGTCCGTCGGCGGCACGGTGCAGGGCATGGACTGGGTCGACGGCAAGCCGTTCATCCAGTCGGTCGTCGACATGCAGCCGTACTATGTCTGGCGTGGTGTCGGCGGTCTTTTGATGTTCCTCTCGCACGTGGTGTTCGCATGGAATGTATGGCGCATGACGCGCGGGCAGGCGGGTAATGCCGCATCGCCCATCCTGCCGCCGGTCGGCGAGGTGGCGGCATGAACAAGTTATTGGCAATTGCCGGCGGCGCGCTCGGCATCTATATCGTGATCGTGTTGCTGGTGGCGGTGATCCCGGCAATCGAGCTGTCGCAGGCGCCAGCGGGACCCGGCGTCACCGCCCTGACGCCGCTGCAGGACGAGGGCAGGCAGGTATACGCTGCCAATGGCTGCGGCTATTGCCACACCCAGCAGGTGCGGCCGCTCGATGAGGACAAGCCGTTCGGCCGCCCGTCGGCGCCAGGCGACTTTGCTTTCCAAACGCCTGAACTGCTCGGTTCCGAACGCACGGGGCCGGATCTGACCAACGTCGGCAATTCCAAACCGAGCGACGTGTGGCAGTACATCCACCTGTACGATCCGCGCGCAGTGGAACCCGAATCGATCATGCCGAATTTCAAGTTCCTGTTCGACGTGGTGCCGGTCGTGCCGCCGGGTGAAACCGCCGTGCCGGTACCGGAAGCGTTCGCGCCGAAAAACGGCAAGGTGATTCCAACGCTGCAGGCGAAGGCATTGGTGTCATACCTGTTGTCGTTGAAACAGTCGCCGATTCCCGGATTTTCAACGGCTGTCGCCATGGGCACCGCAACAGCGGCAACGCCGCCGGCCGCAACGCCTGCGCCGGCACCCACCGGCTATGCCTACGACGCCGCCAAGGGGCAGTCGCTGTTCACTGCCAATTGCGCGGCCTGCCATCAGGCCAGCGGGCAAGGAATCCCCGGCGCGTTCCCGTCGCTGATCGGCAACACCGCCGTAGATGATGCCGACCCGACCCTGCACATCCAGACGGTGCTGCATGGCGCACACGGCGTGGTTGTGGGCGGCGTCAAGTACAACAGCGCGATGCCACCGTTTTCCGGCCAGTTGAGCGACACGGACATCGCCGATATCGTGAATTTCGAACGGTCGGCGTGGGGCAATCACGCCAAACCGGTAAACGCGGCCGATGTGGCCGCGATCCGCGCCAAGGGCAACTAAAGGGAGGCCGCGATGCTTGACATGATGACCGGACCGTTTTGGGGCATCGTTGCCGTGGCGTTGATTGCGGCACTGGTTACGCTGGGCTGCTTTGTTGCGATGTTCTGGTTCATCGCTCGCCCCGGCGAAACCAACCCACGCCATGTCAAGTTCGACATCCTTCGCCCGGACCGCTGAGGCCATCGCCATGCCCAATCCGCACGTTCGCATTTTTCTCGACGATGAGCCGCAGCCATTCATCGACCGTGAATTGCCCACGGCGCTGACGCTCGATACGCGCAAGTTGGCCGATGGCCCGCATCGTCTGATCATTCGCGCCGAGGACCAGCGTGGTGCGGAAGGCGTGGAGGAAATTCCGTTCCAGATCCAGAACGGCCCGGGAATCCTGGTTTCGGGCCTGCGCCCGGGATCGACGCGGCGTGGAACGCTGCACTTGACGGTCGATGCCTTCAGTACCGACGATCCTTTCGACCCGCGCCGTGCCGAGGCACGCTCGTCGGTTCCCGTGTGGGTTTGGGTGCTTTGCTTGTTCGTGTTGGCCTGGGCAGTGTTTTATGCCGCGCGGATGTGGGAAGTGCCTGCGCAGTTCCAGCACAGCCCAACCTATGGCACGCCTGCAACAGCATCAGGCAAGTAGGGGCCGGTCGAAGTTGGTGGGGAGCTTCTGGTATTGGTTTTTGTATTTGACATAATATACAAAGGCATCTATTCGACGCATCATATCGAACAGCCGACCTGCTTGCAGACATTGGCTATTCCTCTAGTCGATCCAATGAGTTAAAATGCGCGGCTATTCCATAAAAACCACCGGTTCCTGCCATGAAAGTCCTGTCTTCGCTCAAAACCGCCAAAACCCGCCACCGCGATTGCAAGGTCGTGCGTCGTCGCGGCAAGGTGTTCGTGATCTGCAAGTCCAATCCGCGTTTCAAGGCGCGTCAACGCTGATCGAAGCGATTGGGTTGCAAAAAGGCCGCCGAGTGCGGCCTTTTGCGTTTGTACGCGCTGGCCGCGGCGTGAGAATCAACCGAGGAATGCCGGGCAAGTCATGGATTTGCTTGGGCGAATCTGCTACAAATCGCGGCTGAGCGGCGTGCGCCGCGCGAATGAGGAGTCCGCCATGAAGCACCGTTTCCTCGCCATCGCTGGTACTGCCGCCGTCGCGGCTCTTGCGGTCAGCAGCCTGGCCAGTGCCGAAACCCTGTTGATGAAGCGCGTGCGCGAAGAGCGCGGCATGCATGCACCGCATCGCGGCATGAGCATGGCCCAGGTCGAGCGCCAATTCGGTGCGCCCAACGCCAAGCTCAATCCGGCTGGCGGCGACACGCCAAAGCACCCGGTCATCAATCGCTGGGAATACCCCGGTTACACCGTGTACTTCGAACGCAACATCGTCATCGACAGCGTCGCCACGCATGCCAGCCCGACGGAGCTCGGGCCGAAACACGAATAGCCAATGATCGAAACCGCTTTCCGCCTGCCCGCGGAATGGGAGCCGCAGGCAGGCGTCCTGCTCGCGTGGCCGCATGCCGAAACCGACTGGGCCGACCGGCTGGACGAAGTCGAGCGAACCTTTGCCGCCCTCGCCAGCGCCATCGCCCGCCATGAAACCGTGCTGATCTGCGTCGCCGAAGACGCCGTGCGCTTGCGCGCGTCGCGGCTTCTGCAAGCAGCCGGCGCGGACCCGAACCGCTGCCGCTTCATCGACATCGAATACGACGACACCTGGCTGCGCGATTCCGGACCGATCACGCTGCGCTCGGCGGATGGATTCGTGTTGCTGGATTTCCGCTTCACCGGCTGGGGAGGAAAATTCCAGGCCAGCCGCGACGACAGGCTCATCGAAGGACTTGCCGCGCGCGAACTGTTCCACAATTCCGACCATCGCCGCGTGGACTGGGCCTTGGAAGGCGGCGCGATCGAATCCGATGGTGCCGGCACGATCCTCACGACCTGGCGTTGCCTGCATCAGCGTCATCCCGAACAAAGCCGTGAGCAGATGTCGCGGATGTTGTGCGACAAGCTCGGCGCGGAACGCGTTTTGTGGCTGGAGCGCGGTTACCTGCAGGGCGACGACACCGATGCGCACATCGACACCCTCGCCCGCTTCGCGCCGGACGATGCGATCGTCTTCCAGGCCTGTGATGATCCGACCGATCCGCATTTCGACGAACTTCGCGCGATGCACGAGGAACTGGCGGCGCTGCGCACGATGGACGGCAAGCCGTTTCGCCTGCACGCCCTGCCCTGGGCCAAAGCGATTTTCGACGATGGACGGCGACTGGCCGCCTCGTATGCGAATTACCTGATCGTCAATGGCGCGGTGTTGGTGCCGGCCTACGGCGATCCGGCGGATGACGAAGCCGCGCGCATCATCGCCGCCGCGCATCCCGGGCGTGGCGTGGTTGCGGTACCCTGCCGGTCGCTGATTTGGCAAAACGGCAGCCTGCATTGCCTGACCATGCAGTTGCCCGCGGGAGTTCTGGCATGAGCAAGATTTTGCGCGTCGCACTGGTGCAAGAGCGCGACCACGGCAGCGTATCCGCAAACCTGGACGCGATCGAAGCAGGATTGCGCAAGGCCGCTGCGGCCGGCGCCGGGCTGGTGTTGCTGCAGGAGCTGCACAACGGTCCCTACTTCTGCCAGTACGAAAGCACCGCCGAATTCGACCGCGCCGAGCCGATTCCCGGGCCGAGCACGCAACGCATCGGCGCCTTGGCCGCGGAATTGAAACTTGTCGTCGTCGCGTCGCTGTTCGAGCGCCGCGCCGCCGGGCTGTACCACAACACCGCCGTCGTCTTCGACCGTGCAAACGATATTTGTGGAAAATACCGCAAAATGCACATTCCGGACGACCCGGCGTTCTACGAAAAGTTCTATTTCACGCCGGGCGACCTCGGCTTCCACCCGATCCAGACGTCCGTCGGCAAGCTCGGCGTGCTGGTGTGCTGGGACCAGTGGTATCCGGAAGCCGCGCGCCTGATGGCGCTGGCCGGCGCCGACGTGCTGCTCTACCCGACTGCCATCGGCTGGGATCCGGCCGACGAGGCGGCGGAAAAATCCCGCCAGCGCGACGCCTGGATCACGGTGCAGCGCGGTCACGCCGTGGCCAACGGCCTGCCCCTGCTCGCCTGCAACCGCACAGGTCATGAATCCGCACCGGACGGCGGCCGTGGCATCGATTTCTGGGGATCGAGTTTCGTCGCCGGAGCGCAGGGCGAAGTGCTCGCGCAAGCTTCGACCGACAAGCCGGAATTGCTCGTTGCCGACATCGATCTTGCGCGCAGTGAAACCGTGCGCCGCATCTGGCCGTTCCTGCGCGATCGTCGCATCGACGCCTACGACGATGTGCTCAAGCGTTTCCGGGATTGAAGATATGCTCGTCATTCCGGCAGGGACTGCCGGAATCCAGATGCCATGGATGGCAACTTGTCGATTGTCGTAATGTTCACGTCCATGTGACTGGATTCCGGCAGTCCCTGCCGGAATGACACCATTGGACAATTTGACTCCAGAGCCTGCCAATTCGCCCCTCGCCGGCCAACCGCACGCGCGCACGTCCCGTGATGGCGTCGAATACACCTTGCTCGGTACGGCACATGTCTCGCGCGCCAGCGTGGATGCGGTGCGTGCCGCCATCGAAACGGGGGCTTACGACGCCATTGCCGTGGAATTGTGCGAGTCGCGCTATCGCGCCATGCACGATCCGGAAGCCTGGCGCAACCTCGATTTGTGGCGCGTCATCCGCGACGGCAAGGCCGGTATGGTCGCGGCGAATCTGGCCCTGTCTGCTTACCAGCGCCGCCTCGCCGAACAATTCGGCATCGAGCCGGGCGCCGAGTTGAAAGCGGCAGTCGATCTTGCCCAGCAGCGCGGCCTGCCGCTGTGGCTGATCGACCGCGAAATCAGCATTACGCTCAAGCGTGCCTACCACAGCGTGCGCTTTCGCGATCGCCTCGGCATCATCGGTGGGCTCATCACGAGTTTGTTCGAACGCAGCGAAGTCAGCGAAGCCGACATCGAAAACCTCAAGCAGGGCGACATGCTGCAAAGCGCGTTCAGCGAATTCGCCGCGCAGTCGGAAGGCTTGTATCGCAGCCTGATCGGCGAGCGCGACGGTTTCATGGCCGCACGGTTGCGCGAGGAAACCGGCAAGCATGCGGCCAAACGCGTGCTGGCCGTGGTCGGCGCCGGACATCTGGCCGGCATCGAGCGCGAACTTGGCGTGCAAACCGCTGCGCCGGACGCAATCCTCGCGCCGCTGAACGTTGCGCCCGCAGGTTCACGCTGGCCGAAATGGATCGGCCTTGGCGTGCTCATCGTCATCGCCGCTGCCATCGGTTTCGCCTTCAGCCGCGGCAGCGGCCACGGCGCCAAGGCATTGGAAGACTGGATCGTCTTCACCGCGACCGGCTGCGCCATCGGCGCGCTCGCCGGAGGCGG
>JAFEFO010000023.1 GCA_018240565.1 Pseudomonadota bacterium | reverse complement strand
TTGGCCGACATGCCGGCGTATTGCATGCAGATGAACGCGATCAGCATCGCCAGCGGCAGCGCCACCACCACGACTACTGCGCTGCGCAATTCGCCGAGAAACAGGAACAGTACGAGCGCGACCAGAATCGAGCCTTCGATCAGCGCGCGCACCGCGGTGCCGACAGCGGCGTTGACCAGATCGGTGCGCTGGTACACCGGGTTTACTGCGACGCCCGGCGGCAACGCCGATTTCAGCGTGGCGAGCTTGGCGCCAACGGCTTCGACCACGTCGCGCGCATTTTCGCCCACGCGCGCCAGTGCCATGCCGAGCACCACTTCGCGGCCATCGCGCGTGACCGCACCGAAGCGCGGTGCGCCGTCTTCGACGATTTGCGCCACGTCGCGCACGTAGATCGGCGTGCCATGTTCGTTCTTGAGCACGATGCTGCCGATGTCCTGCGCGTTCTTCACCAGCCCCAGTCCGCGTACCAGGTATTGCTCGCGTCCGATATCGATGAAGTTGCCGCCGACCTGCGCGTTGTTGGCCTGCACGGCTTGGATCACGTCCTTAAAGCCGAGCTCGTGCGCGATCAGCTTCATCGGATCGATGCGCACCTGAAACTGTTTTTCCTGTCCACCCCACGAGGTGACGTCGTCCACGCCGGGCGCGGTGCGCAGGATCAGCCGGATGGTCCAGTCCTGCAGCGTGCGCAAATCCATGTCGCTCGGCGCACTCTTCAGTTTTTCGTCGGCGCGCTCGACGGTGTACCAGAACACCTGGCCCAGGCCCGAAGCATTGGGCCCCATTTCCGGTTTGCCGTAGCCTGCGGGCAGGCGTTCACCGACCTGCTGCAAGCGTTCGTTGACGAGCTGGCGCGCGAACCAGATGTCCATGTCGTCGTGGAAATACACCGCGACGTAGGACAATCCGAACAGGCTCACGGAGCGGATTTCCTCGACCTTGGGCAGGCCGGCCAAGGCCGATTCGATCGGCGTGGACAGCAGTTGCTCCACGCCTTCGGCAGCCAGTCCCGGCGCTTCGGTATATACGTTCACTTGTACCGGCGTGACGTCGGGAAACGCATCGATCGGCAACTGGCGCACGGCGCGCAAGCCCAGCGCGGCGATGACCGCGAACGCGATCAACGCCAGCATCTTGTAACGCAGCGAGAGTTCGACGAGGTGCGCGAGCATCAGTGGTGATCTCCGAGTTGCGAGCGCAAAAGACGCGCCTTCAGCACGAAGGCGCCCTCGCTCACGTAACTGTCGCCAGCCTTGAGTCCCTGTGCGATGGTGGTCCAGCCGGCGCGCGTTTCGCCTGCGACTACGGGCACTGGCTCGAAGCGACCGGCGCTGCGTGCAACGAAGACGGTCGCCTGATTCTGCAATAGCACTACTGCCTCGGTTGGTACGGCCAGCGCGGCAGCGCCGTCGCCGACGTGGATCCGCGCCTCGACGAGCTCGCCCGGATGCAGCAAGTCCTCGCGATTGTCGATGGCGATGCGTACCGGCACGGTGCGCGTGTGCGCGTCGGTCTGGTGCGCGCGTTGCACTACCGAGCCGGGCAGGGTCATGCCGTGCGCGATCACGCGCGCGACGGCGCCGGCCTGCACGCGCGCAGCATCGGCCGGCGCGAGCTGCGCTTCGACCCACACCGAGTCTTCCTGCACCAGGGTGAACAGCGTGCGCCCCGGCTCGATGCGCTCGCCAACCAGAAAGGAATCGGTGGTGATGCGACCGGAAACCGGAGCCAGCAATTCGAAATTGCCGTCGGCCGCATTCGACCCCTTGCGCAGCAGGGTCTGAATCTGTTGCACCGTGATGCCAAAGGCGCGCAACTTTGCCCGCGCCAGATCGCGCGCCGCGCGCGCTTCGTTGTAGCGCCGCCCGGAAACCGCTTGCGCACCCAAGGCGGCGATGCGCTGCCAGTCTTGTTCGGCCACGATCAGCTCGCTCTGGATCGCGGCGACCTCGACGCTGGACAACACCACCAGCGCGGCGCCGGTCTTCACCACGTCGCCCAGTCTGGCGCGGCGCGCGATGACCTGCGCTTCCACCCGCGGCGACACCAGTACGGTGGCGTAGGCGTCGGCTTTCACTTCGCCCGGCGCCTTCAGTTCGCCGGCCAGCGTGCGCACCCCGAGCGTGGCGAGCACGATGCCCGCGTCGTGTTGCGTTTTGGCATCGAGCGTCAACGGGTCGGTGTGATCGTCTTCATTGGCCCATGCGGGTGCCGCTGCGAGCGCCAGCAACGCACAGCCGACAAGTCCGCAGCGCAACAACTTTTTCGTATTCATCGTGAGGCTTCCAGTGAATGGCCATCGATCCAGTCGACGAGGCGACCGGTGGCGTGCAGATAGTCGAACCAGGCTTGCCACAGCCGGTTTTCCAGTTCGAGTCCGGACAGCGCCGTGTCCAGACTCTGCTTGAGCTGCACCAGATAATCGGAGGTACCGATTTCGCCGGCGCGCCAGAGCTTTTCCAGCAATGCGGTGCGGTCTTCGAACGCGGCCGCGCGGCCGCTGCGAAACGCATCGGCGGCTTCACGCAGTGCGTCGTAACGTTCACGCGACTCGTTCTGCGCGGCGCGCAAGACGAGACGACGCGACTCCATTTCCGCCGCCGCCGCATCGCCCTCGGCGCGCGCGGCATCGATTTCAGCGCTGCCGCTGTTGAGCAACGGCAAGGGGATGGAAATACTCAGGCCCACGACGCGATCGGCGATGCGGTCGTTGAGTGGGCCGCTGCGCACCTGCCCACCCATCAGACTGATGGTTGGATCGGGAATGCGATTGCGTCGCGCGACGGTCGCTGCCGCATCGCTGCGTTGCACTTGCGCAGTCGCCAGTTGCAGATCCGGCAGTTCCTCCGCGGCACGTGCGGCAAATTCGTGCGACGGCGGCGGCAGTGCGGCAGGAAGCGGCGGCAACGCATCGCCGGGCACATCGCCAAGGCTACGCAGGGTCGCGCGCGCGGACGCGGCATCGCCCAGCAAAGTGGCTTGCGCCGCCTGCGCTTCGCCGAGTGCGAGCGCGGCCAGATCGCGTTCGGGCGCCGAAATGTCGCCAACCGTGAGGCGTTGCGCGGCCAACGTGTCGAAGCGCTGCATCAGCTCGAGCCGATGCTGGCCAAGTTGCGCCTGGCGTTGCGCGATGATCGTTGCCGTCCACGCCCGCAGCCAACGCGCGGCCAGGTCGCGGCGAGCGATCTCGAACGCGGATTCGCCCGCCAGCAAAACCGCAGCGCCTTCGGCTGCGCGCGCACGACGCTTGCCGGAAACATCCAGAGTCAGGCCGATGCTCACGCTACGCCGGTCCACATCGGCATTCTCGGCATCCAGCGACAGGGTCGGGTTGTACAGTGGTTGCTGCGCCGCGCGTTCGCGCGCACGCGCCGCTTCAAGTTCGGCGCGTGCTGCACGAATCTGCGGGCTGTCTTGCCACAGCGCATGCAGGGCATCGCGCAGCGCAGATGAACTGGCGCCGTGCAACGCCGTCGTTTCGGCGATATCTGGCGCTTGCGCCAGTGCCGCATCGAATGCAAGGAAAATGGCGGCGCATGCCAGCGCCGAACGCAACGACAACATGGAAATCTCCTGAAAACCAAGGCACGCGGTGACGCACCGCTCGCGCGGGCGTCACTCAGCAAAGGGATTCAGGCGAAGATCGGAGGGCGCAGCGCGGAAGCCGCGTGCGTGGGGGTATAGCGCGACGTATCGAAAGGCGTATGCGCCGTCGTGGCGAGTACGCTGCGCACGACGATCGCATCGGATGGAACCGGGGTGGCGTGAGCGCACGTGCAATGGCAGTCACCCGCCTCGCCGAGCAGGCAAGCTTCATTTGCATTGGCATCGTCCAGCGCAACGGCTGCGATCGCTGCGTCGCCGGAGCTGACGCAAGCCATGGCCGCATCGGCCATGCACACCGTGCCCGCAAAAAGCTTGAACAGCAGCGTCGCCACGCATACCAGCCACAGCCCGCGATGAGCGCGCAGGCGTGCAATGATCGGGGAACGGCAGTGCGTCATGCGAAAAGTGTAGCCGAAACCCGCAACGTTAGACTATCGCATTTGAATGACCCGGCGCGTGCTTGCGCCGGGCGTCGGCCTGCCCCCGACCTGGATCGATTCAGGTCGGCGACTTCCCCTGCGCGGCAGGGGAAGTGCAACGAATTCACACCTGCATCGCCTTCGCCACTTCCGCGGCGTAGTCTTCCTTGACCTTCTCGATGCCTTCGCCGACCACCAGGCGCACAAAGCCGACGACGTCAGCGCCCGCAGCCTTGGCCGCCGCCTCGACGGTCTGCTCGGTGTTGAGCACGTAGGCTTGGCCGTACAGCGTGTTTTCGTTGACGATCTTGGCGATCTTGCCGCCGACGATCTTCTCGAGGATGTTGGCCGGCTTGGCGCGGTCCTTGTCGCTCATCTTGGCGAGCTCGATTTCCTTTTCCTTCTCGATGAAGGCGGCGGGAACGTCGCTGGCCTTGTTGTACGGCGGATTCATCGCCGCCACGTGCATGGCCACGCCGCGCGCGAAGTCGGCATTGCCGCCGCGGGTTTCGACGAGTACGCCAATGCGCCCGCCGTGCAGGTAGGCGGCCACCGTGTTGCCGCTGTCGATGCGCACCAGTCGGCGCACCTGCACGTTCTCGCCGACCTTGGCGACGAGCAGCGCGCGTGCTTCTTCAACCGTGGGACCTGCGGACGTCTTGGCCGACTTGAGCGCTTCGACATCGGCAGCGCCGCTGGCGAGCGCGGTCTTGGCGACCTCATCGGCGAACTTGATGAAGTTCTCGTCCTTGGCGACGAAATCGGTTTCGGAGTTGACCTCGACCATGACCGCCTTGCCGCCATCCTGCGCGACCGCGATGCGGCCTTCGGCGGCGACGCGGCTGGCCTTCTTGTCGGCCTTGGCCAGGCCCTGCTTGCGCAGCCACTCGATGGCCGTGTCGATGTTGCCGGCGTTCTCGGTGAGCGCCTTCTTGCATTCCATCATGCCGGCGCCGGAGCGCTCGCGCAGCTCCTTGACCATGCTTGCGGTGATTTCCATGGATAACCTCGGAAGTTGAAATGGTGATTTTCCTTCCCCCGCGTGCGGGGGAAGGTGCCGAAGGCGGAAGGGGGCGAAACCAGCGGGCGACGTTGCCCCCCTCCGGCCTGCCGGCCACCTCTCCCCGCTGCGCAGGGGGAGGGAAAAGTCTTTCGGGGAAGGGAAGAATGTTACTCCGCCGCGGCGCCTTCGCCGTCAGCCTTCTTCGGCGCGGCCTTGCGCGGCGCGGCCTTCTTCGCGGCTGGCTTGCGCGGCGCCGGCTTGTTGCGGCGGTCGTCGCGCTCGCGCGCGGCGGGCTTGGCGACCGGATTGCCGTCGGCGTCGAGTTCGACGAACTCGTCCTTCGCGGTGGCGGCCGTGATCGGCGCGGCAGCCTTGCCTTCGAGCACCGAATCGGCGATCGCACGGGTGTACAACTGCACGGCGCGGATGGCGTCGTCGTTGCCGGGAATCGCGTAATCCACCAGCGACGGATCGTAGTTGGTGTCGACCACGGCCACGACCGGGATGCCGAGCTTCTTGGCTTCCTTCACGGCGATGTCCTCGTGACCGATGTCGATCACGAACAGCGCGTCCGGCAGGGCATTCATGTTCTTGATGCCGCCGAGGGACTTCTCGAGCTTTTCCTTCTCGCGCAGCAGGCCCATCACTTCGTGCTTGACCAGTTTGTCGAAGCTGCCGTCGGTGGCCATCGCCTCGATTTCCTTCAGGCGCGACACCGACTGCTTGACGGTGCGGAAGTTGGTCAGCATGCCGCCGAGCCAGCGCTGGCTGACGTAGGGCATGCCGCAACGCACGGCTTCTTCCTTGATCGCTTCGCGCGCCGAACGCTTGGTGCCGACGAACAGGATGCTGCCGCGCTTCTGCGCCAGCCCCGACACGAAGTTGGTCGCGTCCGTGAACAGCGGCAGGGTCTTTTCCAGATTGATAATGTGGATCTTGCCGCGGGCGCCGAAGATGTACGGCGCCATGCGCGGATTCCAGTAACGCGTCTGGTGGCCGAAATGCACGCCGGCTTCCAGCATCTGGCGCATGGTGACTTGAGTCATGGGATGAACTCCAAAAAGGGACGCGACCGCTGTCATGTGAGCGGCGAGTCCGGGGTTGTAACCTCCACGCACCCAGCGTTGGCGACCTCGTGTGCAGGCGGCGTAGCGCCTGTCCGAAGCACCCCGACAACGGTATCGATGCGTGTGCGGATTTGTTCCCGGGATTGGGAACCGCGAAATTATAGCGTTTTTAGCCGGTTACGCGCAATTGACGCCTGGATTGGCCGCATCGCGCCCGCAGCTTGGGTAAACTATCGCTCTTTCCACGAGCCGAAGCGCAATGTCCGTCACCGTCAAATCCCCCGCCGAAATCGAGCAGATGCGCATCGCCGGACGCCTCGCCGCCGAGGTGCTGGAACTGCTCGTGCCGCACGTCAAGGCGGGCGCCACGACCGAAGAAATCGACGCCATCGCTTACGATCACATCGTCAACGTGCAGAAGGCCGTCCCGGCGAATGTCGGCTACAAGGGCTTTCCCAAGACCGTGTGCACGTCGGTCAACAACGTCATCTGCCACGGCATTCCGAGCCCGGGGAAAATCCTCAAGGACGGCGACATCGTCAACATCGACGTGACCGTGATCAAGGACGGCTGGCATGGCGATACCAGCCGCATGTATTTCGTCGGCGAGCCGTCGGTGCTGGCCAGGCGCCTTTGCCAGGTCACGTTCGAGGCGATGATGAAAGGCATCGAGCAGGTGCGCCCCGGTGCCACGCTCGGCGACATCGGCCATGCCATCCAGCAGCACGCCGAAGCGCACCATTTTTCGGTGGTGCGCGAATACTGCGGCCACGGCATCGGTCGCATCTACCACGAAGATCCGCAGGTGCTGCATTACGGCCATCGCGGCGCCGGCATGCGCCTGGAGAAGGGCATGACGTTCACCGTCGAGCCGATGATCAATGCCGGCAAGCCCGGCACGCGCCTGTTGCCGGATGGCTGGACCGTGGTCACGCGCGATCATTCGCTGTCGGCGCAGTGGGAACATACCCTGGCCGTGACCGACGACGGCTTCGAGATTCTCACGCCCTGGCCGAAGGCGGCGTGATCGGGCGATGAACGCTGCACCCGCTGCGTTCTTCGTACAACTTCCGCGTCTTCCCGCCGCGGTTCCGCGCAGCGGCGTTTCAACCGATGCGCGCGCCGCGCTGCGCCAGTTGCTTGGCGATACCGACCGGCAATTGGCGGAGGGCTTTCGCGCCGGCGCGGACGTGGATGCGCTCACGCGCGCGCGCGCCGCAGCGGTCGAGCGCGTCGTCGTGCACGTGTGGACGGCCTGCGTCGGCGAACCCGAAGCGATTGCGTTGTTCGCGGTCGGCGGATTCGGTCGCGCCGAATTGTTCCCGCATTCGGACGTGGACCTGCTGGCGCTGTGCACGCAAACCCCGGCGCCCGCGCAAGCGCGCGCACTGGAATCGTTTTTCGCGCGCCTGTGGGACGTGGGACTCAAGCCGGGCCATGCCGTGCGCTCGCTTGCCGAATGCCGTGCGCTCGCGGCGCAGGATGTGACGGTCTACACGAACCTGTTCGATGCGCGGCGCATTGCCGGCGCGCCAGGCCTTGCCGAAGCGCTCGCACCGCTTTTCGACGACGCGACGATCTGGCCGCCGGCACGCTACCTGGCCGCGAAGATCGCCGACCGCGACCAGCGCCACGCGCGTTTCGACGACACCGCCTACAACCTCGAGCCGAATCTCAAGGACGGCCCGGGCGGTTTGCGCGCCATCCACCTGCTGCAATGGCTCGGACGTCGCATTTTCGGCGCGGACACGCTCGCATCGCTGGTACGCTGCGATGCGATTTCGCCCGCCGAGGCCGACGCGGCGGAACGCGCGCGTGCACTGCTTGCGCGCATCCGCTTCGGCTTGCACCTGGCGGCCGGCCGTGCCGAAGAGCGCCTGTTGTTCGATTACCAGCGCACGCTGGCGGCGCAGTTCGGCTTCAGCGACGAGCACGGACAGAACCTTGCGGTCGAGCAATTCATGCAGGGCTACTATCGCGCTGCGACCGACAACGAACGCCTCGTCGAACGCTTCGTGCAGCGCTGCGAAGAAGCGCTGGATGGTGGAACGGACCGGCGCATCGAACGCCTGAGCCTGGATTTCGTTGCGATCGACGGACGCCTGGATTGCGCGCCGCCCGACCTGTTGGTGCGCCGTCCGGCGGCCTTGATCGACCTGTTCCGCATCTGGGTCGAACATCCGTCGGTGCGCGGCCTGCGCGCCGATTTCCAGCGGCGCATCGACGCGGCGCTGGAATTGCGCGGCGCCGTGCTCGCACACGATGATGACGTCAACGCGGCTTTCCTGCGCCTGTTGCGCATGGGCACGCCGGCAGTGGAAGCGCTGGCGCGCATGAGTCGCTGCGGCGTACTGGCGCGTTACCTGCCGGCGTTCGGGCGCGTGGTCGGGCGCATGCAGTACGACCTTTTCCACATGTATACCGTGGATGAGCACACCTTGCGCGTGTTGCGCGTCGTCGCGCGATTCGCCGACGCAGAGGCCAGTGGCGAATTCGCGCATGCGCACGCGCTGTGGTCGCGCCTTGCCAAACCCGAACTGCTGCTGCTGGCCGCGCTGTTCCACGACATCGCCAAGGGCCGCGGTGGCGATCATTCGGAACTGGGCGGGATCGAGGCGCGCGAGTTCTGCGCACGCCTGCGTTTGCCGGAATCCGATGCCGACCTGGTGGCGTGGCTGGTGCGCCGACACCTGCTGATGAGCGTAACGGCGCAAAAGCACGACATCACCGATGTCGAAGTGGTGCGGCGCTTCGCCGCAGAGGTAGCGGATTGGGAACGGCTGGACTACTTGTACCTGCTTACCGTCGCCGACATTTCCGGCACCAGCGCGAAACTGTGGAATTCGTGGAAGGACAAGTTGTTGTCGGATTTGTACGTCGCCACGCGCTATGCGCTGCGCAGCGGCGAGGAATCCACGCCGCAGGCCGCCGAGCGCGCGCAGGAGTGCCGCGTGCATGCGCACGCCTTGCTCGCCGCGCGCGGCGTGGATGCAGCTGCCATCGAACGCGTGTGGGCGGATTTTCCCGAAGCGAGCTTCCTGCGCTTTGCGCCGGAAGAGATTGCCCGGCAGACGGCGGGCATTGCCGCAACGACCAACTGCGAGCCCTTGGTGCTGATCGACGCCAGTGCATCGCGGGGCGCCACCGAAGTGTTCGTGCATGCGCCGGATCGCGATGGCCTGTTCGCCACCCTCACCGCCGCGCTGGATCGCCAGCGATTGTCGGTGCTCGATGCGCGCATCGCCACGGCGCGCAACGGCATGAGCCTGGACAGTTTCATGGTGCTGGACTCGGACGGACGTGCACTGGGCGAAACCGCGCGCATCGAGCGCCTGCGTGCCGCCCTGCGCAAGGCCCTGGCCGATGCGGATTCCGCGGCAGCGGTACCGCGACCGGCCGCGCGCGCGTTGCGGCATTTTCCGATTCCGGTGCGCATTGCCTTCGATGACGCCGCCGACGGGGCGCGCACGCAACTTGCCGTCGTCTGCGCGGATCGGCCCGGCCTGCTCGCCGGGATCGCGCGGGTCTTGCGCGATTGCGGCGTGCGCGTGCACGATGCGCGCATCGCCACGTTCGGCGAACGCGTCGAGGATTTCTTCCTCATCGACGATGCCGCCGGCCGTTCCCTGTCGCATGAAATGCGCGAGCACCTCGGATCGGCATTGCGGCAGTGGCTTGAATCCGTACCCATCGGCAAGGAGCAACATGCCAGCGCTTGAAGCCACCATTGAATCGGCATGGGAACGCCGGGGCGATCTGACCGCCACCGACCTGGCCGCGCTCAAACCCGTGCTCGACACGGTGCTGGATGCGCTTGAATCCGGCACGCAACGTGTCGCTGAACCCGACGGCGCGGGCGCTTGGCGCGTGAACCAGTGGCTGAAGAAGGCGGTGCTGCTGTCGTTTCGTGCCAACGCAAATCGCGTGATGGACGCGAACCCCACACCGTTCTACGACAAGGTGCCGTTGCGCTTCGAGGATTTCGATGCGGCACGGTTCCGCGAACTCGGTGCGCGTGTCGTGCCCGGCGCGGTGGTGCGCCGCGGCGCGCACATCGGCCGCGACGCGGTGTTGATGCCGAGTTTCGTCAACATCGGCGCCTTTGTTGGCGCCGGCACCATGGTTGACACTTGGGCCACGGTCGGTTCGTGTGCGCAAATTGGCAAGAATGTCCACTTGTCGGGCGGCGTCGGCATCGGCGGCGTGCTCGAGCCCTTGCAGGCCGCGCCGACCATCATCGAAGACGACTGCTTCATCGGCGCGCGCTCCGAGGTCGTCGAAGGCGTGATTGTCGAGCGCGGCAGCGTGATCGGCATGGGCGTGTTCCTCGGTCAGTCCACGCGCATCTACGATCGCGCCACGAAACAGATTCACTACGGACGAGTTCCCGCGGGCAGCGTCGTCGTCGCAGGGTCGCTGCCGGCGGCGGATGGCTCGCACAGCCTGTATGCCGCGGTGATCGTCAAGCATGTTGACGAGAAAACGCGCGCGAAGACTTCGCTCAATGAACTCCTGCGGGAATGACCTGGCCATGTCGACAACCTTGTACGGACTGGAAAAATGCAGCACCTGCCAGAAGGCGCGCAAGTGGCTGGAGCGGAAATCGATCACGCACGCGTTTGTCGATTACCGCGCGCATCCCGTCGATCCGGTGACGCTCAAGGCGTGGGCCAGGGCGGTCGGTGGCTGGGAGTCGCTGGTCAATCGCAGCGGCACGACCTGGCGCAATCTGCTGCCTTCACGCAAATCGCCGGGCTCGGATGCCGAGTGGCTGCTGTTGATCAAGGAGTATCCGGCACTGGTGCGTCGCCCCGTGACCGTGCTCGGCGACGGCAGCGTGCACCTGGGCTTTGCCGACAAGCTGTTCAAGAAATTGTTTTCCAATTAGCTCGTCATTCCCGCGAAGGCGGGAATCCAGTTCTTGGCTTTGCTCGTGAGAAGCAAGAACTGGATTCCGGGTTCCGCCTGCGGCGGCCCCGGAATGACGGTGGAGAAAATATGACGCGAATTCTCGACTTGACCTGCGAATTGATCCGGCGCAAGTCGCTCACGCCGGAAGACGCCGGCTGCCAGGCGTTGATTGCCGAGCGCCTGCAGCACGCGGGATTCCGCGTCGAGCATTTGCACTACGGCGATGTGTCGAATCTGTGGGCGACGCACGGCAGCGGCGATCCGGTGTTCGTGTTCCTCGGGCATACCGACGTGGTACCGACCGGGCCGGAAAGCGCATGGACGAGTCCGCCATTCGAACCGACGATCCGCGACGGAAAACTCTACGGTCGCGGCGCGGCCGACATGAAATCCGGTGTGGCGGCGATGACAGTCGCCGCCGAACGCTTCGTGACTGCGCACCCCAAGCATCGCGGCACGATCGGCGTGTTGTTGACCAGCGACGAAGAGGGCCCGCTCAACCAGAACGGAGTTCGCCGCGTTGCCGAAGAATTCCGCCAGCGCGGCCAGCGCATCGATTGGTGCGTGGTTGGCGAGCCGTCATCGGCCGAAACACTTGGCGACATCGTGCGCGTGGGCCGGCGCGGTTCGCTGTCCGGCACGCTGAACGTGCGCGGCGTGCAAGGCCATGTCGCCTATCCGGACAAGGTTCGCAATCCGATTCATCTGGCTGCGCCGGCACTGGCGGAGCTTGCTGTCACGCGCTGGGATGAGGGCAATGCCGAGTTTCCGCCGACCTCGTTCCAGGTTTCCAACGTGCATGCCGGCACCGGCGCGTTGAACGTCGTGCCTGGCGTGCTGGAGGCGAAATTCAATTTTCGCTACTGCACCGCGAGTGCGGCGCAAAGCCTGCGCGAGCGCACGGAGGCGATCCTGTGCAAGCATGGGCTCGATTTCGATGTGCACTGGGATCTATCCGGCGAGCCGTTCCTGACCCGGGTCGGCGCGCTGCGCACGGTTGTGGAAAAAGCAATAAAAGGTACGTGTGGAATCGTGCCGCGCGCCGACACCGGCGGTGGCACCTCCGACGCACGCTTCATCTCGCCACTCGGCGCCGAAGTCGTCGAAGTCGGCCCCGTGAATGCCAGCATCCACAAAATCGACGAGCATGTCGCGCTCGCCGATCTGGAACGACTGCCGGACCTGTATGCCGCAATCGTCAGTGCGCTGACGCGCTGATCACGCCGCCACGCGATCGAGCAGTCCGCGGGCGAGGAACAATTCAACACGCTCGAACGGAATGCGATCGCCCGCATCGGCGCCGTAGTGCGCTTCGGCGATGCGGCCATGTTTATCGACGAGGAAATCCGCCGGCATCAGGTTACTCGTCTTCAGGCCGGCCAACCCAACGATGCGCAAACCTTTGAGCAGGGTG
>JAFEFO010000022.1 GCA_018240565.1 Pseudomonadota bacterium | reverse complement strand
GAAGTCCTGCGCGTCGCGGCCGACCGCGTGTTCGTGCAGAACATCAACCTGGTCAAGCGCCACACCAAGCCGAATCCGCAGGCCAACCAGCCCGGCGGCATCGTCGAGCGCGAGGCTTCCATCAATCTGTCGAACGTGATGCTGTTCAACCAGGCCTCGGGCAAGGGTGAGCGCGTTGGTTTCAAGACACTCGACGACGGCCGCAAGGTGCGCGTGTATCGCGCCAGCGGCGAAGTCGTGGACGCCTGAGGACATGACCATGGTACGCCTGGAAAAATTCTACAAAGACGAAGTGGTGCCGAAGCTGATGAAGCGTTTCGGCTATGCCAACGTGATGCAGGTGCCGCGCCTGTCCAAGATCACGCTGAACATGGGCGTGGGCGAAGCGACCGCGAACAAGAAGATCCTCGAGAACGCGCTCGCCGACATGGTCAAGATCGCCGGCCAGAAACCGGTGGCGACGCTGGCGCGCAAGTCGATCGCCACGTTCAAGATCCGCGACGGCTGGCCGATCGGCTGCAAGGTCACGCTGCGCCGCGCGAAGATGTACGAGTTCCTGGATCGCCTGATCAACATCTCGCTGCCGCGCGTGCGCGACTTCCGTGGTGTGTCCGGTCGCGCGTTCGACGGTCGCGGCAACTACAACATGGGCGTGAAGGAACAGATCATCTTCCCCGAGATCGATTTCGACCAGGTCGACGCGATGCGCGGCATGGACATCGCCGTGACGACCACCGCCAAGAACGACGCGGAAGCCAAGGCGTTGCTCGAAGCGTTTGGCTTTCCCTTCCGTAACTGATTTCCAAGAGACGATTGCAATGGCCAAGACCTGCATGATCGAGCGCGAACTCAAGCGCGCCAAACTGGTGAAACGGCACGCGGCGAAGCGCAAGGAGCTCAAGGCCATCGTGCTGAGCCCGAAGTCTTCGTACGAGGAAAAAGCTGCCGCGCAAGCCAAGCTGCAGAAGCTGCCGCGCGACGCCAGTCCGTCGCGCCAGCGCAACCGCTGCGAGCTGACCGGCCGTTCGCGCGGTGTGTATCGCAAGTTTGCGCTCGGTCGCCACAAGCTGCGCGAAGCGACCATGCGCGGCGACGTGCCAGGGCTGCGCAAGGCCAGTTGGTAATCCAGAAAATTCAACCGGGATCCCTACCGGATATCGATGCTGAGGAAATGAAAAGATGAGCATGACTGATCCCATCGCCGACATGTTTACGCGCATCCGCAACGCCCAGGCCACGGCCCGGCCGGCGGTGCGCATGCCGGCTTCCACCGTCAAGGTCGCCATCGTCCAGGTGTTGAAGGACGAAGGCTATGTGCGCGATTTCAAAGTCAGTCGCGACGGCGCCAAGTCGGTGCTGGAAATCGCGCTGAAGTATTTCGAAGGCAAGCCGGCCATCGACAAGCTTGATCGCGTGAGCCGCTCGGGCCTGCGCGTCTACCGTGGCAAGGACAAGTTGCCGAAAGTGATGGGCGGACTTGGCATCGCCATCGTTTCCACGTCCGACGGCATCATGAGCGACGCCCAGGCGCGCGCCAAGGGCGTCGGCGGCGAAGTCATCGGCACCGTTGCCTAATCCGGAGAATCGATCATGTCTCGTGTAGCCAAGAAACCCATCGATCTTCCCAAGGGCGTCGAATGCACCGTGGCCAAGGATGCCATCACCGTCAAGGGTCCGAAAGGCACCTTGAAGATGGCCGCGATCGCCGGTGTGCAGGTCGCCATCGACAAGGGCGTCGTGAACTGTGCCGACGGTAGCGCCGAAACCAAATTCGCGGGCACCACGCGCGCGCTGCTGGCCAACATGGTCAAGGGCGTGAGCGAGGGTTACCAGAAGAAGCTCGAACTCGTCGGCGTCGGTTACCGCGCCGCCCTGCAGGGCAAGGACCTGAACCTGACGCTTGGATTTTCCCATCCGGTCGTGTTCAAGGCGCCGGACGGCATCACCCTGAGCGTGCCGAGCCAGACCGAAATCCTGATCGCCGGCGCCGACAAGCAGCGCGTCGGCGAAGTGGCCGCCAAGATTCGTGCGTTCCGTCCACCCGAGCCGTACAAGGGCAAGGGCGTGCGCTATTCCGGCGAGAAGATCACCCTCAAAGAAGCAAAGAAGGCGTAAAGACGTCATTCCGCTTCAGGAGCAAGAAAATGAGCGAAAAAAATACAGCCCGACTGCGCCGCGCCAAAACCACGCGCAGCCACATCCGCAAGCTCGGCGTGCCGCGCCTGACCGTGCACCGCACCGATCAGCACATCTACGCCCAGGTCATCTCGGCCGAAGGCGACAAGGTGTTGGCGGCCGCTTCGACCGTGCAAAAGGACCTTGCAAAGGCTCTGAAAGGCACCAAGAACAAGACCGCCGCAGCCGCTGTCGGCAAGGCGATCGCGGAGAAGGCCAAGGCCGCCGGCGTGGATTCCGTCGCGTTCGATCGCTCCGGTTTCCGCTACCACGGCCGCATCGCGGCGCTGGCCGATGCCGCGCGCGAAGCGGGTCTGAAATTCTGATCCAACGCGTCACCCACAACTACAAGCGACTGCGGTCGTAAGCAAAGTCCGGCGGGCGACCGCTGGCAAACGAGGCGAAACAAGATGGCAAACAACAACGAACGTGAGAACGGCGATGGCATGCTGGAGAAGCTCATTGCCGTCAACCGCGTGGCCAAGACGGTCAAGGGCGGTCGGCAAATGAGTTTCACCGCGCTGACCGTGGTCGGCGACGGCGATGGCCGCGTCGGTTTCGGTTACGGCAAGGCGCGTGAAGTGCCGGTGGCAATCTCCAAGGCGATGGAACGCGCGCGTCGCGGCATGGCCCACATCAAGCTCAACAATGGCACGCTGTGGCATGCGGTCAAGGCCAATCATGGCGCGGCGCGTGTGTACATGCAACCGGCCTCCGAAGGCACCGGCGTGATCGCCGGCGGCGCGATGCGCGCCGTGCTCGAGGTGGTTGGCGTGAAGAACGTGCTGGCCAAGGCGGTCGGCTCGCGCAATCCGATCAACCTGGTGCGCGCCACGATCAAGGGCCTGCAATTGATGGCCACGCCGGAACGCATCGCGGCCAAGCGCGGCAAGAAAGTCAGCGAGGTGGGTGGTTATGGCCAAGGCTAAGGCAAGCAAGGCGGCGGGCATGATCCGCGTGCGCCTGTACAAGAGCATGAACAGTTGCCAGTGGAAGCACCGGCTCAGCGTCAAGGCGCTCGGACTGAACAAGCTCAACGATGTGCGCGAATTGAAGGATTCGCCGCAGGTGCGCGGTCTGGTCAACTCGATCAGCTACCTCGTGCGCATTGAAGACAACGCGTAAGCATCAAATTTCTGGAGTCAGCATCATGCGTCTGAACACTCTCAAACCCGCCAAAGGATCGCGCAAGGCGCGCGTGCGCGTCGGTCGCGGCATCGGCTCAGGGCTCGGCAAGACCGCCGGCCGCGGCCACAAGGGTCAGTACGCGCGCACCGGCAAGGGCAAGGTCAAGCCGGGCTTCGAAGGCGGCCAGATGCCGATGCAGCGCCGCTTGCCGAAGGTCGGCTTCCGCTCGAAACTGGCACGCGACACCTGCGAAATCCTCTTGTACAAGCTCGATTCGATCAAGGCCGATGCGATCGATTTCGCCGCCCTCAAGGCGGCGGGCCTCGTCGAGACCGGTGCGGTCCGCGCCAAGGTCGTGCTGAAGGGCGAGATCAAGCGTGCGGTCAAGCTCAAGGGCGTGGCGGCGACCGCCGGCGCCAAGGCGGCCATCCTGGCTGCCGGCGGCAGCGTGGAGTAATTCGTGGCACTACCCTCACAATCCGGCGGTGGCATGCTCGGCAATCTGGGCAAGCTGACCGAACTCAAGCAGCGCATCCTCTTCGTGATCGGTGCGCTCGTCGTGTTCCGCCTGGGTTCGTTCATCCCGGTCCCGGGCGTCAACTCCGATGCCATGACCAAGCTCATCCAGGGACAGAGCGGCGGCCTGGTCGACATGTTCAACATGTTTTCCGGCGGTGCGCTGGAGCGCTTCTCGTTGTTCGCGCTGGGCGTGGTGCCTTACATCTCGGCTTCGATCATCGTGCAGATGTTCGGCTCGGTGATTCCAAGCTGGGCGGCGATGCGCAAGGAAGGCGAGTCCGGCCGGCGCAAGCTCACCCAATACACGCGCTTCGGCACCATTGGTCTGGCCGCGTTCCAGGCCTTCGGTATTGCGACGATGCTGCAACACCAGGCCGGCGTGGTGTATGCGCCGGGCCCGAGTTTCATCTTCACCGCGATGGTCGGCCTCACCGCCGGCACCATGTTCCTGATGTGGGTCGGCGAGCAGATCACCGAGCGTGGCATCGGCAATGGTATTTCGCTCTTGATCTTCGCCGGCATTGTCGCCGGCCTGCCGAGCGCGATCATGCGCACGCTGGAAATGTCGCAACAGGGCGAAATCAGCCCGATGCGCGTGCTGGTGATCCTGGTGCTCGTGCTCGCGGTCACCGCCTTCGTGGTATTCATGGAACGCGGCCAGCGCCGCATCACCGTGAACTATGCGCGCCGCCAGGGCGGTTCGCGTGCCTACATGAACCAGAGCTCGCACCTGCCGCTGAAGATCAACATGTCCGGCGTGATCCCGCCGATCTTCGCCTCGTCACTGATCCTGTTCCCGGCCACCGCGTCGTCGTGGTTTTCCAATGGCGCCGACATCCGCTGGCTGCAGCAGATCACGGCGGCACTGAATCCCGGCGAGCCGCTGTACGAGATCCTGTATGGCGCGATGATCATCATTTTCGCGTTCTTCTACACCGCGTTGGTGTTCAACTCCAACGAAACGGCCGACAACCTGAAGAAGTCCGGCGCCCTGGTGCCCGGGATTCGCCCGGGACGCGCCACCGCCGAGTACATCGATGGCGTGCTTACGCGCCTGACCGGCGCCGGCGCGATCTACCTCGTTGCCGTGTGCCTGATTCCGACGCTGCTGCAGCAGAACTGGCATGTGCCGTTCTATTTCGGCGGTACCTCGTTGCTGATCGTGGTCGTCGTGGTGATGGATTTCACGGCGCAAGTGCAGGCGCACCTGGTTTCGCACCAGTACGAGAGCCTGCTCAAGAAGGCCAATCTCAAGGGGTATGGCCGTGGCGGCGGCGCCCGCTGATGCGGGCGCACGGGGCTGACGCTTTGATTGCGGTAAAAATAAGGTTATAATTCACGGTTCACTGCGCATTTTTGCGCAAAACCGCTTGCGGAGAGACAAAGATGGCGCGTATTGCGGGTGTCAACTTGCCGGTGCAAAAGCATGTCGTGATCGGCTTGCAGAGCATTTTCGGCATCGGCCGGGCACGGTCCAAACACGTGTGCGTGGCCGCGGGAGTCGATCCTGCGACCAAGATCAAGGAACTGACCGAAGGCCAGATCGAGAAGCTGCGCACGGAAGTCGCCAAATATACGGTCGAAGGCGACCTGCGCCGTGAAAACGGCATGGCCATCAAGCGCCTGATCGACCTGGGCACCTATCGCGGCCTGCGCCATCGCCGCGGCTTGCCGGTGCGTGGCCAGCGCACGCGCACCAATGCGCGCACGCGCAAGGGTCCGCGTCGCGCGATCAAGAAAACATCGTAATCCAGGAATACCCATCCCATGAACAAACCGGCTGTCGCTGCTGCCAACAAGCCCAAGAAGAAAACCAAGCGCGTCGTCACCGACGGCGTCGTGCACGTGCAGGCTTCGTTCAACAATACCGTCGTGACGATCACCGATCGCCAGGGCAATGCCTTGTCGTGGGCCACCGCCGGCGGCGCAGGCTTCCGTGGTTCGCGCAAATCGACCCCGTTCGCCGCGCAGGTCGCGGCGGAAAAGGCCGGACGCGTGGCAGCCGAGTACGGCGTCAAGACCGTCGAAGTGCGCATCAAGGGCCCGGGCCCGGGGCGTGAGTCCGCGGTGCGCTCGCTCAACGCGCTGGGCATCAAGGTCACCAACATCATCGACGTCACGCCGATCCCGCACAACGGCTGCCGCCCGCCCAAGCGCCGCAGGGTCTGACACTTTGCGATCGTCCTGATCGCGCGAATCACAAACCGGCCCTGCGTGGCCGGACATCTGGAAAGAGCACATGGCACGTTATATCGGTCCCAAACTCAAGCTGTCTTGCCGCGAAGGCGCCGACCTGAACCTGAAGAGTCCGGCGCGCGCGATCGAATCCAAGTGCAAGAAATTTGAAAAGCAGCAGAAGCCGGGCCAGCACGGCGCGGCCGCCGGCAAGAAGGGACGCCTGTCCGACTATGCCGTGCAGCTGCGCGAGAAGCAGAAGGTCAAGCGCATTTACGGCCTGCTCGAACGCCAGTTCGGCAACTACTACGTCAAGGCGTCGCGCCTGAAGGGCAACACCGGCGAGAACCTGCTGCGCATGCTCGAAGCGCGCCTGGACAACATCGTCTACCGCATGGGCTTCGCGGTCACGCGCGCGCAGGCGCGCCAGCTGGTGTCGCACAAGGCGATCGAGGTCAACGGCAAGAAGGTCAACCTGCCTTCCTACCAGGTCAAGGCCGGCGACCAGATCGTGATTGCCGAGAAATCGCGTGGCCAGTTGCGTGTTGCCGAAGCGCTGAATCTCTCGCAGCAGATGGATCTGGCGCCGAGCTGGATCGAAGTCGATGCGAAGAAATTCGCCGGCAACGTGAAGGCGCTGCCGGAGCGTTCGGATCTGCCCAGCGACATCAACGAAAGCCTGATCATCGAGTTGTATTCGAAGTAAGCGTAACCCACGCGCCGGCGCGGATCTTGCCGGCGCGATAGACGTGGCGCGGCATTCCCGCGACCGTTTCCAAGCACGCCGCGGCAGGATGCCGGGCGATGCGACCAACAATTTCCATTCTCATTGGAGAGCGTAGTTCATGGCAAATTCGCCTACTACCATCCTGCGCCCGCGCGGCCTGCATGTCGAACGTACCGGCGCCAATCGCGCCCGCGTCGTCGTCGAGCCGCTGGAACGCGGTTTTGGCCATACCCTGGGCAACGCGCTGCGGCGCGTGCTGCTGTCGTCGATTCCCGGCGCTGCCGTGATCGAAGTCGAAATCGATGGCGTGTTGCACGAGTACACGACGCTCGAAGGCCTGCAGGAGGACGTGATCGAAGTCCTGCTCAACTTCAAGGACGTCGCGATCCGCCTGCACAACCTCGACGAGACCACCGTCACCTTGTCGAAGAAGGGCAAGGGCGTGGTCACGGCCGGCGACATCAAGGTCGACCACAACGTCGAGATCCTCAATCCGGAACACGTGCTGTGCCACCTGACCAAGGACATCGCCCTGAACATGCGCATCAAGATCGCGCGTGGCGTGGGCTATGTGCCGGCCACGGCGCGCCGCCGTCCGGACGAGGAAAGCCGTCCGATCGGCCGCCTGCAGCTCGATGCCTCGTTCTGCCCGGTGCGCCGCGTCGCCTATGAAGTCGACAGCGCGCGCGTCGAACAGCGCACGGACCTGGACAAGCTCGTGCTCGACATCGAGACCAATGGCACGATCGACGCCGAGGAAGCGGTGCGCAAGTCCGCCGAGATCCTGATGGACCAGCTCACCGTGTTCGGCGATTTCAGCCGCCGCGAGAGCACCGATGCCAAGGCCGAGAAATCCGGCGTGGATCCGGTACTGATGCGTCCGATCGACGACCTGGAGTTGACCGTGCGTTCGGCCAATTGCCTGAAGGCCGAGAGCATCTACTACATCGGCGATCTCGTGCAGCGCACCGAAGTGGAGCTGCTCAAGACGCCGAACCTGGGCAAGAAATCGCTCACCGAAATCAAGGATGTGCTCGGCGCGCGCGGTTTGTCGCTCGGCACCAAGCTCGAGAATTGGCCGCCGAGCGGCCTTGCCTCGGGCATGCAGATGAACTGACCGCGCAGCGGTTAGTTCATCCCGGCATGGATTGCCGGGATCCAGACTACATGGACGTCAAAGAAATAAGACGCCATGCCATCCATGGCGACTGGATTCCCCTCGGCTCGCTGGCGCAAGCCTCGACCCTGCGGAATGACGGCAGGGATGCCACCGAACCAAGAGTTCACTTTTGCGGAATAATCCACAAAAGCCACAATTATAAATCTATACGAAGGAATTACTTATGCGTCACATGAAATCCGGCCGTGCATTCAGCCGCACCTCGAGTCATCGCCAGGCCATGTTCAAGAACATGGCGGCATCCTTGATCAAGCACGAGCTTATCCGCACCACGCTACCCAAGGCCAAGGAATTGCGCCGCGTCGCCGAGCCGCTGATCACGCTGGCCAAGGCGGATTCCGTAGCCAACCGCCGCCTCGCTTTCGCGCGCCTGCGCGACAAGGTCGCAGTCGGCAAGCTGTTCGTCGAACTCGGCCCGCGTTACCGCGAGCGCAAAGGCGGCTACCTGCGCATCCTCAAGTGTGGCATGCGTGATGGCGACAATGCGCCGATGGCCTATGTCGAACTCGTCGACCGGCCAAAGGTCGAAGCCGAAGCGGCGGAGTAATTCGCCCCGCGGAACCGAACACCGGGCCCCGGCGGGTGACTGCCGGGGCCTTTGTTTTGGAACGCAGGCGCTTGCACGCTGTCTGAGCTGCATCATCCGAAATGGGGTATCGCATGTTCAATCCGTTCCGCTGGTCATTTCGCGCGCAATGTTTCACGGGCTTCGTGGTCTGCGTCGCTCTGCTCGGTTACGCGTGGTTCGTGCAATTCCAGCTCGGCATCGAACCGTGCCCCTTGTGCATCTTCCAGCGCCTGGCCTTCATGGCGATGGGGCTGGCGTTTCTTGCCGGTGCGATCCATGCGCCCGGCGCGACGGGCCGTCGCGTTTACGCCCTGGTCGTGCTGCTGGGTGCCGCGATCGGCGCGGGCTTCTCGATCTACCACCTGTGGGTGCAGCACGTCGGGCCGGACCCGATGGCAGGTTGCACGCCGGGCTGGAATTACATGGTTGAGAACTATTCGCTGCGCTACGCCTGGTCGAAGACGATCACGCAGGCATTCACCGGCCATGCCGATTGCGGGCAGGTCAACTGGACATTCCTCGGCTTGGCCATGCCGTTCTGGACGCTGGTCTGCTACGTGCTGATCGGCGCGGGCACGGTCTGGGCCGGGTTCCGCCGCCGGGTTTAGACGTCTGTTTGCAGTTGGCGCGCGGTGTGGCATGATGCAATGCAGCAATGCCACATGAGAATGCGTCAATGGCCGTCGAACCCCGCAACCTGAGTGCCGTGCGCGAACCCCGCGATTGGGCGCCGGCGTCATGGCAGCAAAAGCCGTCGGTGCAGCAGCCAAGCTATCCCGACGCGCAGGCCTTGTCCGATGCGCTTGCGCAACTGCGCCAATTGCCGCCGCTGGTGACGTCATGGGAAGTGCTCGCGCTCAAGCGCAAGCTGGCCGAGGCGGCCGCCGGGCGCTGCTTCCTGCTGCAGGGCGGCGATTGCGCAGAGAGCTTCGCCGACTGCACGTCGCCGTTGATTTCCAATCGCCTCAAGGTGTTGTTGCAAATGAGCCTGGTGCTCGTGCACGGACTGAAGCTGCCGGTCGTTCGCGTCGGGCGCTTTGCCGGCCAGTACGCCAAGCCGCGCTCGGCGGACACCGAAACCCGCGCCGGCGAAACGCTGCCGTGCTATCGCGGCGATATCGTCAATGCGCCGGAGTTCGAAGCGCGCGCGCGCCAACCCGATCCGCAACGCCTGCTGCTCGCGCATTCGCGCTCCGCGTTGACGATGAACTTCGTGCGCTCGCTGATCGACGGTGGCTTCGCCGACCTGCATCATCCGGAATACTGGGATTTGGCCTGGGTCGAGCACTCGCCGCTGCAGGGTGAATACCGGCGCATGGTCGATGCCATTGGCGATTCGGTCCGCTTCATGGAAACCCTGGCCGGACCGATCGGCAGTTTCGGCAAAGTGGATTTCTATACTTCGCACGAAGCGTTGCTGCTGCATTACGAGGAAGCCGCGACGCGCCAGGTGCCGCGTCAATGGGGTTGGTTCAACCTGGCCACGCATTTTCCGTGGATCGGCATGCGCACGGCGCAACTCGATGGCGCGCACATCGAATACTGCCGCGGCATCCGCAATCCGATCGGACTGAAGGTTGGCCCCGGGGTCAAGCCCGATGCACTGCTGCGCACGATCGACGCGCTCGATCCGGGCAACGAGCCGGGTCGCCTCACGTTGATCCATCGCATGGGCGCGGGCAGGATCGGCGCCGAGTTGCCGGCGCTGTTGCAGGCGGTCAAGGGCAATGGTCGCAACGTGTTGTGGTGCTGCGACCCGATGCATGGCAACACCGAGGCGCTGGCCAATGGCGTCAAGACGCGGCGCTTTGCCAACATCCGGGCCGAGCTCGATGCGGCCTTCGACATCCACGCCGCGCAGGGCACGCGCCTGGGCGGGGTACATCTGGAACTCACCGGCGAGAACGTCACCGAATGCCTCGGCGGCGCGCGCGATCTCACCGAGACCGATCTCGCGCGTGCGTACCGGTCCACGGTCGACCCGCGCCTGAACTATGAGCAATCGATCGAGTTGGCGATGTTGATCGTGCGCAAGCGCGGGACGCTCGGTGGTGCCGTCGCTCCGTGACGCAGGACCTCAGTCCTCCTCGACCTTCGGCTTGTAGGCATCGGCCAGATGCTTTTGCACCTGCGCCGGCACCGCATCGTAGTGACTGAACTCGATGGCGTAGCGGCCCTTGCCGCCGGTCATGGCCTTGAGCTCGGTCTGGTAGTCGGCGACTTCGGCCAGTGGCACCTGTGCCTTGATCACGATCTCGCCGCCGCGCAATGAATCGGTGCCGTTGATGCGCGCGCGCTTGCCGGCGAGGCCGCCGGTGACGTCGCCCATGTAGGCGTCGGGCACGAACACGTCGAGGTTGACGATCGGCTCGAGCACTTGCGGCCGGGCCTTGGCGATGGCTTCCAGGAACGCCTTCTTGCCGGCGCTGACGAAGGCGACTTCCTTGGAATCCACCGGATGGTACTTGCCGTCGTAGACGATGACTTTCACATCCTGCATCTGGTAGCCGGCGATGGCGCCGTGCTCGAGCACCTGGCGCACGCCTTTTTCCACCGCGGGAATGAACTGGTTCGGGATGGTGCCGCCCTTGACCTCGTCGGCGAACTCGAAGCCCGCGCCGCGCGGCAGCGGCTCGATGCGCAGGAACACCTCGCCGAACTGGCCGGCGCCGCCGGTCTGTTTCTTGTGGCGGTGATGGCCTTCGGCGCCGGCACCGATGGTTTCGCGGTAGGCGATGCGCGGCGGGCGTGTCTTCACCTCGACGTCGTAGCGCTGCTTCATGCGCTCGAGCATGAGTTTCAGATGCAGGTCGGACAGTCCGCGCACGACCGCTTCGTTCAATTCCTTGTTGTGCTCGAAGCGGAAGCACGGATCTTCCTCGCTGAGCTTGTGCAAGGACGTGGCGAGCTTCTGTTCCTGGCCTTTGTGCGCCGGCTCGACCGCGAGACCGAACATCGGCTGCGGGAATTCCAGCGGTTTCAGATGAATCTGGTCTTCGTCGTGCGCATCGTGCAGGATCGCGTCAAAATGGATTTCCTCCACCTTCGCCACCGCCGCGATGTCGCCGGGAATCGCGCTGTCGATCTCGATGTGTTCCTTGCCGCGCAGCTTGAACAGGTGCCCGACCTTGAACGGTTTCTTGCCGTCGTCGATGAACAGCTGCGTGTCCTTCTTCAGCGTGCCCTGGTAGACGCGGAAAACCGAAAGCTTGCCGACGAACGGATCGTTGACGATCTTGAACACATCGGCGATGACGTGCCGGCTTGGGTCGGGCAGCGCCTGGATCGGTGTCGCGTTCGTGCCAGTGCCCTTGACGAAGGGCGGCGGATTGCCCTCCGCGGGGTTGGGCAGCAGTTTCTCGATCAGGTTGAGCAATTCCTTCACGCCGGCGCCGGTGCGCGCGGAAACGAAGCAGATCGGCACCAGATGGCCTTCGCGCAGGCACTGTTCGAACGCATCGTGCAACTCCTGGCCGGAAAGGCCGGCTTCGCCGACATCCAGGAAATGGTTCATCACGGTTTCGTTGATCTCGACGACCTGGTCGATGATGCGCTGGTGGGCTTCGGCAACCGAAGAGAAGTCTGCGACGCCTTCAGGCTTGAAAAAACAATCGACCACGGTCTTGCCGTCCTGCGCCGGCAAATTGATCGGCAGGCATTCGGAGCCGAACGCCTCGCGCAGTTGATCCACCAATGCCCGGCAATTGCCGCCGTCGATCTTGTTGACGATGAGCATGCGCGCCAGGCCGCGCGCGCGGGCGTGATGCATCATGCGCTGCGTGCCGTATTCGATGCCATTGTGCGCATTGACGACGATGGCGCAGGTTTCCACCGCAGCCAGCGCGGTCAACGTCGGGCCGCGGAAGTCCGCCGCTCCGGGTGTGTCGATCAGATTCACGTGGCAATCGCCGTGATCGATGCCGGCGATCGCGGTGTTGAGCGATTGCTTGCGCTCCTTTTCCAGCGCATCGAAATCCGAAACCGTGGTGCCGCGCTCGACCGATCCGGGAGTGCCGATCACGCCGCCCGCATGCAGCAGGGCCTCGAACAGCGTGGTCTTGCCCGCGGCGGAATGACCGGCGAGCGCGATGTTTCGGATGCCATCGGTGGTGTAAGCCATGTGCCGCTCCCTGATTCGGGTTGGGCCATCAAGCGTTCTCCTTTCGGCGCGGCAGGTCAAGTGGCACTGCGGCAGGTGGGCGAACGCGCGGTTAACCGCCGGTTTACGCGGCGCCGACTAGGCTTGCCGGCGAATTTGACCGCGCCGCGAGGAAGCCCGATTGCTCATGGAAGACGCCGTTGTTCCCGCTTCGGAAGAATCCTGGTTTGCGGCGGTTCGCGCGCAGGCGCTGGCGCGCATGCAGCGTCCACCGCCGCGCGTGCCGCGCGTCATGCACATCACGGTCCTGGCGACCCTGCTCGCGCTGCATGGCGCCATCTTCCTGGTCTGGTACGCCAGCCGATTTCCCTTGGGGCAGAAGGCGGCGACGGTCGTGCAGGTGCGCTTGATCGAAGAATCCGCCGCGCCAATGCCATCCTTGCCGCAGCCCGTGCGCAAGGAAGCGTCCGCGCGTGCGCAACCATCCCCGCCGCGCCAGTCGATGGCGGCCGAGCTCAAGACCGAAGCGTCGACGCCAACTGCGTCACCACCGCCGTTGTTGTTCAATCGCGATGGCACGGTGCATTTGCCGCCGCCAGCGCCAACGCTGTGGGAAGAGGGCCTTGCGCGCGGCCGCGAGCTGCTCGCGCGCGGACATAACATCATCCACTGCCGACGCAGCCGGTTCGATGATGGGCTGACACCGGCACAAGCGGCTGCCGCGGCAGCCAGCAGCGCCCACATGGCGCACTTGATCATGGGCAATCCGCTGGATCCGCTCAACGATGTCGGTCAACGGCAAACCGAAGACGCGGCCGGCGAACACGCCGCGGACAAACGCAGGATCGAGCAGCAGGCTTGCGACTACTGATCCGTCAGAGCAAACGCAACAACTCCGGCATCAGCGGCAGCTTGCGCACGCGCACGGTCGTGGCCGCAAACACCGCGTTGGCCAGCGCTGGTGCCGCACTCGCGGCGACGCAATCATCGACGCTGGCCGCATCGGCGGCGCTGTCGATGCTGTGCACTTCCATGGCCCGCGGTGACTGGCGCATGCGCAGCAAGGGATAGTCGGGGAAATTGTGTTGCTGCACCTGGCCGGCCTTGAGCGTGATCGCTTCGTGCAAGCTTGCCGAAATTGCCGCCAGCGTGGTGTTTGCCACCTGCGCCTGCAGGTTCAGCGGATTGAGCGTGCGCCCGGCATCGACCGCACACACCGCGCGATGGATGGTCAGGTCGTTGCCATCGACCGAGACTTCGAACGCGTGCGCGGCATACGCGCCATCGCCGGCATGACAGGCCAGCCCCAGGCCGTGGCCATTGGTCGGCTTGTGTTGCCAGTCGATCTTGCCGGCGGCGATGCGCAAGACGCCGGCCAGTCGCCCGGTGTCGAATCCGGGCCGTAGCATGCGCGGCGCACCGAGCAGGTTCATGCGCAGCACGAGCGGATCCTGGCGGGTGGCGTGGGCAATTTCATCGAGAAAGCTTTGCGCCGCGAAGGCTTGGAAGGCCTGCGCACCGCCGAGGAATTCACCGCGCGGCAGTCCACAGGGCAGCGCGCTGAACCATTGCTGGAGATTGGCGACGAGCCCGGCGGGAAACGCATCCGCATCGAGGATGCCGGCGAAAGCCGGCTGCCCGGCCAAGCGCTCGTCGCGCCAGTTGCGCGGCGTTGCCGCCACGCGATGCGACCAGCCGGTGATCTGCTTGCGGTGATCGAGCGTGGCAGCCAGGTCATGGATGCCGAACGGCCGGTAGAAGTCGTGTTGCAGGTCATCCTCGCGCATCCACACGAGCTTCACCGGTTTGCCGGCGGCCTTGGCCACGAGCGCGGCCTCGGCGACGAAGTCGTTGTGCAGGCGCCGGCCGAGGTCGCCGCCCGCACGCGGCAGGCGGATGTCGATGGCATCGCGCGCCACGCCGGTGATCGCCTGCAGCACGCGCGATGCGCCGGCCGGGTCGTGCAGGCCGGCGATCAGTTCGACCTTGTCTCGGCTGACTGCGATCGTTGCGCTCGGCGGTTCGAGCGTGGCATGCGCGAGCAGTGGCATCTGGTAACGCGCCTGGATCGTGTTGCCGCGCGCCGCCTTCTGTGCCTTGGCGAAATCACCGTCATTGCGTACCACGATGGCGTGGGCGTCGTCGCCAAGCAAGGCCTGCGCGCGGGCTTCGAGCGAGGCGCTGGAATCGCCCGCCCAGGCCGGATCGGGTTTCCAGGTGATCTTGAGCTTGTCGCGCCCGCGCAGTGCCGACCAGGTGTCGTCGGCCACCACGGCGACTCCGGCGGCCAGCGCGCCATCGAAGGGCGCGTCGGGCTTGGGTCCGGGCAGTACATGGACGCCACGCACGCCGGATAGCTGGCGCGCTTGCGCATCGTCGAGCGCGGCCAGCGCGCCACCGGGATACGGGCAGCGCGCGATCACGGCGACGAGTGCATTGCCAAGATAACTGTCGATGCCGTATTCGGTGCGACCGAGCACGACTTCGCGCGCGTCGACCGTGCGCATCGGCTTGCCGATAAGGCGGAATTGCGCCGGATCCTTCAACGGCAAGGGATTTGGCGGCGCATCCAGCGTCGCGGCGTTGGCGGCAAGTTCACCGAAGCCGAGTTTGCGCCCGTCGGCGGCGATCACGAAACCGGCTTCGGTGCGCAGCGTCGCGGGATCCAGGCTCCATTGTTGCGCGGCGGATTGCACGAGCAACCAACGTGCGACCGCGCCGGCCTGGCGCAGTTGTGCCCACGCCGCCGGCGTGGCATCGCCGCCTGCGCCCTGGTCGCCGTAGCGGTCGCCGGGGCCGCTATCGGTATCGACGTAACCGTAGGGCAACTGTTCCACGCGCACGCGGTTCCAGTCCGCGTCGAGTTCCTCGGCAATCAGCATCGGCAAGTCGGTTTTCACGCCCTGGCCGACCTCGCAACCGCGCGCACCGATGACGACCGTGCCGTCGGCCTCGACGCGCAAGAAATCGGTGAGCTGCGGCGCCTGGAAGCGTGCGCCCAGGTACGGCAGGTCATCCTGCGCCTGCACGCGCCAGCCGACCAGCAAGGCGCCGGCCGCGCTCGCGCCGACGGCAAGGAAGCGGCGTCGCGAGGAATCGAAGATCACCGCTTGCCCTCGACCGGCGCGGTGGCCGCGCGCGCGATCGCGGCGCGGATGCGCGGATACGTGCCGCAGCGGCACAGGTTGGGAATGGCGTCGATGTCGGCGTCGTCCGGGCGTGGCTTGCGCTTGAGCAGCGCCGCCGCGGCCATGATCTGGCCGGTTTGGCAGTAGCCGCAACCGATGGCGTCTTCGGCGATCCACGCTTCCTGCAGCGGATGCAGGGCGGCATCGCCGGCCAGGCCTTCGATGGTGACGATCTCCCTCTGCGCCATGGATTTCACCGGCAACAGGCAAGCATGCTGGGCTTTGCCGTCCACGAGCACCGTGCAGGCGCCGCATTCGCCGATGCCGCAGCCGTACTTGCTGCCGGTCAGGCGCAGCACGTCGCGCAGGTACCACAGCAGCGGCATGTCCGGGTCGCCATTGTGGAAGAACGCCTTGCCGTTGATGCGCAGCGGCACGGTCTTTTCACGGGCGCTGGCCGCGACCGGCGGAACCGGTTCTGGCTTGGTGCGGCGGAAGGGATTGTCGGGCATGAATGCGATCTCCAGGAGCCAATTTTCGCACTAATGCCGGATTTGCGCTTGGCGAATGAAAACGGCGCCATGGCGGCGCCGTTTCAAACTTGCATATCCGCGTGCGCTCAGAACTTGTAGCGCAACGTCACCATGACCGACCAGCGCGAAACCACGCGGCTGGGATCGTAGAAACCGCCGTCGTAGAACGCCAGCGCCTGTGGTTGGTAGTTGCCGTTCTTGTCGGTTGGCAGCGTGTAGACATACTGTCCATTCGCATTCACGCCGCCATAGCCGACCAGATTGCGCGTGTTGTACAAGCCGGCGACCTGCTGCTCGCCCCACTTGTTGTTGAGCAGGTTGAGGAAGTTGAAGATGTCGAAGCGCACCTCGCCCTTGCCCCACAGTCCCGGCACCTCTTGCGCGAAGCTCAGGTCGAGCTGGTTGGCCCAGGCCAGGTGCGAACTGTTGCGGCCGGCGATCATGCCGCGATGGCCGCTCAGGTACTTGTCATGCGCAAGGAAATCCTCGAACTGCTGGATGACCGAGGCGGCGGTACCGTTGGCAAAGGCCACCTTGGGGTCGTTCGCGGTCGGGATGTAGACCGGATCGAATCCGGCGATGCTGTCGCCGTTCGCATCGTTGCTGAACGTCCAGGTATACGGATTGCCGGTGCGGCCGCTGTAGAACACCGATGCCTGCGTGCGCAGGTTGTCGATGAAATTGTGCTGCCAGTTCAGCGACAACTTGATGCTGCGCGGAACGTTGTAGTTCGACGTGCCCGGGATGTCGGCGTTCGGATTCACGCGCGCGTTGCGCTGGTAGCCGCTGTAGGCGATCGTGTCGATGCCGGGGTCGACATCCGTCGCGTGCGAGAACGTGATGCTCGCGCCGCCCGAGAGGCTGCTGCTGAACGGTTTGTTGACGCCGAGCGTGAAGGTGTCGGACTTGCCGTTGTGCGTGTTCGTCAGCAGCGTCGACTGCGTGCTGAACGCGCGGTTCTGGTTGGCCAGGGCGTCGGCGGATTTCGGCGCTTCGCCCGGCGTTTTCCAGAACTGCTGGCGGCCGTCGGGCAACAGGCCGGTCGGCGCGCCGAAGTTGATCGCCTGGTACAAGATGCCGTCGATCACGTTGACGTGCACGTATTCGGCGCTGGCGATCAGGCCCCACCACGGCAGTTCGCGATCCAGGGCCAGGCTGAATTTCAGCGAGTTCGGGAGTTTGAAGTCCTTCGCGATCGTGTCCACGGCGAATGGCGGCGGCCCGCTGACCGGGACGTTCTGGTTGAACGGATCGGGGCTGAACGGAACGGCCGTCGGGTTGAACGAGGTGTACGACGCCAGCGTCACGCCGTTGTTCGCGTAAGGATTCGACAGCCATACCGCCGGCGGGGCGGATTGGAAGATGCCGACACCGCCGCGCAGTTGCGTCTTGTAGCTGCTGTCGAATGCATAGTTGAACGATACGCGCGGCTCCATCACGAGGTTGTGCGAACCCACCGTGTAGTTGTTCGGATAGCCGAACACCTGCTGGAATTTCGGGTTGAGCGGCAATTTGCCGTCCGAGCCGGGAATGTCCGCACGCAATCCGTACTGCAAGGACAGGTTCTGCGTGACTTGCCAGGTATCCTGGATGAACGGGCTGGTCTGCGTGTAGGTCCACGCAGCGGCGATGTCGTTGAGCGTATAGCCGGGTGCCGGGTGCAGCAGGTTGTAGCTGTTGTAGATGCCGTTGGCGAAGTTCGTGATGCCCCAGAACGTGTATTGGCCGAATTCGGTGCGGCCGAAGAGATTGAAAATATCCGTGCTGGTGTAGTCGAAGCCGGCCTTGATCGCGTGGTCGCCCAGCGTGTAGGTGCCGGCAAAGAACAGGCTGGTCTTCTTCGTGTTGATGCGGTTGTAGTGGCGGAACTGCTCTTCGCCAAGATTAATCGTCGGTCCGCTGCCGGTGGGCGAGAGGATCACGGCGATCGCCGGCTGCTGCCACGGCGCGGTCGTGTTCTGCGTGAACTTCTGGTAGCCGACCTTCGCTTCCGTCGAGAAGTTGTCGCTCCAGTCGTCGAAGATGCTGGCGACGTAGTTGTCGGTGCGGATCGCTTTCGTGTAGGTGTAGCTGGACAGGCCGATGCTGTTGGTGGAATTGCCGCCAACCGCCGGCAACTGCTCGTCGGTGCGTTGATAGGTAAAGTTGGCGCGGTGTCCGTTGGCGATGTTCCAGTCGATCTTGGCAAGGTAACGCTTGTCGTCGTAGGTCAGTCCGCCCGCGCCGGCGCCAAATACGCCCGGATGCAAACCGAGCGCGGTCGCGGCGTCGATGACTTTCTGCAAGTCCCCGGGGGAGATCTTGTTGCTCGTCGAGGGGCCGTTGCCGAGGCTGTAGTCCAGGCCATTGACGGAATCGGCGCCGATGCCGGTCGTGCGCTCGTGTTCGGCGGCAATGAAGAAGAACAGCGTGTCCTTGATGATCGGACCGCCGAGGTTGAAGCCGCCGGTCCAGTCCAGGTGATAGCCGTTGTAGTTGTAACCCGGCGTGCCGCTGCCCAGCCAGCCGGCGTCGCCGACCAGATGCTTGGCATTGCGGTAGGAATAGTAGGCCGAGCCGTGGAATTCGTTGGTGCCCGTTTTGGTCACGGCATTGACATCGGCGCCGACGGCATCGGACACGACGTCGTAGTTCGCCGTGGAAATGTTGTACTCGGCGATCGATTCGGGCGAGATCGGTGATTTCTGGTAGGGCAGGCCGTTCGCGTTGAGGCCGAACGGATCGCCCTGGCTCACGCCGTCGACGGCGATGTTGTTGTAGCGATTGTTCTGGCCGTTGGCCGATACCGAACCGATGCCCTGGTCCATCACGGTGACGCGCGGATCCAGGCGCAACACGTCGTCCATCGAACGGTTGCCCGTCGGCGTGGCCTGCAACTGGCGTTGCGAAATGTTCGTCGACAATCCCTTGTTGTCGGAAGCGAATGTCAACGCGGCCGTGGACGCGCTCACCGTAATCGTTTCCAGCGATTTCGCGGCGGCTGCCGCGAGGGTGATCGACGAGGGCTGGCCCAGCTGCAGGAAGATGTTGTCCTGTTCGGCGACCATGGCGCCGCCCTTGTCCGCGCGCACGTCGAACGGGCCGCCGACGCGCAGGCCCTGCGCCGAATAGCGGCCGGCGGCATCGGTGGTCGTCGCGACGACCGTGCCGGTCGGGCGGTGCTTGATCAGAACCGTGGCGCCGGCGACGGGTTGGCCCGTGGCGTCGAGCACGCGGCCGTTGATGCCGGAGGTGGTGATGTTCTGCGCAATGGCGCAGGTGACAGCGAGCAGGCTGCCAGCCAGTGTCGGCAGCAGCTTCCTACAGGCGCTACGTAACATGTGCATCCCCTTTGTCAGGTGAACCGCAAAGCGCGAAAGAACGAGCGGCACCGTGGTGCCGTCCTGAACACTTGTAATCCCGAACCGTCCGCAACGATCCCATTTGACGGCGGGCGCATGATAGCGAAAAAACATGACGTTCGCGCTGCGGCGCCCGCGATTCGCCAGCCAACGGCCCCATTCTTCCCTTGTTTTTTTGCGGTGCACAAGGACAATGGCCCCTTGTCCCGTGTTTCCGGATCCGAAGGCAATGCCGCAGTCGCCCACCGCCACGCCACCGCCGTGGGTCGTGCTCAAGTTCGGCGGCACCAGCGTGTCCACGCGGGCGCGTTGGGACAAGATCGCCGCCATCGCGCGCGGCTGGCGCGAACGCGACAAAAACGTGCTGATCGTGGTGTCGGCGCTGTCGGGCATCACCGACCAGCTCAAGGCGCTGGGCGAGACGCAAACCGACGCGGGCATGCGCGCGGCCATCCGCGACGAGATCCGCGCGCGTCACGCGGCGATGTTCGCTGAACTGGAGCTCCCCGAGCGCGCACTGTTGGACTACTGGCTGGAACGCCTCGATGCGCTCGCCGAAAACGTGCGCGCGGAAGCGGGCGCACTGCCGTGGCAGGCGGAAGTGCTGGCGCTGGGCGAGCAGTTGTCCTCGACACTCGGCGTGGCGTACCTCAACCGGCTCGGCCTGTCGGCGCAGTGGCTGGATGCACGCGCGCACCTGCTTGCGCAGGCGCTGCCGAACCAGAACGCCTGGAGTCGCTATCTGTGCGCATCGGTGCCCACGGCGCCGGATGCCGCCTTCGCCGCAGCCTTGGGCGAACGCGGCGCTTTGTTCATCACGCAAGGTTTCATGGCGCGCAATATCGATGGTGAAACCGTGATCCTCGGCCGTGGTGGTTCGGATACCTCGGCGAGCTATTTCGGGGCGATGCTGAAAGCCGAGCGGGTGGAAATCTGGACCGACGTCGCCGGCATGTTCAGCGCCAATCCGCGGACGGTCCCGAACGCTCGACTGTTGTCGCGGCTCGATTACGAAGAAGCGCAGGAGATCGCGACCACCGGCGCCAAGGTGCTGCATCCGCGCTGCATCAATCCGGTGCGCGAGGCGCGCGTGCCGCTGGCGATTCGCGACACGAATTTCCCGGACCTGGCCGGCACGCAAATCGGCGTGGCCGCGCCGGATGCCGCGCCCAGCGTCAAGGCGATCTCATCGCGCGGCGGCATCACCCTGATCGCGATGGAATCCATCGGCATGTGGCAGCAGGTCGGCTTTCTCGCCGACGTGTTCGAGCAGTTCAAGCGCCATGGTCTTTCCATCGATCTGGTCGGCACGTCGGAAACGAACGTCACCGTGTCGCTCGATCCCGGCGAAAACCTGCTCAATTCCGATGTATTGTCGGCGCTGTGCGCGGACCTGGCGAAAGTGTGCCGGGTGAAGGTGATCGCGCCGTGCGCGGCCATCACGTTGGTCGGACGCGGCATGCGCTCGATGTTACACAGGTTGTCCGCCGTGCTCGCCGAGTTCGGGCCGCAGCGCGTGCACCTGATTTCGCAGTCGTCGAACAATCTCAATCTGACTTTTGTCGTCGACGAGGCCATCGCCGCCGGTATGCTTCCGAACCTGCATGCGCTGCTGATCCGCGCCGAGGCGATGCGCGTGGAAGATCGCGCGATCTTCGGCCCGAGCTGGCGCGAGTTGTATAAAAAGGAGCAATTTTCCCAAGGCGCGCCGTGGTGGCAAACGCGCCGCAGCGAGTTGTTGTCGCTGGCCGAACAAGGCACGCCGCGCTACGTCTACGACATTGCCGCGGTGCGCGAGCGTGCGCAGGCGTTGCGCGCAATCAAACCGGTCGATCGCTGGTTCTACGCGATCAAGGCCAATGCGCATCCGGCCTTGCTCAAGGAAATTGCCGTGCAAGGTTTCGGCCTGGAGTGCGTGTCGCCCGGTGAGCTCGAACGCGCCGCGCAATCGGTACCACAGGCCGCACGGCTGTTCACGCCGAACTTCGCGCCGCGTGCCGAATACGCCGCAGCGCTGGCGAGCGGCGTGCCGGTGACGCTGGACAATCTGCATCCACTCGAACACTGGGGCGCGGATTTCGCCGGCCGCGAAATTTTCTTGCGCCTGGACCTTGGCGCCGGTCGCGGCCATCACGACAAGGTCAGGACCGGTGGCGCGAAATCCAAGTTCGGATTGGCGCTGGACGAACTGCCGGAGTTTCATCGCCTCGCCGATCGCCACGGCGTGCGCATTGCCGGCCTGCACGCGCACCTGGGTTCCGGGATTCTCGATGCCGCGCATTGGCGCGACGTCTACGTGCAGCTCGCGAGTCTTGGCGAGAAAATCGGCAGCGTGCATGTGCTCAATATTGGCGGCGGGCTCGGCGTGCCGGCGCGCGGCGATGAAACGCCGCTGGATCTGGTCGCACTTTCCACGGGGCTGGCGGAAGTGAAAGCCGCCTATCCGCAATTCGAGTTGTGGGCCGAGCCGGGGCGCTATCTCGTCGCCGACGCCGGCGTGCTGCTCGCGCGCGTGACCCAGACCAAGCGCAAGGGCGATGTGCGCTACGTCGGCTGCGATGCCGGCATGAATTCGCTGATCCGTCCGGCGCTGTACGAGGCGTATCACGAAATCGTCAACCTTACGCGCAGCGATGAGGCCGCGACGGAACTCGTGCAAATCGTCGGTCCGATCTGCGAATCCGGCGACGTGCTCGGTTCCAATCGCCGCCTGCCACCCACGCGCGAAGGCGATGTGCTGCTGATCGCGCAGGCCGGCGCTTACGGCGCGGCGATGGCCTCGCATTACAATTTGCGCGATCCCGCAACGGAGTTGGTCATTTGAACGCGTTGATCGACCCACGCCAGGCAAAGGTTTTCCGCTTCGTGCGTTGCACCTATGCGCAGGGCGAGGCGCAGCTTGTGTACGCCTTCGACGACGGTCCGGAGCTGGTCGAGCGCATCGGCTTTCCGGATGCGCCGGCGCTGCCGCCCGAGCGAGAATCCGCGTTTGCCGCCGCGTTGCGCTTGCTGCATCTGATCGCGGGCGTGAGTTACTACAAGGCCGGCATCCCGCAAGAAATCATGGTCGAGGGCGCGCCGCTGGACGCCGACCTCGCGCGCTTCATGGATACCGTCTACGCGCACGGGCTGGCGGAATTCGCATATCGCAATGCCGTGGATTTGCGCGGCAAGATTCGCTTTCCGCATGCAGCAGTCAGCGCAGGATCAGCGCCGGTGTTGCATCTTGCGCGCCGCACCCTCGTTCCCATCGGCGGCGGCAAGGATTCGCTGGTCAGCGTCGAGATGCTGAAAAGCGTCGACGAGCCGATGACCGCTGTGTGGGTCGGCGATTCGGCGCTGATCGCGGCCTGCGCGCAGCGCACCGGATTGCCGACGTTGAATCTGAAGCGTCGTCTCGCGCCGGAATTGTTCGAATACAACCGGCTCGGTGCGCACAACGGCCATATCCCGGTGACGGCGATCAATTCGGCCATCCTGATCTGCGCGGCGATCCTCTACGGCTTCGATGCAATCGCGTTCTCCAACGAGGCGTCGGCGTCAGTGGCGACGCTCGAATACGACGGCCAGCCGGTCAATCACCAATGGAGCAAGTCGCTGGATTTCGAGCGGCTCCTGCGCGAGTACACAAAGTCGCATATCGCCGCAGATCTGGACTATTTCTCGCTGCTGCGGCCGTGGTCGGAGCTCGCCGTGACGCGAGCGTTTGCGCGCAGCACGCGCTACGACGAGGTATTTTCCAGTTGCAATCGGAACTTTCGCATTCGCGGCGAAAAACCCGCCGATCGCTGGTGCGGGCAATGTCCGAAATGCCATTTCGTGTTTCTGGCATTGGCGCCGTTCGTGGCCAAGCCGCGCCTGCTCGCGATCTTCGGCCGCAATCTGCTCGACGATGCGGAACTCGCGTCCGGCTTCGACGCATTGCTCGAATACCGCGAACACAAACCTTTCGAATGCGTCGGCGAGGGCCGCGAATCGCGCGCCGCCATGCAAGCGCTGGCGCAGCGCGCCGAGTGGCGCGAGGACGCACTCATCGCGCGCTTCGTCGAAGAAATCGCGCCGCAACTGGATCGCGCCGGACTCGATCTTGCTCCGCTGCTGGCGCCGTCTTCACAGCATTTCCTGCCGTTCCGTTTGCAAGGCCTGCTGCATGCGCATGGCTGAACTCGAACAGGCGCGCGTCGCGGTCTGGGGTTTTGGCCGCGAGGGCAGGGCGGCGTTGGCAGCCTTGCGCAGGCGATTTGCGGGTAAGTCGATTTCGCTGTTTTGCAGTGAATCCGAAGCAAGACAGATTTCTCCCCTCCCCCTCGATGGGGGAGGGGATGGGGGAGAGGGTGAGAAGCATCCGTCGCATTCAGGCATTCACAAGCTGCCCCTCTCCCCAACCCCTCTCCCGCAAGGGGAGAGGGGCTTGATTGAGATCATTACGACGCCACCCAATGCCGTTTCGCTTGGGAAGTTCGACATCATCATCAAATCGCCCGGAATCAGCCCGTACAAATCGCCTGTACCCGAAGCGCTCGCCGCCGGCGTGAAATTCACTTCGGGTACCGCGTTGTGGTTTGCCGAAAATCCAGGTGCGCGCGTGATCGGCGTGACCGGCACCAAGGGCAAGAGCACGACCAGCGCCTTGATCGCACATCTGGCGCGCTCGCTCGGGGTCCGCACCGCACTCGCGGGAAACATCGGCATGCCGCTGCTCGATCTGGATGGCCAGCGCGCAGACTTGTGGGTGGTCGAATTGTCGAGTTTCCAGACTGGCGAGGCCGGGCCACTCGAGGTCGGCGTGATCACGAATTTGTACGAGGAACACCTGGACTGGCACGGCACGCGCGAGCGCTACGTCGCCGACAAACTGAAACTCGCCGATGCCGCGCGCACGCTGATCGTCAATGCCGCGCAGCCTGATTTGATCGAGCGCACGAAATCGCATCCGCAGCGCGTGTCGTTTGGCGACGCGACTGGCTGGCATGTGCGCGACGGTGCGATCCGGCGCAACGACGTGACAGTGCTGCCGTTGGCGCGACTGCCTGTTCCGGGCGATCACAATGCGATGAATGCGTGCGCCGCGCTTGCGGCGCTGGATGCGGCGGGACTGGATGCTGTTGCGTCGGCACCGTACGTCCGCAACTTCACGCCGCTGCCGCACCGACTGCAATCGCTGGGATTGCGCGATGGCATCGAATACATCAACGACAGCATTGCCACTACGCCGTACGCGACGGTAGAAGCGCTGCACAGCATTGGCCAGCGCCCGGTCGCTGTCATCGTCGGCGGATTCGATCGCGGCGTCGACTGGAGTCCCTTCGTGGAACATGTCGCGCGCCATGCGCCGCTCGCCATCATCGCCAGCGGCGCCAATGGTCCGCATATCGCGCAAGCATTGAGGGCAGTCGCTGCGCCGCGATTCGCCGTGCAGTCGGCAGCGACACTGGCCGAGGCGGTCGCCGTCGCGCGGGCGCACACGCCCGCGGGTGGCGTGGTGCTGCTCTCGCCCGGCGCGCCGAGCTTCGATCAGTTCCACGACTACGCCGAACGCGGCCGCGAATTCGCGCGCCTGGCGGGATTCGATCCCGCCGCCATTGCCCACATCGAAGGACTGGGAATCCGATGAATGCACCCCCGCAATCGCAACGCGTCTGGGACCTGCCGACGCGCCTGTTCCACTGGTCGTTGGTGGTGCTGATCGGCTTGCAATACGCGACCGGGGAATTCCATTTCCTCGACATGGACTGGCATTTCCGGTTCGGCTACGCCACGCTGGTGTTGATCGCCTTCCGCGTGCTGTGGGGTTTTTTCGGTTCGCAGACCAGCCGCTTCGCCGACTTCGTGCGTGGCCCTGGGGCGGTGTGGCGCTACCTGCGCGAGTCCATGTCTGCACATGTGCCAACGCGCATCGGACACAATCCACTCGGCGGCTGGTCGGTGCTGGCGCTGCTGGCGTGCGTTGCCGTGCAGGCGATCAGTGGATTGTTCGCCAGCGACGACATCGATACCGACGGCCCGCTGGTGGCGCACGTATCCGGCAAGACCGTCAAGCTGATGACGCGCGTGCACCACTGGAACGAGAACCTGTTGCTGGTCCTCATTGGACTGCACATCGTGGCCGTGCTGCTGTATCTGCTGCTCAAGCACGACAATCTGATCACGCCGATGTTCACCGGCGCCAAGCGCGTCGGCGCGATGCGCGACTTGCGCTTCGCCAGTAGCTGGCTGGCGCTGGTTTTGGTCGCGCTCTGCGCCGCGCTCGTGGCGACGTTGGTGTGGTGGGCTGCGTGAAGAAGCGGCGGATTATTCCTGCTTGTACTTGTCGTGGCAGGCCTTGCAAGCCTCACCGGTCTTCTTGAATTGCGCCTTCATCGCGGTTTCGTCGCCACCGCGTGCGACGTCGCTCAGCGCCTGGGTTTGCTTGACGAGGTCCGAATCCTTGGCTTTGAAGTCGTCGTAGTTGGTCCAGATGCCGGGCTTGGCTTCGGTCTTGGCGCCCTTGTCCGAACCCGGCGCAAAGCCTTCCAGCACCTGTGGCGCAAGGCTGGCGATGCGGTCGGCGTGCACGGCAAATTGCTTGGCGTCCCACGCGGTCTTGCCCTTGACCATCGCGCCGAGCGCGCCGAAGTTCCAGCCGATCATGGTCATCGCCGACTGCCGGTAATGGATGACCTGCTCGGGCTTGTGCTGGGCGGCGGCCGGCAGCGTGAACGCGGCGGCAGCCAGGGCGAGGGCAAGGGTGGAAGGCTTCATGGACGGCTCCAGAAAAAAGGCCGAGCCAGTGTAGCGCGCCAGCGCACGCACTGCATGACGGCGACGCGGCGCCGGCGTAGCATTTACATTCCTTTTCCAGCGGAGGATTGGCCATGAAACGGGTGCTCGCAACGCTTGCGGTATTGGGCCTGGGATCCGGTGCGGCGCAGGCGGAGATGGTTGCGCGCAACATCGACTACACGGTCGATGGCGCAAAGATGCAAAGCGTGCTGGTTTACGACGATGCGGTGAAGACGCCGCGCCCGGGGCTGGTGATGGCGCCGGATTGGTATGGCATGAATGCGAACCAGATCGCGCTCGCCAAGCAGATCGCCGGCTCCGACTACGTGATCCTCGTCGCCGATGTGTACGGCACCGCGGTGCGCCCGAAGAATCCGGACGAAGCCGGCAAGGCATCGGGCAACCTGTACAAGCACCGCGACGAGTTGCGCGCACGCATCAAGGCGGCGCTGGCGCAATTGGTCGCACAGCAAGGCAAGGCGCCACTGGATGGCAAGCATTGGGGCGCGATCGGATTCTGCTTCGGCGGCGCGGTCGCGCTGGACCTGGCGCGCAGCGGCGCGAACATCGCCGGCACGGCGACTTTCCATGGCAGTCTGTCGACCGACGATCCAGCGCTGGCGAAGAACATCAAGGGCATGGTGCTGGCCATGAACGGAGCGGACGACAGCTTCACGCCGGAATCGGCGATCCAGGGCTTCGAGAAGGAAATGCGCGACGCCGGCGTCGACTGGCAGTTCGTCAACTACGGCGGCGCGGTGCATTGCTTTGCGATACCGAGCGCGGACGGTTCCATGCACGGCTGCAAGTACGATGCGAAAGTCGCGCATCGTGCGTTTGCGTTGATGCACAGTTTCTTCGGCGAGGCGTTTGGAGGAAAGTAGTCTTTTCTTGTCATCCCGGCAAGGATTGCCGGGATCCAGATTGCAGGACGCGGCGCTGCACATTGGCAAAGACCGCCATCCATGGCGACTGGATTCCGGCAGTCCCTGCCGGAATGACGAGCAAAAGCTCGGTTTTACTGGTGCGCCTTGAACCGCACCTGCACCCGTTGCCCCACGCGCAGCTCGCTCGAGTCGAGCTTGAGGATGCACACCACGTCGCGGGTGTCCGTCGCTTCCTGCGGGTCCTCGATGAGTGTGCTGGGTCCGAACACGTCGCCGATGCGCGTGACCGTGGCGGCATAGGTCTTGCCGGCGCCGTCCACGGTGACCACTTCGGCGTGCATGCCGACGCTGACCTTGGCGAGGAAGGCCTCGTTCAATTCCGCGCGCACGATGCGTGGGGCGTCGGGCAACACGGTGAACAGAGCCGTGGCGGACTGCGGTGATACGACATCGGCCAGGTGCGCGTGGCGCGCGACGACGCGACCGGCCACCGGCGCGCGGATGGCGAGCACGTACACTTCGTGCTGTGCCTGCTTGAGATGTTGCCGCGCGGCTTCGACCGCGGCATCGGCTTCGCCGAGTTGTGCATTCGCCTCGGCCAGTGCCTGTTGTGCGTCGTCGGCGGATTGCTGGGTGGCGGCACCGGCCTTCGCCGCCTCGGTGGCGCGTTCCGCGCGCGGCTTGAGTCCGGCCACCTGCGTGCGCAGCGCGGCGGCGCGCGCGACCGCTTGATCCAATTGCGCCTGTGCGATGCCGGCGGAAAGTTCGGCCTGCTTCGGATCGAGCTGGGCGAGCACGTCGCCAGCCTTGACCTCGCTGCCGGGATCGCCATGCAATTGCGCGATCACGCCATCGCGTGGCGCGGCGATGCGGATCAGTCCGCCTTGCACATCGACCTGGCCGCGCGCCATCGCAATGAAGGCCGGCGGCGCGGCGTTCGCCGGTGCCGTGGCGGCGTCCTTGTGCGAACACGCGCCGAGCGCGGCGCAGGCGGCGAGCGCAAGAATGGCGCGCGGGAGCGAGTGACGTTTCATGATGCGGGTTCCGGTTGCGCGGCGTCCGCAGGCACGGTGCCGTTGTGCAGTTTATCCGATCGGCCGTTGGCGGAGGACACCGTATCGGACTGGATCAGGCCATCCTGGATCGTGATGATGCGGTCGGCGCTGGCCGCCAGGCGGTGGTCGTGGCTGACGCACACCACGGTCGCGCCGAAGTTGCGCGCGATGCGGTGCAGCGAATCGATCACGATCTTGCCGTTGACGCTGTCCAGCGCGCTGGTCGGCTCGTCGGCGAACAGCAATTGCGGTTTCTTCGCCAGCGCGCGCGCGATCGCCACGCGTTGTTTTTCGCCGCCGGACATCTCAAGCGGACGCAGGTGCACGCGCGAGCCCAGCCCTACTTCTTCCAGCGCGGCGAGCGCGCGATTCTGCGCGGTGCGCTTGTCCAGCCCGAGGTAGCCCAGCGGCAGCATCACCTGTTCCACCGCGCTCAATGCCGGGAACAGGTTGAAGCCCTGGAACACGAAGCCGGTGTGCTGCAGGCGGAAGCGTTCGAGTTGCACGCGCGACAATTTCCACAAATCCTCGCCGAGCGCGACGATACGGCCGCGATCCGGCCGCAGCAGGCCGGACAAGATCGCCAGAAGCGTGCTCTTGCCGGATCCGGAAGGGCCGAGTACGAGCGCGAGTTCGCGTGCTTCCAGCGCCAACGACAATCCGTCGAGCACGGACGTGTCGATCTTGCCCGTGGTGTAGGCCTTGGCGACGTCTTCGGCAATCAGGGCGTGGGTCAAGTTCATTTCAAAACCGTCGCGAGCGAAGACAGATTGAACGCCGCGTGCGCGCAGGAACCGGAGTGTACTTTTGCGTACATGAGGATTCCGAGCACAGCCGGCGTTCGAGATGTCGAGCGGAGCAGGTTTTGGGATGGACTCGGGCCATGTCAGCGCAACAGGTTGGCCGGTTCCAGGTGCGCGATCGTGCGCACCGCCATGACGCCGGAGACCAGGGCGATGGTCAGCACCAGCACGCCGCAGCCGATCGCGGCACTGGTGTCGAAGGCGACCGGCACATTCTGGCTGTGTGCGAGCGCGATGAGCAGTGCGCAGGCAACCGCGCCGGCGACGATGCCGAAGCTGCCCACGATCAGGGCCTGTTCCAGCACCACGCGGCGCAGCGCGCCGGTGCCGGCGCCGAGCGCGTTGAGCATGGCGTATTCGCGCACGTGGCTCGCCACCGCCGCCATCAGGGTCTGGCTGGTGATGACGGTGCCGACCAGGAACACGATGAAGGTGAAGAATACGAATCCCAGGCCCGCGCCGGTTTCGAACATCCAGTAGGTCGCCGCGGTGTGCGCGAATTCGGCGCGCGTCCACACCGTGAAATGGCGCTGCGGCCAGGCCGCCTGGATGCGGTCGCGCACCGCGTCCGCATTGGCACCGGGACGCAGCTTGGCGACGTAATAGGCCACGCGATCGGCATTGGCGGGATCCGAATTCAGGCGCCGCGCGGTGGCGACGGAGGTGACGATATTGACGCCGCCTAGTGCACGCAGGCCGTGGCAGGCGGCGACGATCTTCACGCGATGGCCGTTGAGCGTGGCGCTGCCGCCGATCGGCAGGCCGAGCTTGGGCAGGTCGGCGGCATCCACGATCACCGCGTCGGGTTCGTAAAGCAGCGCACGCATGGGCGCCGGGATGGCGTGCGCGAACATCAGGCCATCGGGCGCGGGATCGATGCCGGAGATGAACACCGACAGGCTGCCGTGGCTGACCGGTCCGCGCCAGTCGCCGTCGATCCAGTGGAAGGGTTCGACGCGGATCACGGCCGGGTCCATGCGCAGCGCCATTTCGGTGTCGCGCGGAATCGGCCGGCCGAGCTCGATGGTCTGCGTGCCCGGATAGCCGGCCCACAGATCGGCGGCGGATTTGTTCACGTACACGCTGGCCGAGTCGAAGATGCCGAACATCAGCGCCGCCTGCATCAACAGCAGCAGGCCGGAAAACGCGACCGCCAGCGCCGCCGGCAGGAACTTGCGCCATTCGTAGAACAGCGTCTTGCTGGCCAGCGCGACGACGCTCATTGCATCGCCAGTGGCGGTAGCGTGCCGCCGAAGGATTTGTATACCGCGATGAAGGCGATGGCGGCATCGCGTTGCGCGAGCGACGCCTGCAGCTGCGCCTGCGCCTGCGCGATGCCGGCCTGCGCGCGGTCGGCGTCGTCGGCCAGGCCGATGCGGCGCAGGGTTTGAGCGCGCGTCAAGGCGTTGTCGGCGAGCGCCAGGCGCGCGTGCGCGGCGTCGGCGCGCGCCTGGTCGCGCTGCCATTGCGCGAGCGCGCTTTCGGCTTCGGCCACGCCTTCGAGCACGGCCTGGCGGTAGCCAAGCACCGCGGCCTGCAAGCCCGCCTCGCGCGCATTCGCCATGTCGTGGCGCGCACCCCAGTCGAGCAGCGGGATGTCGATCATGGGGCCCGCGGAAGGAATCGCCTTGTTCGGACGGTCGATGTCGCCGACCATGCGCGTGGACGAAATCAGCGTGCCGCCGAGGCCGAGCTTCGGCCACAGGTCGGCGCGCGCGATGCCGAGTTCACCGGCGGCGCGCAGCACGTCGAGTTCGGCCTGGCGGATCTCCGGACGCGTGCGCAGCAGGTCGGCCGGAGTCTGCGCAAAGCTCACCGCGCCCAGCACCGGTTGTGGTGCGGCGCTGGCCAAGTTCGCATCCGGTTGCGACTGCGCCAGCAGAACGTCCAGCGCCTGTTGCGCCTGCGCGATGGCGGCGGCGGGCTCGGCGGCATCCGCGCGTGCCTGCGCGAGTTCGCCCGCGGCCTTGTCGACGTCGTCCTGTGTTGCCAGCTTCAGGCGCAGGCGCGTTCGGGCGAGTTCCACGTCGCGTTCGCGCAAGTCCACGATGCGATCGAGCAGGCCGGCGCGCGCCTGCGCGGCGCGCAGGTCGACATAACTGCGCGCGACTTCGGCGACCAGGCTCACGCGTGCGGCGGTGACGCTGGTTTCCGCCGCTTGCAAATCGGCGGCGGCAACGCGCGCATTGCCGAGGCCGCGGCCGAAGAAGCCCAGCTCCCATTGCGCGTCGAAGCCGATCTCGTAGTAACTCGTCGTGGCGGCGGGATCGGGTTCGGAGAAGGTATGGAAGTTCACCTGCGGCATGAACTGCGTGCCGGAGCGATGCTGCAGGGCACGCGCGCCGCGCAGGCGCAGGCTGGCTTGCTGCACGGTCAGGTTCTGCGCCAGCGCGCGCTGGATCAGCGCGTCGAGTTGCGCATCGTTGAAGGCATGCCACCACGCGTCCAGGTCCGGTGCCGGCCCGAGTTTGCCCGCGTCGGCAGGCGCATTGCGCCACTGCGCTGGCACGTCGGCATGCAGGTCGGGCAGCGGCGTGTGCAATGCGCAGGAAGCCAGCAGCGCACAGGCGGCGCCGGCGAGGACGAGCCGAAAATCCGACTTCATGTCACGGCCTCGTGCGGCATGCGTGCCAGCAGCACGTAGATCATGGGCATCACGATCAAGACGATCGGCACCGCGGCGATCAAGCCGAACACGATGGCGATCGCCAGCGGTTGCTGCATTGCCGCGCCCGTGCCTATGCCGAGTGCGAGCGGCGACAGGGCAAGGATGGCGATCAGGGACGTCATCAGGATCGGACGCATGCGCATGGTGCCGGCTTGGATCAATGCCGTGCGATCGAGCGGACGCGCGAAGTCGATTTCGGCGAAATAGAAAATCGCGATTTCGGTGACGATGCCAAGGATCATGGTGAGTCCCATGATCGAGGACAGGTTCAATTCGGTGCCGGTCAGCCACAGTCCGGCGAACACGCCCGCCAGCGAACAGAACGTCGCAATCAGGATGCTCGCCACCACGGCGACGTTTTCGTACACGAACATGAGCAGGGTGACGATCAGCAGCAAGGCGCCGGCAAACACCAGTGCCATCTGCCGGAACGAGGCCTGTTGCTGGCCGTACAGGCCGCCATATTCGACCTGCATGCCGGTTGGCAATTTCAGCTTCGCCACGCTTGCTTTCACATCGCTCATTGCCGACCCCAGATCGCGCCCTTCCAATCGTGCCGTCACCGCAACCATCGGCCGCTGATCCTCGCGCTCGGCCTCGGGCTGGCCTTGCGCAATCGCAATCTCTGCCACCCGGCCCAACGGCAGCGTGTGTCCGTCGGCTGCGCGCAGTGGCATCGCGGCAAGCTGGCCGATGCGCTGGCGCAGGTCGCCCGGCGTCCACACGCGAATGCCGACGAGCTTTTCGCCCTGCCGGATCGACCCGGCAAGGCTGCCGCCCAATTCTGTTTCGAGCTGGCGCGTCACGCTGTCCGGATCCAGGCCGTCCAGCGCGGCGCGCGCGCGATCCACGCGTACCTCGATGGCATCGCCGGCGATCTTGACCCCGTCGAAAACCTCGACCACGCCGGGTATTTTAGCAATCGCGGTGGCGATTTGCGCTGCCGTGGCGCGGTCGGCAGCCGGATTCTGGCCGAAAACCTTGACCTCGATGGGCTGGGGCGTGGCGACGAGATCGCCGATCAGGTCTTCCATCAATTGCGCGGTTTCGATGCGCAGGCCCGGTACTTGCGCGGCGATCTTCGCGCGCACGTCACTCATGATGTCTTCGATGCCGCGCCGCGGCATGGGTTTGAGGTGCACGAAGAAATCGCCTTCATTGGCCTCGGTCAGGCCGCCACCGAGTTGCAGGCCGGTACGGCGCGAGTAGTTGTCGACCTCGGGTGTGGATTTGATGATCGCCTCAACCTGACGCAGCAGTCGGTCGGTTTCGGTGAGCGAGGTGCCGGGCGGGCTGACGTAGTCAAGGACGAAGCCGCCTTCATCCATGTGCGGCATGAAACCGGTGCCGAGGCGCCAGTAGCACAGCGTGGCGATCACGGCGCAGATCACGATGGCCGCCAGCGCCCAACGCGGTCGCGCCAGCGCACGTTGCATGCGCGTGACATAGACACGATGCGCACCGGCAATCCAGCGCTCGGCCTGTTCCATGCGCTGCGCATCGTCCACGCGCAATACGCGTGCGGCGACCAACGGCAGGGCGAGGGCGGCCAACGCCCACGACACCGCCAAACCTGCTGCCATGGTCAACGCCAGCGCTTTGAAGAAACCGCCGGCGACACCACCGAGGAAGGCGAGCGGCGCAAACACGACGATGGTGGCGAGCGACGATCCGGTCAATGGCCGCAGCATTTCCTGCGCTGCGGCGAGCACGGTGACATCGCCGGCCGCGCGCTGTGCGCCGGCGCGGCGCATGATGTGCTCGATCATCACCACGGCGTCGTCGACGATCAGGCCGACCGCCGCCGCCATGCCGCCGAGGGTCATGATGTTGAAACTCATGCCGAACAGTTGCAGCAGCAAAACGGTGATGGCGATGACGATGGGCAGGGCGAGTGCGGCGATCAGGGTGACGCGCGCGCTGCGCAGGAAGGCGAACAGCACCAGCGCGGCGAACAGCGCGCCGATCAGGATGGCATCGCGCACGCTGGCCGCCGAGGCGACGATCAATTCGGATTGGTCGTAATACGTGCCGACGCGGATGTCGGCCGGAACCTGCGCGCGCAGATCGGCCAGACGCGCGCGCACGGCGCGCACCAATGCCACCGTGTTGGCGCCGCGCTGCTGGCGGATGTTGATCAGTACCGCGTCGCCGCCGTTGGCGGTCACGCGCGTGAATTCCGGCTGCTGGCCGAGTTGCACCTGCCCCAGCGCGGCGACCGTCACCGGCTGACCGTTCACGGTTTTCACGACCGTGTGACGAATGTCGTCGACGCCGGTCAGGCGTGTGTCGGCAATGGTCAGATAAAGCCGATAGCGATCTTCGATGCGCCCGACCGCGGCAACCGCGTTGCCGGCATTGAGCGCCTGTTCCACATCGGCGCTGGATAGCGCATAGGCGCGCAAGCGTGCTGGATCGAGCAGCACCTGGAACTCGGCGCTGCGGCCGCCGAGGATTTCGATGTCGGCAATGCCGGGCACGGCGCTCAGCGCCGGTGCGAGTTCGAGCGTGGCGAAATCGCGCAATCCCACCGCGCCGCGCGTGGGCGAGGTGAGGGTGAGTCCAAGCACCGGAAAAACGGTTGGATCGCGTCGCTGCGCGCTGAACGACACGCCCGGTGGCAGCGCGGGCAGGGCGCCGTTCATCGCCGCCTGCACCTGCAACAGCGCGCGACCCATGTCCACGCCCCAGGCGAAGGTGAGCGCGATTTCGGCGGAACCGCGGCTCGTCGTCGAGTGCACGCGTTCCACGTCCGGCACGCCGCGCAACACCCGCTCCAGCGGACGCGTGATTTCCGCCTGCATGCGTTCGATCGGGCGGTCGCCGGCGTCGATCGCAATCACCACGCGCGGAAAATCCATGTTCGGAAACAGGCCGACCGGCAGGTTCCACGCCGCGGCGATGCCGCCGGCGACAAGAATCAGGATCAGCAGCCCGAGCGAGCGCTGATGCCGCGTCAGCCAGGCGGCGCTCATTGCACCTTGACCGCCATGCCGTCTTCGAGTTCGTAGTTGCCGAGCGTGACCACGGATTCGTTCGCCGCAAGGCCGGATTTGATTTCGATGCGTTCGCCGTCGTCCGCACCGACCTCGACCGCACGCCGCCGCGCCTTGCCGGACTGCACCACGAAGACATACGCCTTGCTGTCCTGCCAGAGCACGGCCGCGCGCGGTACGCCGAGTACGGGCTTGCCGGTGCCGGTTTCGATCTGTGCGCTCACGGCTGCGCCGGGCGTAAGTTGCGTGTCGGCATCGGGTTTGGCGACGACAGGAATCAGGCGCGAGGCGGCATCGATCTGACCGCCGACGCGTTCGACGACGGCCTTGCGTTGCGCTGCGCCATCCTGCAACAAATGAAATCGCACCGGCGCGCCTGCATGCGCCTGGGCGATGGCGGATGGCTCGACGCCAAGATCCAGGCGCAAACCGGCGTTGTCACCGACATGCGCGAACGCCGTGTCCGCGGCGATGATTTCGCCGGCGCGCGCAGCGATGTCGGCGACCACGCCAGCGTGATCGGCGCGCAGCGTGTGTTCACCCAGTCCACCAAAGCGCGCTTGCGCGGAAGCCTGCGTGGCCTGGGCGTTGTGCGCGGCCTGTTCGGCGGCGGCGAGGTCGGTATTGGTCGCCAGGTGTTGGGCGAACAATTCACGCGTGCGCGCCAGTTGCGTGTCTGCGAACCGCGCGTCGTTGTCCGCACGCTGCAATTCCAACGCGGCGGCGGCGGTGGGTTGCAGTTCGACCAGGGCGTCGCCTTTGCGCACCAACTGGCCGGCGACGACATCGACACGCACGACGCGTGCCTGATACGGCACCGACAGCGTCTGCAGCGCATCGGCTGAAAATACGAGCGTGCCAAATGCGGAAATGTATTGCCGCATCGGTGCGAGCGTGGCAGTCGCAACTTGCACGCTCGCCACGGTCGCCACCGCGGCATCGTCTTCATCGGCGTGCGCTGCTGGCGCGCCAATCAGCGCATGCGCGCAGGCGAACGCGACGATCCAGAAAACCTTCAATGCCATATCAATGCCCCCACATCGATCGCCAGCGCAACTTCGCCTTCGGACTGTGCTTGCGCCAGCGCGAGGCTGGCGATTTCCTTGTCAAGCAGGGCTGCACGCGCGGTCTCGAAGCTTACCAGAGCCACATCGCGGCGCTCGGCTGCCTGTTCCAGCGGTTGCATCTCCGTGCGCAGTTTGCCGAGCTGCGCATCGAGCGCCTGGCGTTGCGCGGCGATCTGTTTCAATGCTTCAACCTGCGCGGCAATGGATGCCCGTGCATCGAATGCGCGTGCGGCGTACTCGGCGTGCAGCTGTTCACGTGTCGCATCGGCGACTGCCACGCCGCCGCGATTGCGGTTCCACAAAGGCAGGGCGAAATTCACCGACGCGCCTCTCGTGTACACCGGTGTGGTGTCGCGTGCACGCGATACGCTGATGTTCGGCAGCGGATATTGCTGCAGGATCGCGCCACGCACTTGCGCTTCCTGCGAGGCATAACCGGCGCGCAGTGCGGCCAGGTCCAACCGCCGCGCCAGCGCCTGTTCTTCCAGCGCCGCCGCATCGAGCGTGGACGGATCGTGCGGCGCCGTCACGTCGGCAAGTGGCAGATGTGTATCCGGCGTCACGCCGACGGCTTGATTGAGTTGCTGGCGCGCGGATTCCGCATCGCGCGCGAGGGCGCCTTCGCGTGCGCGTGAGTCGAGCACGGCGACGCGGCGCAGGGCGAGATCGTCCAGCCGCGCATTGTGTTGATCAAGCGCGGTTTGGGTCAGTGCCAGCAATCTTTCCGCCGCATCGGCCGCATGTGCGGCGACGGTGTGTTGGCGTTCAAGATAGTGATAGCGGCGCGCGAGCAGACGCACCTGGTTCGCCGCCAGCCATTCCTGCCAGGCGATATCGCGGCGTACCTGTTCGGCATTCGCGCGCGCGGCGGCGACGCGCGCGCGGCGCGTGAGCAAGGCAGCGATGTCGAAGCCGGCGCTGAGTGTGAACGCCTTGACTGTGCCCGAGCCGTCCGGATCGTCCACGGCTATGCCGATCTGCGGGTCGGGCAACAGGCCCGCCGCGAAAACCTGCGCGTCGGCGACTTTGGCCTGCGCGCGCAGCGCCGCAAGGTCGGGACTGGCGACAATGGCGATGTCGGCCAGTTGCAGATCGGTCCACGGCCCCTGCGCGGGAATCGGCAGCGGCGCCAGGCGCGGATGGTCGACGGATTTGGCGGCATCGGCCAGCGCCACCGGTGCCGGATTTTCAGTGAGCGGCAGCGGCCGGTACAACGCACAGCCGCCAAGCGCAGCGAAAGCGACAAGCCATGCGCTGCGCAGATTCCGCATCAGGGCTTCCGCTCGCCTACCACGAGAACCGTAAAGCTGCCTTCGACGACCGCGGGCCACGGGTGTGGATTTTCCTTTGTCGGCGCCGGACGCGGCCCGAATTTCGCCGCGACGGTGAAGAGGCGGTTGCCTTGGGTATCCAGCGCCAGCGTGCGCGCGCTTTTTTCGGTGGGCACATTCGCGATTACCGAATAGTGGTCGGGATCGTCCTCGTGCACGACGGTTAGCGTGCCGTCGTGACCATTCGTGCTGAAGACCAGGCCACGCGTGGCATCAAAGCCTGCCGCGTCGGGGCCCTCGCCAATTGCGACGGTCGCGACGGATTTGCCCGTCTGCGCATCGGTGACGGCCATGTGCTTGTTCTGGCAGACCGAGAACAACCGATGATGCGCGATGTCGATGGCGAGGCCCGATGGCTCTTCGCACCCGGCGAGTTTCCACACCGCCATGACCTTGTTCGTCGTCGAATCGATGCGCGCCAGTTGCGCGGTGTCCTCGATGTTGGCGTAGACATTGCCGGCCTCGTCGCTGGCGGCGAACTCGGGTTTGCCGGGCAGCGGGATTTTCGTCACCAGCTTGCCGGCGACCGGATCGATGACGTTCGCTTCGTTGCTGTGGCCATCGAACGCAAACAGATGCTTGCTCGCGGCGTCGTAGATCAACGCATCGGGATTCTTGCCTTCCACCGCGATCGTGCGCAGGGGCTTGGATGTGGCGAGGTCGAATTCGGTGAGCGTATCGGCGCGGCCATTGCTGGTGTAGCCATGGCCAAGCGCGGGCACCAGCGCGATGCCGTGCACGCCGTCGGTGCCGGGAATCGTCGCCTCCACCTTGCCGTTGTCGGCATCGACCACGAGCACGCGGTCGGAACGACTGATGTACAGCCTGTGTCCGTCGGCGGAATACGCCAGGTAGTCCCAGCCACCGGCTTGACCGATGGCGTAGCGCTGCGTGACTGCGTAGTGCGGCGCTGCGGCGGCGAGCGCGGGTGCGATCAAACCCAGGGCAAACACGAAGCGACTGCGACGCATGGCGGGCTCCATGGATTGGAAAGTGTTTGGCAGTCTAAACCGGCGGTGTTAGGGATTTCCAAATGCCGGCCGCCGCCGCCGACTCACGGCGCACGCAAAAGGTCGATTGCGGTCACCTGGCGTACCCAGCGCGCCGGACGCTTGTCGTCCGGCACGACGAGGCGGAACGGGCCGATCTTCGCGTCGAGCGGCTTGCCGTCGCAGCTCGCAGTGACGATGGGGACGGCGCCGCGCATGTCCGGATCCAGGTCGGCCAACGCGAATACGGCGCGGTAGCCGTCCGCCGCACGGACACGTGCATACAGCGCGAGCGCCTTGCCGCGCACGGCCGCACCGTGTGGCGCGCCGACCGCAGCGAGCAGGTCGATGACGTTCGCACCGGTGCAGGTGACGGTTTGCCCATGCGCCTGCGCACGAACGGTGTGTTGCGGCAATCTGGCCAGTGCGGCAGCGTCGAAGTGACGTGGGCTCCCATTCTCGCCGGCGACTTCGATCGAGGCCGTCGCCGCGGCGTCGGCATGCACTGCCGGCGCGTACTGGGCCAGCACAAGAATCGTGACGATCGCTTTCGTTATCGACTTCATCGTCAGTGGTCGCGTTGCAGTGCGTAGTCGGCCAGCGCCGCCAGTGCGTCGCGCGCGGCGGAATGCGGCAATGTGGACAATGCCGCTTTTGCGGCATCGGCGTACGCGCCCGCCCGAGAACGCGCGCGTTCGACCGCGCCGCTGCCGCGGATCGTGGCGAGGATCGCGTCGAGCGCGTCCAGTCCGCCGGTTTCGATGGCGTGGCGGATCGACGCGGCGTGTGCCGGATCGGCGCGTTCCAGCGCGTAGATCAGCGGCAGCGTGACCTTGCCCTCGGCGAGGTCGTCGCCGATGTTCTTGCCGAGCGTGCCGGCATCGGACACGTAGTCGAGCACGTCGTCGGCGATCTGGAAGGCGAAGCCAAGGTTCAATCCATAGTCCGCGAGCGCGTCTTCCTGCGCCGCAGGCAATCCACCGAGCAGGCCGCCCAGGCGCGTGGCGGCGGCGAACAGTACGGCGGTCTTGCGCTCGATCACGCGCAGGTAGGCGGCTTGGTCCACGTCCGGGTTGTGGATGTTGAGCAGTTGCAGCACCTCGCCTTCGGCGATGCGGTTGGTCGTGTCGGCGAGGATGCGCATCACGCGCATGTCGTCGGCCTCGACCATCATCTGGAACGCACGCGAATACAAAAAATCCCCGACCAGCACGCTGGCCGCATTGCCCCACAGCGCGTTCGCCGTCTTGCGTCCCCGGCGCAGGTCCGACTCGTCGACCACGTCGTCGTGAAGAAGCGTCGCCGTGTGGATGAACTCGACCACTGTGGCGAGCAAGGTGTCGTGCGCACCGGCGTAACCGGCGGCCTGCGCGGAAAGCAGCACCAGCATCGGCCGCAGGCGCTTGCCGCCGGCGCCGACGATGTGCTCGGCGATCTGGTTGACCAGCACCACGTCGGACGCGAGCCGCGTGCGGATCAGCGCATCCACGCGCGCCATGCCCGGCGCGGCCAGTACCTGCGCCTGGGCAAAACGCGATGTCGATCGGGACAGGTCGGGCGAAGCGATGGCCATGGATGACGGTTTGGCGAAAACACGATTATAGCGGCGTGCCGTCGGCAATTTCCTACGCGCCGGCGCGATGTATTCCGGCGGCGGGTAGTGTCTGCCGCCGTGCTATTCTTTGGGCACGCAAATCGGCGCGAATTCCCAAGGTGAAATCATGGCACGCGGCATCAACAAGGTCATCCTCGTCGGCAACCTCGGCGGCGATCCGGAAACCCGCTACACCCCGAGCGGCACGGCGATCACCAGCATCCGCATCGCCACGTCCGAGTCGTGGAAGGACAAGCAGACCGGCGAGGCACAGGAGCGCACCGAGTGGCATCGCGTGGAATTTTTCGGGCGCCTGGCCGAGATCGCCGGCGAGTACCTGAAGAAGGGCCGCCAGGTCTACATCGAGGGCAAGCTGCGCACCGACGAGTATGAGAAGGACGGCGTCAAGCGCTGGTCGACCAAGATCATCGCCGACGAGATGCAGATGCTCGGCGCGAAGGAAGGCGGCGGCGAAGGCGGATCCGGCGGCGGCTATTCGCGCGAGCGCGGCCCCGCGCGCGGCCCGCAATCCGCGCCCGCGCGCAGCGCGCCGGCAGCGCCGGCATCTTCTGGCGGCAATTTCGATGAGGACGAGATTCCATTCTAGACAACACATATTTAGAAACGTTGAATAAAGTATTCCAAAAGCCCAGTTTTTACTGGGCTTTTTCTTTTTTTAAGCCTCTTGTATAGTTGAAAAAAAATGATATAGTTACACACATGTGTAAATAAGTGATGAAAGGCTTGCGATGAGCAAACTATCGATTTACATACTTGGGGACGGCGAGCGCGTCCCAATACTTCACGATGCTCGGGGGCTGCCGCTCTTTTATCCGACACTCTTCACTACGTCTCAGCTAAGAAGCGCCGCGGCCGCGGTCAACACGATGAGGAACAAACTGGCTGACATCGAAGTGCTGCTGCGATGGGAGCAACAGCACGGCCGGGATCTGATTTCGGAGTTTCGCAACGGCCGTTTTCTTACAGTTGCCGATATTGTCTCTCTGCGGGACTTCGCCAAGCTCGATATGCGGCGCCGCACGGTGTCTGACGGCGCCGCGCGCGTGTCGGGAACCAGTGACGTGCATTTCCTCGAGTCGAGAATTGCTTCTAGGCCCGCTGAGGCTGCGGTCGGAGGTCAGCAGCACTACAACCGTGTGAGCACGATCGCTGATTACCTGGAATTCACGGCTTCGGTAGTCACGCAGCATCGAAACTCCGCTCAGGACGCGCAAAGAATCGCGCAGATGGCCAGAACCATCCGCAAACATCGTCCGCGTGGAATAGTGAAATGGTTGAACGAGGGTGCTGACATGCGTTCGCCATCCAGCGAATTGGTCGAACGATTCATGGGGGTAGGTTCCGAAGACGATCCGCGGAACCCCTTCCGAAGCCCGGATGTACGTCTGCGGAACGCTATCATCTTTGGACTGTTCAGGTCGACCGGGATGCGGCGCGGCGAGCTGCTGAGTCTGCGCATCGATCAGTTCGATTTTGGTGATGACCCAAAGGTGTGGATCCGGCGCAACCAAGATGATAGTTTCGACTCGCGCCGGTACCAGCCCGTGGCCAAGACCAAGGAACGCCCTCTGCCGCTTCCCTTGGCGCTGGCGAGCCAAATCAATCGCTACATCACGCAGGTGCGCTGCAGGATCGCTCCTGCCCGCCGACATCCCTATTTACTTGTTTCGCACCACGCGGGCATCACCTGGGGCAAGCCGCTCTCGTGCTCGGCTCTCAATAGCCAAATCTTCGCCTGTATGCGCAAAGTGGATCCTGACTTCGCAAAGATCCATCCCCACGCTTTCCGACATCACTTCAACTACGAGATTTCCGTCGCGATTGACCGGCACAACGTAAAAGCGAAGACGGGCGCTGCGGAATCGCCCGTTTCGCCCATCAGCGAAGCGAGGGAACTGGATATTCGGGCGTTCCTGAATGGCCATCGCAACAAGGTGTCGGGAGGGGTCTACAACAAGCGTCACATCCGCGAAGCAAGTGACAAAGCAGCTCGTCTAGTGCAGGCAGAATTGAAGCGCAACGAGGGTGCGCCGGAAGGTATCGATGAGTGAAGCTAGCGCGAAGGCCCCCAAGCTAAAGACGAGGACCCAGATCCTTGCAGTGTCTAAGGATGGTTATGAGTTCAACCCTTCGGATGACCACTGGCGGCTCAACAAGGACGTGCAGATTTCGCTTGTCCTCCCTGGGCCCGTCGACGCTCGCACTAAAGCAGGCTTCCGCAATGCGCTACAGCGCTACGCTGAGGAAGCATCTGCGCGACACACTGAGAACATGGTGACGCGCTTTAAAAGGTTCCTTCGAGATACTGGGGCGGCGCGGATTGATGTGACTGATCTCGTCAACTGGCGCGCCAAGCTCGGGATGGATGAGCAATGGCAGTTGGGTGGACTTAAGGGGTTTCTGCTGGCTTGGCACGATTACGGCTTCGAGGGGGTTTCCAAAGAAGTCGTCGACTTGCTGGAAGGCTGGCGCATACAAGGGAACGAAAAGGGCGTCGCAGTAGCGAGTGGTTGTCCCGAGAGCGGGCCCTTTACCGATCTTGAACTAGCTGCGCTTTTCGACTGGGCGAACATGGCCGTCGCGACCAAAGAACTGGCCTTCGAGGATTATGCCTATCTGCTCACTTTGGCGATGACTGCGAGGCGCTCCGTTCAAATTGCGGCCCTCAAGGGGCGCGATCTTGTTCAAGAGAATGGGAAAGGATCGCCCATGTTTCGGCTCAACGTGCCTCGCGCCAAGCAGCGCGGGTTGAAGTTTCGCGGCGCCTTCCGATCACTCGCCATCGTTGAAGATCTTTATCTGGTTCTACAGCAGCAGCATCGCTATTCCGTCGCCGCAGTTTCAGCGGTTATCGGGCAGGATATCGACCCCGTCCTCGCTGGCGAAGTGCCGATCTTCCTCAATCGTGGCCGGCTCAAGGGTGTTAGAGACCTCGGCCAGATCAGAGCGCTGCTGAGTAGAGACACGCTTGATGCATTGCACGCAACGACTGCAGCGCTTTCGAGTGCTCTGCAGCGATGCGCACGAGCGTCAACTGCCAGGTCAGAGCGTACTGGCGAATTTATCCGGCTCTCGGCTACGCGATTTCGGCACACTCGTGGCACCAAATTGCGACGTGAAGGATTCGGCCCTTTCGTCATTGCCGAGCTGCTGGATCACTCGGACATCCAGAATGTTCGCGTCTACACCGACAATACAGCACAGGAGGCTGTGATCATCGATGAGTTGGTTGGCGCTCAACTCGCCCCCTTCGCGCAAGCTTGCCTTGGCAAGTTGGTGCATTCGGAGCGTGAGGCCATTAGGGGAGATGACCCTCGGAGTCGAGTACCGAATGACCGTCAGCACGCAGTTGGCACATGCGGAAACTACGGATTTTGCGCGAGTGGTTATCGCGCCTGCTACACCTGTTTTCACTTCCAACCATGGGTCGACGGGCCGCACGAGGAGGTCTTGGCGGATCTTTACGCGGAGAAAAATCGCACCCGAGATGCCGGTTGTGCCGACGTTGTTGTTAACGCGAACGATCAACTGATCCTCGCGGTGGAGCACTGCGTATTGATGTGCAATGAAGCTCGGATCTCAAAATCGAAAATGATCACAAGCGAAGGGGCGATCCGTGGGTGAAGTGGTTCAGTTCATTCCGCGCGCGAAGCTTGATGCCAGTGCCAATCTCGCAGAATTTATTCGTCTGGCGAAGTACGACTTGACGGCTTTTGCGGATGGCGGCGCTTGGGAAAGCGACACGTGGAGGCACAACGCCACGGTTGTCGTCTTTGCAAAAAAAGCGTCACATTGCGATCCTTACTCCTTCACTCCGATGGCCGAGCCATTCAAGGAGTTTGCAAAAGCCTACGTCAGGTATTCCTACAGCCACAAGCCAGTCAAATATCTGTCGGTGACGTTACAAGCGCTGCGATGTATGGAAGCGGCTCTACTCGATGCATGCGGTAGTGCGGACATTGTAATGCTGAGTTTGGCGGTGATGGACGTATCCGCCGCCAAGTGCCGGGAGTTTTATTCCAGCGCGGAAGTCCAGTGCAACACAGGGCGGAAGATTCAGGCAATCTGCGACTTTGTGCGCGAAAAGCAGCTTGTGCCGTCACTGCCTGTCTGGAAGTCCCCGTTCAAGAAGCCGGCTATTTTGACTGAGGACCTTGGCGAGGCAGGGCAAGCACACCGCGCGAAGAAACTCCCCTCGAATGAAACCATGCTTGCAGTCGCCGACCTGTTTGCACGGGCAGACGATCCCGAGAGTCGGTTCTTCTCTTCGATCCTCATCCTGCTGATGGCCACGCCGAGCAGAATCTCGGAGGTCCTGAAGCTTCCAGTTGACTGCATCCAGTGGGAACCGGACGAACAGGGAAAGCCACAGATGTACTTGCGTTGGCGCGCAGCCAAAGGCAAAGGTGCAATGAAAAAATGGGTCGTGCCGGCAATGCACGACGTGGTTCAAGAGGCGGTGCGGCGGTTGCTTGAGATCGGAGAGCCCGCCCGGGTTGCCGCGCGCTTTGCGTTCGACAATCCTGGCATTTTCATGCGACACCCAGGCTGCCTCGCCGACCCCGAAAAAGACGGCGAACGGCCACTCATGCCGGATGAGTTCTGCGCGGCCGTGGGTGTGAAGTGTCCGCGTGGCGGCCGGCGGCTCGATGGCTCGCCAACTTGGGTTCAGGCTGTTGTAGATAAGAGACTCGGGCAGCTGATCGAGGCCGGTGCGACCAGCTACCGCGATCTGGCAGGATATGTGCTCGAAACGTGCAGCGGACCTCACTGGCCTTTCATCAGTGACGATCGGACGGTCGAGGCTTGGGCTGCGCTGTGTTTGCACCGTTGGCACGAGTTACACAAAGAATCTACGATCAAGCATTTTTCTTGGCGGCTGCTGACTACGAACGAAGTCAATGCCCGCATGGGGCCCGAGAAGGGACTTTCACTGTTTGATCGGTTCGGCCTTAAGAATCCTGATGGATCCAGCATCAAGCTGACCACTCACCAACTAAGGCACTGGTTGAGCACGATGTCGGAGCGCGCGGGCATGGACGACTACACACTGGCGCAATGGGCAGGCCGTGCGCGAGTGGCAGACAACCGCCACTACGACCATCGCAGCCCTGAAGAGCAACTGGATGCGGCGAAACAGATCCTCCAAATGGAGCAACCTTCACTGCTTGAACGGATCAAGCACAGGCAACCGGTGACGTATAAAGAGTTGGGAGTTGATCGGTTGGGTACGGCGAAGGCGACACTCTACGGGATGTGCGTACACGACTACGCGATGGCGCCGTGCCAGAAGCAGCGTGAGTGCATGACATGCAAGGAACATGTCTGCATCAAAGGAGATCACGTCACCCTTGATCGGATCAGGCTCCTCGAAGCACAGACCGAACTGCTACTGAAACAGGCAGAAAAAGCTCACGAAGACGGTGACTTTGGTGCCGATCGATGGGTCGATAACCATCGGTGGAAGCTCGCCCATGTGACAGCTATGCGGGTGGCACTTGAACACCCGAGCGTTTCCGATGGCAAGGCCCTTAGGATTCCGGATGGGCATGACCCATCGGCAGTCAGGCGTGCGCTTATGGACCTGGGGTTGGTCGACGCACCTACGATCGAGGCCGTTGCTCCTCAAGCCGTTCCTGCACTGAGTGATTGACACACCATGCCCAAGAAAATCATCACCAAGGCGAGCTTGCCCAAGATTTTGCGCGAGTTGGATCGATGGGAAGGCAAACTTACTTGGCCACTTTTCTGCGACCGAGTCGCCAAGGTCCTGGACGTCGCTTCGGTTTCGAAGCACACGATGTACCTGTATCCGACGATCAAGTCACGGTTTCAGCAGCGGCAGCGCGACCTGCGTGACGCAAAGCATGCATTGCCGCGCAACTACACTTTGGAAGTGGCAATTCGGCGCGTGGCGGGGCTGGAAGCTCAGGTGAAGCGGTTGGAGGAGACCAATACACTCCTCCTCGATCAATTTCGCAGGTGGCAGTACAACGCCTTTGCGAATGGCATAAGAATGGATGCATTGGACAAATCACTACCGGCAGTGGATCGCGCTGGGCACGGAAGGGGCCGCCCGAAGGAGAAGTCCAAACGCATCGATACAAAAGGGGGTTGATGCGTGCGATTGGCAACATCTGTCCATACTCCAAAAACAATGGATGCAGGCGGCGACTGTGGTACAAAGACGGCTTTGCTTGGGGTAGAGCGATGGTGCGTCGACAGTGAACCAGCAGTTGCACGAAGAACTAAAGGGCAAGATATGGGAAATCGCCAACCGACTGCGCGGGCCGTATCGGCCGCCGCAGTACCGGCTGGTGATGTTGCCGATGGTGGTGCTGCGCCGACTCGACTGCGTGCTGGCGCCTACGCGTAAAAAGGTCGTCGCCGAATACGCGAAATTGAAAGCACGCAAGACTCCCAAGGAAGCGATGGAACGCATGCTCGGCAGGGCGGCCGATCCCACGCGTAGGCAGCCGCTGTACAACACGAGTCCCTATACGTTCGAGCGCCTGCTGGCCGACAGCGAGAACATTGCATCCAACCTCACCGCCTGTCTCGCCGGGTTCTCGCCCATTGCGCGGAAGATCTTCGAGAAGTTCAGCTTCGAGGATCAGATCGAGAAGCTCGAAAGCCATAATCGCTTGTACACGATCGTGAAGGCCATGGCCGACGTGGACCTGCGGCCCGAGCGCATCGACAACCTGCAGATGGGGTATCTCTTCGAGCACCTCATCATGCGTTTCAACGAGCAGGCCAACGAGGAAGCGGGCGACCATTTCACGCCGCGCGAGGTCATCCGCTTGATGGCCAATCTCGTCTACACCGGCGAGCAGGACGTCTACAAGCCCGGCATCTACCGCACCATTTACGATCCTGCGTGCGGCACGGGCGGCATGCTGTCGGAATCGGAAAAGTTCATTCGCGCGCAGAACGAAGCGGCCAACCTCGCGCTGTTCGGGCAGGACTACAACCCGGAATCCTGGGCCATCTGCTGCTCGGACATGCTGATCAAGGACGAGGACATCAGCAACATCAAGCTGGGCGACACGTTGGGCGATGGCAAGACCCACGACGGTTTCGAGGGCAAGCAGTTCCACTACCTGCTGGCCAATCCGCCGTTCGGCGTCGAGTGGAAGGACCAGAAGGATCAGGTCGAGAAGGAAGCCAGGACCCTCGGCTTCAACGGCCGCTTTGGTGCCGGCCTACCCGCCATCGACGATGGATCCTTGCTGTTCCTGCAGCACATGATCGGCAAGATGTACCCGTCGCCCGCACAGGGCGGCGAGGGTTCCAAGATCGCGATCGTGTTCAACGGCTCGCCGCTGTTTTCGGGCGACGCGGGCGGCGGCCCGTCCGACATCCGCCGCTGGATCATCGAGAACGACTGGCTGGATGCGATAATCGCCATGCCGGACCAGCTCTTCTACAACACCGGCATCTACACCTACGTGTGGCTGGTCACCAACCGCAAGGCCGAGGATCGCCGCGGCAAGGTGCAGCTCATCGACGGCACGCGCTTCTTCGAGCGCATGAAGAAAAGCCTCAACAACAAGCGCCACGAAATCAGTGATGCACAGATCGCGGAGCTGACGCGCATCTACGCCCACTTCAAGGATGGCGAGACCGCCAAAGTGCTGGTGGACGGCAAACCCGAAACCCGCGTGGTCTCGCGCATCTTCGCCAATCGCGAGTTCGGGTTCCTCAAGATCACGGTCGAACGCCCGCTGCGGATGAACTTCGAGGCGACGCCGGAGCGTATCGAGCGTCTGGACGAGCAGACCGCGTTCGCAAATCTCGCCGTATCGAAGAAGCGCAAGGATGCGGCGGCGGTGAGGAAGGAAGAAGCCGCAGGCAAGGCCCAGCAGGAAGCGATCCGCAAACTGCTGACCAGCATGGCGCCCAAAGGCCGCACCATGGATCGCGCCAAGTTCGAGGGCGATCTGCTGGCGGCCGCCGACGCCGCTGGCCTCAAGTTGTTGAAACCGATCCGCGAGGCCATCTTCGCGGCGCTGGGCGAGCGCGACCCCAAGGCGGAAATCTGCCGCGATTCGAAGGATCGGCCCGAGCCTGACGCGCAACTGCGCGACACCGAAAACGTGCCGCTGCCGGCCACGTTTGACTGGCCGGCGAGTTTCGAAAAGAAGCCCGGCCTGTTGCTGCCGATGGAGTTCGGGCCGAAGCAGTCGAACACGGCGCTGGTCGAGGCAATGCAGCCTGCGATCGACGCCTACATGCTGGCGGAGGTGCTGCCGCACGTGCCCGATTCCTGGGTGGATTACAGCAAGACCAAGGTCGGCTACGAAATCCCCATCAACCGTTACTTCTACGTGTACCAGCCGCCGCGCAAGCTTGCCGATATCGAGGGCGACATCAAGACGCTGGAAGGCGAGATTGCGGGGCTGCTGGAAGGGCTCGCTGCGTGAGCACGCTACGGACCGGTTGGACGCGGCGTCGCCTGCGCTTCGATCTCGACACCAACCCGAAAAAGTCTTTGGCAAACCTCGACTCCGCGCGCGAAGTGTCGTTTGTGCCAATGGATGCCGTGGGTGAGTTGGGTGGGCTCGATACTTCTGCAACCAAGGAAGTTGGCGAGGTCTACGATGGCTACACGTACTTTGCCGATGGCGATGTGTGCATCGCCAAGATCACGCCGTGTTTCGAGAACGGCAAAGGCGCGCTGGCGGAAGGTCTCACCAACGGCGTCGGTTTCGGCACGACTGAACTTCACGTCCTGCGGCCCCGGGATACCTTGGATGCCAAGTTCCTCTTTTACCTCACCATCGCGCACGACTTCCGGCGGATCGGCGCAGCGGAGATGCTTGGCGCGGGAGGTCAAAAGCGTGTCCCGGAGCGATTCATCAAGGATTGGCGGCCTCCACTGCCGCCGCTCGAAACCCAGCGCCGTATCGCGCGCTTTCTGGATGCCAAGATCGCGCGGATCGATGCTCTGATCGCGAAGAAGCGTGCGCTGCTGGATCGGCTGGCCGAGAAGCGCCAGGCCCTCATCACGCAGGCCGTCACCAAGGGCCTCGATTCCAGCGTGCCGATGAAGGACAGCGGCATCGACTGGCTCGGCCAGATTCCTGCCCACTGGACCGTTCGTCGGATCAAGGAGCTTGGCCGCCTCACCGGCGGCACTGGGTTTCCTCATGAATATCAGGGAGAGCGAGACCGAGAGCTCCCGTTTTTCAAGGTCGCGGATTTAGGAAAAATTGCACTGACAAAAAAATTGACGATGACAGAGAACACAATTGATCGCGACACGGCAGCTACGCTCGGGGCGTCAATCATGCAAGGTGGTGATATTGTTTTCGCAAAAGTAGGAGCGGCACTCTTGCTTAATAGGTTCCGTGTTGTTGGCTGCGCGTGTTGCGTCGACAACAACATGATGACCTTCAGGCCATCGAGCCTTGTTTCAACCGATTTTGCATTGCTGGCAATGAGCCGAATCAACTTTTCCGACATCGTCAATCCTGGAGCAGTCCCATCGGTGAATGCGGGGCAAGTTGGTGAAATCCGTCTGGCGGTCCCAGACCCGATGGAACAAAGGCAAATTGTCGAAATCGCATCGCGGAACATGCAAACCTTTGAGGCAGTGGCCGACAAAGTCAGTTCAACGATTTGCACACTCGCAGAGTATCGCTCCGCCCTCATCACCGCCGCCGTTACCGGCCAGCTCGAAATCCCGGTGGACGGTCAGGCCGATCACAGCGGAGAGGGATTGGGTAAACTGGCCGCCGAGGTGGCGTGATGCCGCGTGTGGCCGTCAAACCCGAAATGCTGCAGTGGGCGCGCGAGCGCGCCCACATGGATGTTGATGGCCTACTGAAACGCTTCGCCAAGCTGCCCGAATGGGAAAACGGTGAGGCGCAGCCGACCTTCAAGCAACTACAGGATTTCGCAAAAGCGACGCGGGTGCCGTTTGGCTACATGTTCTTGCCCGAGCCGCCGGCCGAACCCTTGCCGATACCCGATTTCCGAACTATCGGCAACCGCGACGTTGGCACCATCAGCCCTGACCTGCGCGACAGCATCTATGCAATGCAGCAAAGGCAGGCGTGGCTGCGCGAGGAGCGGGCAGACAACGATGTCGCGCCTATCGACTTCGTCGGCAGTGCGCATTTGTCCGATGATCCGGTCGCCGTGGGCCGTGAAATGCGCCGAGTTCTCGGCCTTGGCAACGGCTGGGCGGCTAGTGCGCGGACTTGGCAAGAAGCCGTAGGCAAGTTGCGCGCCGCCATCGAAGCCCTGGGCGTCATGGCGGTGATCAATGGTGTCGTCGGTAATGACACACATCGCGCGCTGGACGTTGATGAGTTCCGCGGGTTCGCGCTGAGCGATGCGCTGGCGCCGCTGGTGTTCGTCAATGGCGCGGATGCCAAGTCCGCGCAAATGTTTACGCTCGCGCACGAACTGGCGCATGTTTGGCTCGGCGAAGCGGGCGAAGGGTTGTCGGGATTTGATGGAATCCTGCCGGACAGCGGTGAGGTAGAAACCTTCTGCGATCGCGCCGCCGCTGAATTCCTGGTGCCCGCAGCCGAGATGAAAGCCGCTTGGCCCGAGGTCAAGCGTGATGCGTCGCCGTTCGAGTCGCTGGCACGGCGCTTCAAGGTCAGCCCCATCGTGATCGGCCGCCGGGCGATGGATCTGCGGCTGGTTGAACGGCAGGTATTCTTTGATTTCTACAACGCGTACACCAAGCAGGAGCGTAAGACACGACAAGCGGCATCCGGTGGCGGTGACTTCTACCGAAACCAGAATGCCCGCGTGGGTAAGCTATTCGCGACTGAGGTCATTCGCGCCGCCAAAGAGGGCCGCCTTGGGTTCAAGCAGGCCTACGATCTAACGGGCCTGCATGGTGGCGCCTTCCAAGAATACGGCCGACGTTTGGGCATGGCGTTGCCGTGAGCACCGAGCCGATCTACATAGTTGACGCGGACGTCTTGTTGACGGCGAAGAATCGTTACTACGCATTCGATCTGTGCCCCGGTTTCTGGGCCAGCATCATCCATGAGCACAAGAGCGGACGCCTGCGCAGCATTGACAGTGTGCGCCGCGAATTGCTGAACGGCCGACCCGACGAAGATCTGGTGTTGTGGGTGAAAAACAAGTTGCCCAGCGGATTCTTTCTGGACACCAGCGAACCCGACGTAGCCAACGCCTTTGGCGAAGTCATGCTGTGGGCGACACGCAGCTCGCAATACTACGACAGTGCCAAGGCGGCATTTGCAACCAAAGCGGATGGCTGGCTGGTGGCGTATGCGATGGTGCATGGTGTTAAGGTTGCAACCAATGAGCTGTCGAACCCCGACTCGCGCCGGGAAGTAAAGTTAGGCGATGCTTGCCTGAAGTTCGGAGTGAAATACGAAGACACGTTCGAGATGTTGCGTGCGCTAAAGCTGCGCTATGAATTCAGGGGATGAGGCGATGCCACGGCAGACGGAGCGGGATTTCGAAATCGCCATCGAGCAGGAGCTGATCGAGCACGGCGGTTACGCCAAGCGCAAACCTGCGGATTTCGACGAAAACACAGCGCTATTTCCTGACGACGTCATCGGATTTCTGAAAGACAGCCAATCCGAGCGTTGGAGTCAATTGGAAGCCTTGCTTGGCGAGCGCACGCAAGCCACGGTACTGGAGAATCTCACTTCAGAATTGCGCGACAAGGGCACGCTGCATGTGCTGCGCAACGGGTTCAAGTGCTACGGCAAGACACTTCGGTTGGCGTATTTTCGGCCTAACTCCGGGCTCAATACGGAGACAGCCGCTCTTTACGCCAAAAACCGGCTGACGATCACTCGCCAAGTTGCGTTTACATCCGTGCTCAAGCGCCCGGACGGCAAACACCGGCGTTGCGTCATCGACGTGACCTTGGCAGTCAATGGTTTGCCAGTGGTTACGGTCGAGCTGAAGAATCATTTGACCGGGCAGTGTGCCGAGGATGCGATCAAACAATATCGGCGCGACCGCGACGGTCGCGATCTGTTGTTTGTGTTCAAGCAACGTGCGCTGGTGCACTTTGCGGTCGACCCAGATGAAGCATGGATGGCAACGCGCCTCAATGGCGCCGAGACCTTGTTTCTGCCGTTCAATCGAGGCTACCAGCTCGGTCCTGGTAACCCACCTGTCGAAGGCAACTGGAAGGTGCACTATTTGTGGGATGAGGTGCTAGTGCGCGACAGCCTGCTCGACATCCTGCAGCGCTTCATGCATCTGGAAGTGAAGGAACGCAAGGTCAAAACCGAAAAAGGTGCGCGCACCATCCGCAAGGAGACGATGATTTTTCCGCGCTATCACCAACTGGATGCTGTGCGGAAGCTGGTGGAGCATGCGCACGCACATGGCTCTGGCCACAATTATTTGATCCAGCACTCGGCTGGATCGGGAAAGTCGAACTCGATTGCGTGGCTTGCGCATCGCCTGGCAGGATTGCACGATGCCTCCGACACCAAGATTTTCCACTCAGTGGTTGTAGTTACCGATAGACGGATACTGGATCAACAGCTACAGGACACCATCTACCAGTTCGAGCACAAGACAGGGGTGGTCGAAAAGATTGACGAGAACACGCAGCAGTTGGTACGGGCGCTATCCCAGGGCACGCCGATTGTCATCACGACGATTCAGAAATTTCCGTTTATTGCGCATGCGCTGATGACGCTGGAAAAACACGGTAAAGGCGTGAAAATCGACACCGCCGGCAAGCGCTATGCCGTGATTGTGGACGAGGCTCATTCATCGCAAAGCGGCGAGACGGCAAAGGCGTTGCGCGGCATGTTGAACCAAGCCGGCATCGAATCTGCCATCGCCGAGCAGTGGTCGGACGTGGAAGACGACAGCCTGACGGATGAGGCAAAGCGCAATTTGTTGCGCGAAGCATTGAAGCGAACACGACAGCCGAATCTCAGCTTTTTCGCATTCACCGCAACACCCAAGTTCAAAACATTGGCATTGTTTGATGAGTCTGGCCCGACCGGCGCAGCACCATTTCATGAGTACTCGATGCGGCAAGCGATCCAGGAAAACTTCATCATGGATGTGCTCGCCAATTACACGACATACCAACGATTCTACGGGCTGATCAAGCAGATCGAGAACGACCCACAAGTGCCGCGTCGCAAGGCAGCTGGCGCACTGGCTCGTTACATGGAGCTGCACCCGGTCAATATCGGGCAGATTGTGGCTGTAATCATCGAGCACTTCCGGTTGCACGTGATGCCGGAAATCGGTGGACGTGCCAAGGCCATGGTGGTGACGGCATCTCGGCTGGCGGCGGTGAAGTACAAGCTGGCGTTTGACGCCTACATCCGCGAACGCGGCTACGATGGCATCCGCTCGCTGGTGGCGTTTTCCGGCACGGTAGAAGACCCGGACGTCCCGGGATCGTCCTGGACCGAAGTGGCGATGAACGGCGGCATCACAGAAAGCGAATTGCCGGAAGCCTTTGAGAGCGAGGAGTACCGGGTTCTTCTGGTGGCCGAGAAGTATCAAACGGGTTTTGACCAGCCACTGCTGCAGACCATGTATGTGGTCAAGAAGCTTGCAGGTGTGCAGGCGGTGCAGACCTTGTCGCGATTGAACCGCATGGCACTTGGCAAATCATGCACTTTCGTGCTGGATTTTGTGAATTCGGAAGAGGATATCCACAAGGCGTTCAAGCCGTACTATGAGAGAACGCCCGTTGGTGACAGCGCCGATCCACAACAGCTCAACAAGCTGCAGCACGAGATAGTCGAATCAGCGGTGTTCGGGCCGGATGACGTGTCAGCTTACGCTAGTGTTTGGTACCGCGGACGGCGTGAGCAGACTGCCGGCGATCACCGCCAACTAAATGCCATATTGGATAAGGCGGTGGCGCGCTTTGGTCAGCGGGATGAGGAGGCTCGCGAAGTATTTCGAGGCAAGCTCACCGCTTTTCGGAATCTGTACGCGTTCCTATCGCAGATCATCCCATATCAGGACAGCGCGCTTGAGAAGTTCTATACCTTCGTGCGCGGGTTGTTAGCAAAGCTGCCGCCTCCGGGTGACGGCCGCGGGTTCAAGCTGGATGATGAGGTGGCGCTGAAGTACTACCGCCTTCGGCAGATTGGTGACGGGTCAATAGATCTGGGTAAGGGAGACGCAGCTCCCTTGAAAGGTCCCACGGATGTTGGTACCGGCGGTGTCAGGGACGAGGTTGTGCCTCTGTCGAGCCTCGTCGAGAAGCTTAACGAACGCTTCGGAACCGACTTCACCGAGGCTGATCAGCTATTCTTCGATCAGATCCGTTCGACGGCTACCGCGAGTGAGAAAGTAGTCGAAGCCGCACAGGCCAACAACTTGGACAACTTCTCCGCTTGGTTCGGCAAGGTGCTCGACGGCCTTTTTGTTGACCGGATGGAGGGCAACGAAGAGATTTTCGCACGTGTAATGGGCGACAAGGCTTTTCGTCAGGCAGCGCAGGAACACCTCGCGCAAGAGGTGTACGAGCGGATTCGGAATCGAAGTACAGCTGAGTAAGCCGCGCGTGATGCTGGCCTAAATACCGAGCATATTTGCACGTGAGTTGGCGTCGTCACCCTTTGGCCTTGTCTTCCAACTCGATTACCACGTGTTCTTGGGTTTTCGCAGGCAAGGCGTGAAATGCCAGTATCAACCTGGCCAGTTTGTCGTCGCTCGCGAACAGGTAGGCTGCGGGTATGCCGAGAGCGTTGGCCAAGCATTGCACCGTGACCGGGTCAGGGTAGTGGATTGCGCGCTCGTATCGGTTTATGCGGGTGCTCGCTACGAAAGGATCCAGTCCGGAAACAATTCCGAGCTGCTTCTGCGACAAGCCCATGCGTTTTCTGGCACCTGATAGGCGCTTGGCCAGGACGGTAATCGGATTGATCTGCTGGGGCACCGCTGGAATCCGCTGGGGTAGACCCTACGAGATTCGTAACTTTGCGTTGCGCGCGATACTACGAATTTCGTAGTATTCACCTCTGGCTTGGCGAAGATCGGAGTAAGTCGGACGATGCCACTACAACTTGTATTGGACGATTATGAACGGATTGACGTGCCTCTGGACGACGCCATGCTGGAAGCGTGGAAGCTTCAGTATGATCGATCGATAGCAATGTGTAACAGCCATGCGCTCAGCGCCCGGCTTGCCTCCTGCGTGGCTGCGTGCATTGCGCAGTGCCTTGATGCCGACCTTCAGCTTCCGACGGAAAAGCAGATCCAATTTGCGACAGCGATTGCAAGGGAGCTGAATGTATCCTTGCCTGGCGATGCCCTGCGCTCGAGAGGAGCAATGCACGAGTTCCTTAATCGCTTTGCGGAAGTATTCAAGGCGAGACGAATACGTCGATCGCAATCCGCCGACTCAGGGGGTGTGTCGGAAAGCGAATGAACGAAGCGATCGAGGGATCGGATTTGTGCGGGGTTCGATCACGTCTCCCAGGGCCATTAGCACCGCATACTGAAGCAAAGGCCGAAACCGGCCTAGAATTACCGCATACCCCCGCTAGGAATAAGTGACTTGCGTGAGTCCGCCAACTTGTTGAAGCTCTCGCTGACTGAGCGACTTCGCATCGTCGAGGATGCGCTCACAAATGCTGGCTTCGCGTCGATCCTTCCCGTCTTGCCGCCCTTCGTCGCCGAACTGCCAGGCTCCGAAGCAACGGCACTGGCAGCGGTGGGCTTGCGCGCCGGCAAGCGCACCAAAGAAAATGCCTCGCGAGCGCGAATAGGATATATAAAGAGCTTCCTTGATCTGATTCGGCAGTCGGATACGCCAATCCAAGTAGCCGAAAGGCTCGGCCTCGAAAGCAGCCGCATCCGCCAGCGCATCCGCGAAGGCAGCCTACTAGCCATCAAGCTAAATAACGAAACGCGCGTGCCGCAATTCCAGTTCGAAGGCAACGTCGAAGTCCCTGGACTCAGTAAGATCGCCAAGGCCGCAGGGCGGAAAGTGACGCCTCTCGCGTTCGCGCTGTGGTTCACGTCGCCAACGCGTGACTTGGGCGATGCGGACGCGCCGATATCGCCGCGTGACTGGTTACTTCAGACGGGGGATGTTGTGCCCGTGCTCGCTTTGGCCGAATCACTGTAGCTGGTAACTTGGATCAGATTGCAAAGCGAGGTAGGGCATTGGCGGAAGCGGCTGTGCAGCTCTATCCCCGCTAGTCTGGCCGCCCTGTAGCGATCGAAAAACGTGCAAGCTCAAGCTACGTGTGAAATGGTCGTGCTTAATCGAGCAAGAGGTGAGAAGTGTTGAAAATACGCCTCGAAATTTGGTGAAAATGGGTCTTTATCTACATAATGGCACATGAGAGTTGAATTCCAAGACCAAGCGTCGCGCTGGAACTGGCATCTGGATTGGTCGTGGCCACACTCGTTCTTTTTTCATCACCGCAAGACCTACGCACTACCCTTTTGACGCTTGCACAAACATGATCAACAAGGATGCCCTCGGTCGAGGGCATTTTTGTTTCCGATTGCATCAATCGCACTGCCGCGTGCGTTCAGTCCGCATTGCCATTAAGCTCGCACCGCGCAGAGAGGGGGCTCGACTGCGCGCAGGGAGGAGCCATGTCGGAAACGCACGTTCCGGTCTCACCCAGTCGCCGAGAGGCATTGCGGCATATCGGTCTCGTCGCCGGTGGCGCGGCGATGTATCGCGCGATGACCGCGCTCGGGGTGACGCGCGAGTCGAAATACACGGGGCCGGTCGATCTTTCCGGCGCGCCGCGCGGCGCCTCGGTGCTGATCCTCGGCGCTGGCATTGCCGGCCTGACGGCGGCGTACGAGTTGCGCAACGCCGGTTACCGCGTGCAGGTACTCGAGTACAACGCGCGTCCCGGCGGGCGCAACTGGACGCTGCGCGGCGGCGATGAGTACACCGAACTCGGCGGCGCGCATCAGCGCTGCGAGTTCGACAAGGGCCTGTACATCAATCCCGGTCCGTGGCGCATCCCCTACCACCACGAAAACCTGTTGCACTATTGCCGCGTGCTTGGCGTCGCGCTGGAACCTTTTGTGCAGGTCAATTACAACGCCTATCTGCACAACCCGGGTGCGTTCGGCGGCAAGCCGCAGCGCTACCGCAGCTACAAGGCCGATTACCAGGGCATGGTCGCCGAACAATTGGCCAAGGTCGTCGGGCAGGGCGCGCTCGACAAGGAGTTCGACAAGCACGATCGCGAGATGCTGCTCGAATCCTTGCGCGAATGGGGGTTCCTCGACGACAAGTTGCGTTACACCCGCAACGACGGCACCAGCGATACGCGCGGCTACGACAAGGATCCCGGCGGCGGCCTCGGCGCCCGGCCGGTGCTGTCGCAGCCGCTGTCCGCGAAGGACGTGCTGAATTCGCAGCTGTGGCATGCCTTGCCGATCAGCGATGTCTACGAGTTCCAGACCACGTTGTTCCAGCCCGTCGGCGGCATGGGCCACATCGGCGAGGCGTTCGGGCGCGAGCTTGGCGACCTGATCCGCTACAACGCCAAGGTCACGCGCATCGCGCAGGACGAGCATGGCGTTACCGCCCACTACGAGGACGCCGCACATCCGGGCACCGCACGACAAGCGCGTGCGGACTGGTGCCTGTGCACGATTCCGCTGTCGATCCTCGGCCAGATCCCGATGAACGTCGGCAGTGCGATGGCGGATGCGATCTCCGCCGTGTCCTATGCGGCATCAGTGAAGATCGGCCTGCAGTTCAAGCGCCGCTTCTGGGAGGAAGACGAGCGCATCTATGGCGGCATCACCTACACCGACCTGCCGATCTTCCAGATCAGCTATCCGTCGACGGATTTTTTCCATCGCGGCAAAGGCGTGCTGCTCGGCGCCTACAACTGGGGCGCGAGCGCATTCCAGTTCACGGCGATGAGTCCTGCCGAGCGCGTGCGCGAAGCGGTGCGCCAGGGTAGCCAGATCCACCCGCAATACGAAAAGGAGTTCGAGAACGGCATCGCCGTGGCCTGGCATCGCGTGCCCTGGACGATGGGTTGCTTCGGCGAATGGTCGGACGAACTGCGCGCAAAGCATTACGACAACCTGTGCCAGATCGACGGCCGCATTGCGCTGGCCGGCGAGCATGCGTCCTATCTGCCGGCATGGCAGGAGGGAGCGGTCACCTCGGCGCTGGATGCGATCGGTCGCCTGCATCGGCGCGCGGTAGCGGGAGGCAAGCCATGAATCGCATGATCCGTTGCGTGGGTTGGCTTGGGCTGTCTACGGTCGCGCCTGCTTTTGCACAATCGCACGAGGCCGCGGCGGTGCTGTCGCCGGAAGCGCTCGCGCACGCCGACGGCGAGCAGGTTTTTCGGCACATCTGCCAGGGCTGCCACATGCCCGATGCACGCGGTGCGACGGGTGCGGGAGCTTATCCGGCGCTGGCCGGCGATCCGAACCTGGCGTCAGCCACGTTCGCTGCCGAGATCGTGCTGGCGGGTCGCCGCGACATGCCGTCATTCGGTCCGCGTCCGGATTTGCAGGGTTTCGATGCGATGATGCATGTGGATCTCACCGATGCGCAGATCGCCGCCGTCGTCAACTTTGTCCGCAGCCACTTCGGCAACGACTATCACGACGCGATCAGCGCCGCCGATGTAGCCGCCCTGCATCCGGCCACGCCGCGCAAACCCTGATTCCGCAAGGCCCGCACCGCATCGGGTAGAATTGGCGCTTTGCGGCCAAGCGGCGTGGGCATTGCGCGAATGAAAACCCTTCTCGTCACCGGCGGCGCCGGTTTCATCGGCGGCAATTTCGTGCTCGGTCTGCTGGCGGATGGCGGCGTGCGCGTGGTGAACCTGGACAAGCTCACCTACGCCGGCAACCTCGATACGCTGGCCGGCCTGCGCGAGAACCCGAATCATGTTTTCGTGCAGGGCGACATCGGCGATCGCGTGCTGGTGGCGAAGTTGCTCGCCGAACACCAGCCGTCGGCGATCGTGAACTTCGCCGCCGAATCGCATGTGGATCGTTCCATTGACGGCCCAGCGGAATTCGTCAATACGAACGTCGTCGGAACGCTGGCCCTGCTCGAATGTGCGTTGGCCTATTGGCGTACGGCGTCGCTGGACGTGCAAGACGGGTTTCGTTTCCTGCATGTCTCCACCGACGAGGTTTACGGCTCGCTCGGACCGGTCGGACGTTTCCACGAGGAATCGCCGTACCAGCCCAACTCGCCGTATTCGGCATCGAAGGCGGCGTCGGATCACCTCGTGCGCGCGTTCCATCACACCTACGGCCTGCCGACCCTGACCACGAATTGCTCGAACAATTACGGGCCGTATCAATTCCCGGAAAAACTCATCCCGCTGATGATCCACAAGGCTCTCGTCGGCGAGAAATTGCCGGTGTACGGAGATGGCCGCAATGTGCGCGACTGGCTGTACGTCGGCGACCACTGCAGCGCCATTCGCCGCGTGCTCGACATCGGCCGCACCGGCGAGGTCTACAACATCGGCGGCGATGCCGAGCGTGAGAACATCCACGTGGTGAAGACGATCTGCAAGCTGCTCGACGAGCGCCGGCCGATGGCGAATGGCGCCAAGCGCGAGTCGCTGATCACCTACGTCAAGGATCGCCCCGGCCACGACCGTCGCTATGCGATCGACGCGGGCAAGCTGAAGTCCCAGCTCGGCTGGAGGCAAACCGAGTCCTTCGAAAGCGGCATCGCCAAGACCGTGGACTGGTACCTCGGCAACCAGCCGTGGTGCCAGCGCGTGCTTGATGGCAGTTATCGCGGCGAGCGCTTGGGCGTAGCGTGATATTTTTGATCGTCATTCCGGCAGGGACTGCCGGAATCCAGATGCCAAGGACGGCATCCATGCAGTCTGGATACCGGCAATCCATGCCGGTATGACGGATACTTTGGAAGTATACAATGTCACAAATCAACAAAGGCATCATCCTGGCGGGCGGCTCCGGCACGCGCCTGTATCCGCTCACGCAAGTGATCAGCAAGCAGTTGTTGCCGATCTACGACAAGCCGATGATCTACTACCCGCTGTCGGTGCTGATGCTCGCCGGCATCCGCGAGGTGCTGGTCATCAACACGCCGCACGAGCAGGCGCTGTTCAAGCAGTTGCTCGGCGACGGTTCGCAGTGGGGCATTTCCATCAATTATGCCGTGCAGCCCTCGCCCGATGGTCTGGCACAGGCGTTTGTCATCGGCCGTGATTTCGTGAATGGCCAGCCGAGTTGCCTGATCCTCGGCGACAATATTTTCTATGGTCATGGCCTGACCGACGTGCTGCGCCGCGCGGCGCAGCGCACGCATGGCGCCACCGTGTTTGGCTACTGGGTACGCGATCCGGAACGCTACGGCGTGGCGCAATTCGATGCGGCAGGCAAGGTGATCGGACTGGAAGAAAAACCCGCACAACCCAAATCCAACTATGCCGTCACGGGTTTGTATTTCTACGATCAGCGTGTGTGCGATTTCGCGGCGGACCTGAAGCCTTCGCCGCGCGGCGAACTGGAGATCACCGATCTGAATCGACGCTATCTGGAAGATTCCTCGCTGATGCTGGAAAAACTCGGCCGTGGTTTCGCCTGGCTCGATACCGGCACGCACGAGTCGCTGGTCGAGGCATCGAATTACATCGAGACGATCGAAAACCGACAGGGTCTGAAAGTGTGCTGCCCCGAGGAGATTGCGTTCGTGAATGGCTGGATCGACGCCGAGCAGGTGCTGCGCTTGGCCAAGCCCTTGTCGAAGAACGGCTACGGCCAATACCTGCAGCAGATGGTCAAGCAGGGTCCCGTGGCATGAAGATCATCGAGACCATCCTGCCCGGCTGCGTGGTGATCGAGCCGCAGGTGCACGGCGATGCGCGCGGGTTCTTCTATGAAAGTTTCCATGCGCAAAAGTATAAAAATGCCGGTTTGGATTTGCGATTCGTGCAGAGCAACGTCTCGCGCTCGGCGCATGGCGTGCTGCGCGGCTTGCACTACCAGTGGCCGAATCCGCAGGGCAAGCTGGTGAGCGTGCTCGAAGGCGAGGTCTACGACGTCGCCGTGGATATCCGCGCCGGCTCGCCGACCTTCGGGCGCTGGGCCGCGGCGATGCTCACGGCCGACAACAAGCGCCAGTTCTGGATCCCCGAAGGCTTCGCCCACGGCTTTGCCGTGGTGTCGGATCACGCCACGTTCTGCTACCAGTGCACGGCGCTGTACGACCACGCCGCCGACGCCGGCATCCGCTGGAACGATGCCGACATCGCCGTCGACTGGCCGTTGGCCGCGCCGCTTTTGTCGGACAAGGATGCCAAGGCGCCGTTTCTGCGCGACGTGCCACACGACAAACTGCCGAAGTATACGAAGTGAAGATCCTGCTGCTCGGCGCGAACGGGCAAGTCGGCTTCGAGCTGGTGAGATCGCTGGCGCCGCTGGGTGAACTGGTCTGCGCGACGCGCGATGGAACGCTCCGCGGCGGCGCACCATGCGTGTCCGCCGATCTCGACAATGCCAATTCGCTGGCTGCGGTGCTGGAATTCGCGAATGCCGATGTGATCGTCAACGCCGCCGCTTACACGGCGGTGGATCGCGCCGAGGACGAACCGCAACACGCGCAACGCATCAATGGCGAGGCGTTGCTGGAGATCGGCGCATGGGCGGCGGCGCACAGGGCGCGGGTCGTGCACTATTCCACGGACTATGTTTTCGACGGCCGCGGCACGCGACCATATAGTGAAACGGACGCGACCGCGCCGCTCGGCGTTTACGGTGCGAGCAAGCTCGCTGGCGAGAAGGCCTTGCGTGCTTCCGGTTGCGATCACCTGATCCTGCGCACCGCGTGGGTCTACGCCGCGCGTGGGCAAAACTTCCTGCGCACGATGCTGCGTCTGGCGCGTGAGCGCGACGCGTTGCGCGTGGTCAACGACCAGCGCGGCGCGCCGACGTCCGCGCGCCTGATCGCCGACGCCACGGCACTGGCACTGGCGCTGGCGCGATCTTCGAGCGACAAAGCGCAGGGCACGTATCACCTTGTTGCTGGCGGCGATTGCACCTGGTTCGATTTCGCCGGCGCCATCTTCGCGCGCGCTCAGGCGGCCGGACTCATCGAGCGCACGCCGCGGCTGCTGCCGATTTCCACAGTCGAATACCCGACGCCGGCACGCCGGCCGGCGTATTCGGTGCTGAATACGCGCAAGTTCCACGACGCGTTCGGATTGCATCTGCCGGATTGGCGGCAAGGACTCGATGCCGTGATTGGCGAACTCGCAGGTTAAAATGGCGGCATGAGCCAACTTGTCCCCGTCATCCTCTCCGGCGGCTCCGGCACGCGGTTGTGGCCGGTGTCGCGCAGCGCGTATCCCAAACCCTTCATGGCGCTCGCGGATGGCCAATCGCTGTTGTACAAGACGCTCGATCGCGCCCTGCGCGTGGCGGAAGGCGGACCCGTGCTCACCGTTACCGGCCGCGACTATTATTTCCTGAGTCGCGACGAATACGCGCGCCATCCGCAGGCGAATGTCGATGCGCTGCCGTTCCTGCTCGAGCCTGCGGGCCGCAACACCGCGCCGGCGATCCTGCTCGCTGCCTTGTACGCGCAGCAACGGCAAGGTCCTGATTCGACGCTACTGGTGTTGCCCGCGGATCATCTGATTGCCGATGTCGGCGCGTTCGCCGCGGATGTCGCGCGCGCGGCAAAACTCGCGGCTGACGGCTGGCTGGTCACGTTTGGCATCCGGCCGAGTCGGGCGGAAACCGGATTCGGCTATATCCGCAAGGGCGATGCGCTTGCTGACGGCGCGCATCGCGTTGGTGCCTTTGTCGAAAAACCCGACCACGCCACGGCGGAAAAATATCTATCCAGTGGCGAGTATCTGTGGAACTCCGGCATGTTCTGTTTTCGCGCCGATGACTTACTCGCGGCGGCGGCCGAACACTGCGCGGATGTCCTGGCCAGCGCGCGAGCGTGCTTTGCCACCGCGCGCAACCACGACAGTCCGCTGGAGTTCGATCGCGACGCATTCGCCTCGCAGCCGGATATCTCCATCGACTACGCATTGATGGAACGCGCATCGAAAGTGGCCGTGGTGCCGGCCACGTTCGACTGGAACGACATCGGCTCGTGGAAGGCGATCAGCGAACTCGACGACGCCGGCGTTGCCGACGCCGCCGGCAATCGCGTGCGCGGCGAGGCGGTCCTGATCGACGCGAACGATTGCTATGTGCAATCCGGCAATCGCCTCGTTGCGGCGGTCGGTGTGAAAAATCTCGTCATCGTCGATTCCGGCGACGCCGTGCTGGTGGCCGAGCGCGAGCGCGCGCAGGAGGTCAAGCAGGTCGTCGAGCGCCTGCGTGCCGTCAAGCATCCGGCGACGGTGTTCCACCAGACCGTGCACCGACCCTGGGGCAGTTTCACGGTGTTGGAAGATCGCGACGACTGCAAGGTCAAGCGCCTGACCGTGAAGCCGGGCGGTGTATTGAGCCTGCAAAAACATTCGCGTCGCAGCGAACACTGGACCGTGGTCGATGGCGCCGCCCGCGTGCGCGTCGGTGAGCGCGAGTTCCTGCTTCATCGCAACGAATCGACCTTCATCCCGATGGAAACGCTGCACCGGCTGGAGAATCCGACAGATGCGGACATTCATCTGATCGAAGTGCAGTGCGGCGATTATTTCGGCGAGGACGACATCGTGCGCCTTGAAGATATTTACGGGCGCGCGGTACGGATGTAGTGCGTTCTTGCTGCACTGCGGGAAGACGAGCTAAACTCTTGCAATCGTTTGTTTCAGGGGAAGGGGGAACCATGTACTCAATGACCCGTTTCGCACAACTCGGGTGCGGCGTCATGCGCGTGTCCAGGCTTGCATTGTTGGCATGTGTCGCCATGGCAGCCGGTGCTGGCTCGGCGCTCGCCGAAGGCAGTCGCACACTTTATCCGGCCTCATATCCCGTTGCCGGTTTCCGCGGCGAAATGGACTTGGCCAGCACGACGAACAAGTATACGGGTGTCGTCGTACAACGTCAGTTCATCTACGTCTACGCCAATGCCGGCGAATACATCGTGCTCGGCTCGAGCAATCGCAGCACCAACGCCAACGCCGACATTTTCGTCTACAACCCGCAGACCTTCGGTACGCCGGGAAACGAAACGATTCCCGGAACGGCGAATTTTTCGTGCAGCGGCACTGCACCAGCCGTTCCTAGCGGCAGTTATGGCGGTGCCAATACCGGGTACATCGCCTCGCGCAATGCCGAGCTCGCCGGCCCCAACAGTGCCGACAATTCGGTGACAGTGACGAACGGGTACCGGCCGTGTGCCTATCGGGCGCCGTCCACGGGCATCTATGGTGTGCGATTCACTGTGGCTGGTGCGGGTGGTAGCGGGGCAACTGGTTCGGTCGCGACGCAGCACTTGGGCAGCACGACGGTGTGGGGCTGGGAAGTGCAGGTGCGCGCGAACGCAACGACGACTACCGACATCAACGGACGCGTCTATACCTATGCCCTGGTAGCAACTACCGGCGCTAACTCGCGACCGGTGTATCACTCCTTGTACTACGTGACGCCGGACGGCGCACGCTATCAGCAGGACATGAAAGGATTCGATCCCAACCAGTACGGATTGTGGGGTAGTCAGTACGGGTTCCTCGACAACGGCCAGCCGCTCTACAGGGATATTCGTGGGAGCAATCAAACAGTCAGTGCCGGGTATCCGGCCGAACTGTCGGCGCAAGGGCCACAAGCGCTGATGTTCCTGAGCGATATTTCGCCCGGCGGCGCCAATGCCACTCAAGTTAATACTGTACTCACTGCGCTTGGCGTTCCACTTGCACCGCCGGTTCCGGCGGTATCGAATGTCTTGTTCAACGGGTTGCAGACGGGCAACCAGACCTATGTCGGTGGCGGCGGGACGTTCTCGTTCACTGCCAACAACAACACCACGTACCAGATCGTCATCAGCGCCGGCATTGATTACGATCCCGCCAATCCGCTCAATGCCACACTTACCGGACTTGCGCCGAACGGCAGCAATTCGGTGGTCTGGAACGGCTTGGCAAACAATGGCAGTGCGTTTCCGGTCGGCACCTTCAACTTCCAGGTGACCGGACGCAACAGCGAAATCCATTTTCCGATCGTCGACGACGAGGGCAGCAAGAATGGCGGACCGGTACTGACCAAACTCAACGGCACGCAAGTCGGCGATCACACGGTTTTCTACGATGATCGCGGCTACACGACCCGGGATGGCGTGAACATCGGCACGCCCAACGGCTTGCTGTGTCCGGCCAACCCGCCCGTGCCGCCCACGCCCAATTATTCGTTGCTCGGCCAGGACTCCAGTGCACAGACGTTCTCCGGGCCCAATTGCAACGGGGGGACTGGTACGTGCTACTACCGATATTGGCCGAGCAATGGCAACACCAACACCGATTGCGCGGCCTCCGCCGGATTCGGCGATGCTAAGGCACTGGACCTGTGGGCGTATCAGTCAGCAACGCCTCCGCCTGCAACGGTGGTGATCACGGCCGGCAATATCACATTGGCCAAATCCGCGCCCGCATCGATCGCGTTGAATACGCCGTTTGCTTACACGATCGGATTGGGCAATAGCAGCTCTGCGGCTACTGGCACCACGGCGACGGTGACCGATGTCCTGCCTGCCGGCGTGATTGCCAGCAGTGTCTTGGTGGGTACCGGGGTGAGTGCGGTCAACTGCGGCAGTTTGCCAAGTGCACCGGGAGCGACACTGACATGTACGCTGACCCTGAGCCCGGCGCTTGCCGGTAATGCGCCGAATGGCACTGCCGTGTTCACGATAAACGCCACTGCCACGGCTTATGGCAGCGTCACCAACTACGCCGCCGTCGACCCGACCGGCGGCGGGTCGCCGCCGGCACCGGGACCGGGCTGCACGCCGACGGCGAGTTGCGGCAGTGCCACGACGGTCATCATTGCACCGCCGACGATCACGAAATCCTTCACCCCGACGAGCATCGGCGTGAATGGCACCTCGACGCTGACGCTGGTCATCAACAATCCGAACCCGACACAAAGCCTCAGCGGCGTTGCGTTCAGCGATCCGTTCCCCGGCGGCATGTCGGTGGCGAATCCGGCGAGCGTGTCGAATACGTGCGGCGGCACCTTCGCCCCCAATCCCGGCGATACCGCGCTCAGTTTCAGTGGCGGTGCGCTCGCAGCGGGCGGCTCATGCACGATCACGGTGGCCGTGACCGATGGCATCGTGGGCACGGCAGCCAACACGACAGGCGCCATTTCGTCTACGGAAGGTGGTACCGGTGCACCGAGCAACACGGCGACACTGACCGTCACCGCGCCGAAGCTGACGGTGGCCAAGACGGGACCGGCGACGGCGACGGTGGGCACGGCGTACAACTACGTGATCACGGTGACGAACACGGGCACGGCGGCGACGACGGCGGCGACGACGGTGACGG
>JAFEFO010000021.1 GCA_018240565.1 Pseudomonadota bacterium | reverse complement strand
CCGACTGAGCTACGTGAGCGGTGGAGCGGGAGACGGGAATCGAACCCGCACTAGTAGCTTGGAAGGCTACAGTTCTACCATTGAACTACTCCCGCGCCGGGGTACTTCTCGTCTCTCGCTTTTTTTGGTGGAGGGAGGTGGATTCGAACCACCGAAGGCATGAGCCAGCAGATTTACAGTCTGCCCCCGTTGGCCGCTTGGGTATCCCTCCGGGAATCTTGTGTTCGCACCTCTCGTTGCTTGCAAACCGCCGGCGACGCGAAAAAACGCCCGGCGTTTCGGTCGGACGTTTCAACGGATGCACGCATTACCGCGCGGAGCCGCCTATTGTCGTTTCCGGGACATTCCTTGTCAAGGCGGCATGGAAAATGCTAGGTGGCGGGCTCAACCCGGCGAAGGCAGGTGCGCGGCGTCGCGGTAGCGGGCGATTTCCTGCTCGATGTTCTTGTCCAGCTCCATCAGCTTCTGCGCGTAGGCCGCCAGGGCCTTGTCGTCGTCGCTGACCGGCAGCCATTTGGGCACCGGCGTGGGTTTGCCGGACGCATCGGTGGCCACCATCACGATAACGCAATGGGTCGCCAGGACTTCGGCGCCCGTCGTCAGGTTGCGCGCCAGCACATCGACGCTGAAATGCATGCTGGTATTGCCGGTATAGATGAGCTGGCAATGCACCGTCACCATGTCGCCGATGCAGATCGGATGCACGAAACGGATGCCGCCGACGGCCACGGTCACGCAAACGAGCCCGCTCCAGCCCACCGCGCAGGCATAGCCGGCCTGGTCGATCCACTTCATCACGAAGCCGCCGTGCACCTTGCCGGAAAAATTGACGTCCGTCGGCTGGGCAAGAAAACAGAATTTCACTTCACGGTCAGTGCCAGGCATCCGGGTCTCCCATCAACTGAAAATCGTCGCGAGCGAAGGCAGGTCGCGCGTCGGACGCGCACAGGAACCGGAGTGTACAGGTGGGTACATGAGGATTCCGAGCACGGCCCGGCACGCGGGATGCCGAGCGCAGCAGATTTTCACACGTTGAAGCGGAAGTGCAGAACATCACCTTCCTTCACGAGGTATTCCTTGCCTTCCAGGCGCAGGCGACCGGCATCCTTGGCGCCGCTCTCACCCTTGAACCTGATGAAGTCATCATACGCCACGGTCTCGGCGCGGATGAAGCCGCGCTCGAAATCGGTGTGGATGACGCCCGCGGCCTGCGGCGCGGTCGAGCCGGCCTTGACCGTCCACGCGCGCACTTCCTTTTCTCCCGCGGTGAAATAGGTTTGCAGGCCGAGCAACTTGTATGCCGCGCGGATCACGCGATTCAGGCCGGGCTCGTCCAACCCCATGTCGGCAAGGAACGCCAGCTTGTCGGCGTCGTCCAGTTGCGACAGTTCTTCTTCGATCGCCGCGCATACCGGCACCACTTCGGCGCCTTCCGTCTGCGCGCGCGCACTCACTGCATCCAGATGCGGATTGTCTTTGAAACCGTCTTCCTTGACGTTGGCGATATACATCAAGGGCTTGAGCGTGAGCAGGAACAGGTCGCGCACGAGAGCCTTTTCGTCATCGTCCAGGCCCAGGCTGCGCGCGGATCTGCCTTCGTTCAGGCCCGCGGCAAGTTTCTGCAGCACGGGTTTCTTGGCCAGCGCTTCCTTGTCGTTCGCCTTGGCGGCGCGTTCGACCTTGTTCAAGGCCTTGTCCACCGCCTCCAGATCCGCCAGCGCGAGTTCGGTGTCGATGGTTTCGATGTCGGCGATCGGATCGATCCTGCCGGCCACGTGCACGATGTCCGGGTGCTCGAAGCAGCGCACGACGTGGGCGATGGCATCGACCTCGCGGATGTGCGCGAGAAACTTGTTGCCCAGGCCCTCGCCCTTGGACGCGCCGGCGACGAGCCCCGCGATATCGACGAACTCGACCGCGGTCGGCACGATCTTCTGCGGATGCACGATGTCGGCGAGCTGCTGCAGTCGCGGATCCGGCACCGGCACCACGCCGACGTTCGGATCGATCGTGCAGAACGGAAAATTGGCCGCGGCGATGCCGGCCTTGGTCAGCGCGTTGAAAAGCGTGGACTTGCCGACGTTCGGCAGTCCGACGATGCCGCATTTGATGCCCATGGGATTCCTTATTCCGGCGCTGTGTGCAGCCGTTTCATCGCTTCGTTGAAATCGCCCGCGACCGCGAGCGGCAAAACTTCCAGCGCCGCACCGACCGCGCCGAGGATCGCCTCTTCGTCCGCCTTGCCCGGGCGCCCGAGCACCCACGGCGTGACCCGGTCCTTGTGACCCGGATGGCCGATCCCCACGCGAAGGCGATGGAACCGGCCGTGTCCCAGGTGCGCGAAGATGTCACGCAGGCCGTTCTGGCCGCCGTGGCCGCCGTCGAACTTCAAACGCACCGTGCCCGGCGGCAGATCCAGGTCATCATGCGCGACGAGCATTTCTTCCGGCTCGATCTTCCAGTAACGCAAGGCACTGGCAACCGCGATGCCGCTCTTGTTCATGAACGTGGATGGCTTGAGCAGCAGCAGCGGATTGCCATCGAGCACGATCTTGGCCGTTTCGCCATGGAGTTTTCCTTCCATGCCAAAACGCGCGCCCTCGCGCTGGGCGAGGGCGTCGACAAACCAGAAGCCGGCGTTGTGCCGGGTGCGCAGGTGTTCCGCACCCGGATTGCCCAAGCCGACGATGAGGCGAAGCGCAGCCATGAGCTTTGCTCGTCATTCCGGCGCAAGCCGGAATCCAGTTTTGCATTTGCAATACGTGCGCAGCAAAAACTGGATCCCGTGTCATCGGCCATCCTTGGCCTGCACGGGATAACGGCATCCTGCCCTTATTTCTTCTCGTCTTTCTTGGCCGCTGCGGGTGCTGCAGCGCCAGCCGCAGGAGCCGCGCCGGCCGCAGGTGCCGCGCCGGCTGCGCCAGCCGCTGCCGCATCGCCTTCGGCAACCGGAGCCGCTTCGACTTCCTGCTTGAGTTCCTGCGCCGTGACCACCGCCGCATCGTGCTCCTTGCCCAGGCGCAGCGCCGGGATTTCCACGCCGGCCGGAAGCTTCAGGTCGGACAGATGCACGATGTCGCCGAGCTTCAACTCGGACAGATCGACCGTGATGCTCTCCGGCAGGTCCTTCGGCAGGCAGGAAATTTCCGCATCGGTCAGCGCATGCGAAATCAGCACGCCCGCCATCTTGCCGGCCGGCGACTTTTCCTGATTGAGGAAGTGCAGCGGCACGCGGATGCGGATGGCCTTGTTCTCGTCGACGCGCTGGAAGTCCAGGTGCAGCAACTGCGCCTTGAACGGGTGCCGCTGCAGGTCACGCAAGAGCACCTTCTGCGCCTTGCCGTCGAGCTTCAGGTCGAGAATGGCCGAATAGAACCATTCGTGCTGCGACGCCAGCCACACCGTGTTGTGCTCGAGCTGGATGCTCGCCGGCTGCTCGCGGCTGCCGTAAAGGATGGCCGGCACCTTGCCCGAGGTACGCAGGCGGCGGCTCGCACCTTTGCCTTCGTCCGTGCGGGTTTCCGCCGGAATTTCGTGAATCGTTGCCATGTTGATCTACCTTCGTTGCAGTTGACCGCCTCGCGGCGGCGAAAAACTCCCCCGCGACCAGGGGAGTCAAAGACGAACTCGGCACATGGATGTGCCGGCGCAGCATTGCACCAGCAATGCTTGCGACAAACGTGGCGCGGCTATGCCGCGACTGTTTGCAAGCGACCCGTGGCAGGATGCCCGGTGTCGCAAAAAACCTAGTCTACATACAGCGAGCTGACCGACTCGCCAAACGCAATGCGCCGGATCGTCTCGCCGAGCAATTCCGCCACGCTCAGCTGGCGGATTTTCGCGCAGGCGCGCGCCACATCCGCCAGCGCGATCGTGTCCGTCACCACCAGTTCGTCGAGCTGCGACCCGGCGATATTCTGGATCGCCGCGCCCGACAACACCGGATGCGTGCAGTACGCCACCACCTTGCGCGCGCCATTCTTCTTCAACGCCGCCGCCGCCGCGCACAGCGTGCCGGCGGTATCGACGATGTCGTCGACCAGCACGCAGACGCGATCGCGGACGTCGCCGATGATGTTCATCACCGTGGCTTCGTTCGGCCGCGGCCGGCGCTTGTCGATGATCGCCAGGTCCGCATCGTCCAGTCGCTTGGCCAAGGCTCTCGCCCTCGCCACGCCGCCGACATCCGGACTGACCACGATCAGGTCGCTGCCGCCATGGCAACGCCAGATATCGGCGAGCAAAACGGGCGACGAGTATACATTGTCCACCGGGATATCGAAAAATCCCTGGATCTGGTCGGCGTGCAAGTCGACCGTCAACACCTGGTCGGTACCGACCGATCCGATCATCGTCGCCGCCACCTTGGCCGTGATCGGCACGCGCGCCGAACGCGTGCGCCGGTCCTGCCGGGCATAGCCGAAGTACGGGATCACCGCGGTCACGCTGGCCGCCGAGGCGCGCTTGAGCGCATCCACCAGCACCAGCAATTCCATGAAGTTGTCCGCGGTCGGCGCCGATGTCGGCTGGATCACGAACACCTCTTGGCGGCGCACGTTTTCCTCGATCTCGACCTGCACTTCGCCATCGGAAAAACGGCTGACCAGCGCCTTGCCCAACGGCACGTTCAACTCATGGCACACCGCTTGCGCCAATGCACGATTGGCGTTGCCGGCAAACACCAGCAAACCGCGATCTTCGCGCTCGCGCGCATAGCTGCCGGTGAAACCCGATGAATTGGCCGTGTTCACACCCTGCTCCCGACTGACAGCGTGTTGCATTCGACGCAAAAAATAACTGGCTGGGCCGGCAGGACTCGAACCTGCGAATGCGGGAATCAAAATCCCGTGCCTTACCAACTTGGCGACGGCCCAATTTTTAATGCGACACCGGGCATCCTGCCGCGAGTCGCAAGAAACGGTCGCAGCAAAGCTGCGTCACGTTTCCCGCTCGACACTCCGTATCTCGCGTTGGCGCATCCTGCGCCAAGTCACCCTGCTCTGAATTTTTCGATTGCCTCGTGCAGCGGCGAGCGGTTCACGCCGAGCGCCGTCCAGACGCGAAATTGCGCAGGACATTGGCGCACGATGTTTTCCGCTTCGCGTTCGGATTCGACCGCGGCGAATACGCAACCGCCACTGCCCGAAAGCCGCGCGTCACCGTATTGGCCGAGCCAGTCCAGCGCCGCCGCCACCTGCGGGAAACGCGCGCGCGCTACCGGCGCGAACGCATTCGTCGTCTTCATTCCTTCGAGGAAGGCGCGTATTGTCGCGGGCGGCGTGTCGCGAGTCAATTCGGGCACCTGGAACAAGGTGGCGGTCGGCACGGCAACGCCGGGATCGACGATCACATAGCGCCGCGGCGCCAATTCGATCGGCGTCAGGCGCTCGCCGACGCCTTCGGCCCAGGCGCTGCAGCCGCGCACGAACAATGGCACATCGGCACCCAGCCGAAGTCCGATTGCGGCGAGTTCATCAATGGACAAGGCGCCCCCCCACAAGTGGTTGAGTGCGACGAGCACGGTGGCGGCATCCGAACTGCCGCCGCCGAGTCCGCCACCCATGGGAATGCGTTTGTCGAGTTCGATATCCACGCCAAGCCCGGGTTTGGCGGAGTCGACCAGCGCACGCGCCGCGCGCACACAAAGGTCGTCCTGCGGCGCCACGCCGGGCAACCCACCCAAGCGCACGACGCGCCCATCATTGCGCACGCGCAAGCGCAACGTGTCGCCCCAGTCGAGCAACTGGAACACGGTTTGCAACAGGTGATAGCCGTCCGCGCGCCGGCCGACGATGTGCAGGAACAGGTTCAACTTGGCCGGTGCGGGCCAGGCGGTCCAGGTATCAGCCATCGCCCCAATTCTCGATCACCAGGCGCACGCGCGCATCGCCGTGGCTGGCGAAGACCTTGCGCGGCATGGCCGGATCGCGGTCGGTGAACCAGTCGCGGTATTCCACGCGCCAACCATCCTGCTCGATCACGGCGGGCAGGTTTTGCGCGTCGAATTGCATCGAAGCGCCCGATCCGGCGGCGCGCAATCCGCGCACCCAGGCGCGCAAATCCGCCAACGGCACGTCCCAGCCGAGGCGATCGTGCAGCAGACGTTGCGCGTCGCTGTCCACATCCGGCTGCGGATCGACGCCTTCGAGCACGACGCGGCCAGCGTCGCCGCTCAGCGTCCACGTCTTGCCGGTGACCGGCGCGCGCACGGTGAAATGGAATGCATCACCGTTTTGCTCCCACGACAAATCACCGCTGCCGCCGTCGCGACCGTTGGATACGCCGATGTGCGCGGCGAGCGTCCAGTGTGCGAGCGGCGCCAGTTGCGCCTCGCGCGCCTGCTGCGCGGCAAGCGCGGCCGGCGTCTCGCGCACGCGCACGGGCGCGCAGGCGGCGAGCGCGAGCAGAACAACAAGCATCGCAAGTTTCGTCATTCCGGCATGGAATGCCGGAATCCAGGCGCCACGGATGGCATCCTTGCAGTCTGGGTCCCGGCATTCCCTGCCGGGACGACAGCGTTGTTCTAGTAAAGTCACGACTCCAACCGCTTGATCGTTTCCTGCAGCACCTTGTCCTTGGCATCCTTCTGCTGTCCCTGCGCCCAGATCTTGCGCGCCTCGTCCTTGTCGCCGGACACCCACAGCACCTCGCCCAGGTGCGCGGCGATTTCCGGATCCGGCTGTCGGGCGTAGGCGGCGCGCAGGTGCTCGACCGCCTGTTTCAGGTGGCCGAGCCGGTACTGCACCCAACCCAGCGAGTCGATGATCGCCGGCTCGTCGGGCTTGTACGCCAGCGCCTTTTCGATGAGCCGCTGCGCTTCGGGCAGGTCACGGCCATGATCGACCAGCGTGTAGCCGAGCGCGTTCAGTGCATCGGCGTTGTCGGGCTGCAATTTGATCAGGGCACGCAGATCGTCCACCGCGGCATCGACGTTGCCGAGGTCGTCGTTGAGCAAGGCGCGTGCGTACAGCAGGCGCGGATCGTCCGGCATGGCCTGCAATGCGCGACTGTAGACGGCGACGGCCTCGCGGCCGCGATCGTGCTTGCGCAGGATCTCCGCTTCCATCGTGTACGCATCGCCGATCTGCTTGTCGTCATCGCTGCTGCGCGCCTGCAGCGCGTGCAAGAGCGCCAGCGCCTTGTCCGTGTGTCCGGTTTCGTCTTCAAGCAGGGCGATGCGCAATTGCGCCTGCGGCCAACGCGCGTCGCTGGCAGCGACCTGGCCGTACCAGTCCAGCGCGGCGGACTTGCGCCCGAGCAGCTCGGCCAGTTGCCCGAGCAGATTCAGGCGCGCATTGGAGGGCGGCGAGGTGTACGCATTCAATTCGCCATACAGCGAGGCGAGCAGGATCTTGTCGTCGGCACGGGCCAGGTAGGCGGCGCGCGCCGCGTAGGTGTAATCGTCCTGCTTGCCGATCGCAAGCACCTTTGCCGCCTCGACGTTGTCGCCCATCTGCGCGAGCACGGTGGCGTAGGCGGCGCGCAGGTGCGTGTCCTGCGCGTTGCGCTTGAGCGCCTGCACGAACTGCGCGCGGGCGCCCGCCTTGTCGCCGGACTTGAGCTTGAGCTCGGCGGACCAGACATACGCCGCGGCATCGCCGAAACGGGCGACCGCCTGCCCGGCCAGCGCATCGGCCAGCGTCGCAGCGCCCAGGTGATCGGCGAGCTGGCTCGCGGCAACCCAGGTCGCGGATTTCTTGCCGAGTGCCTCCGGCACGGCCAGCTTGCCCAACAGCTCGCCCGCCTGCGTCTTGTCACTGGCGCCGATGAGCACGCGGCCGACGGCATTCCAGCCCTTGGCGTCCGGCTGCCGCGCCAGGCGCTGCAAATCGGCGAAGGCGGCGTCAGGCTTGCCGTCGTGCAGGGCGAGGCTGGCGCGCCATTGCCACAGCGCGGGATCGTCCGCGCGCAATTGCTGCCAGTGGGCGATGCCCGACCGCGCCAGGTCCCAGTCCTTGGCGGCGAACGCGATTTCCACCGCCTCGTCGACCAGACCGGGATCGTCGCTGCGCGCGGCGGCCTTGGCGAACTCGCGCGCGGCGGCCTGCACATCGCCGCCTTCCAGCGCGAACTGGCCGGCGAGTTTCATCGCCAACAAGTCGTCGGTCGCTGCAACGGGAGTCACGACCAGATGCTGCAGGGGCTGCGGCGATGCAACCGTCGGGTGGCCGGCAGGCAGGCTGGCGCAGCCGCCCAGGATCGCCGCGCAGGCCGCGATTGCCGCCGTGAACGGCTTGGGAAGGCGGTAAACTATCATCATCGAATCCGATCCTGCGGCATGCCGCCGTAGCTTAACCGATCTGCCACGCCATGCCCCTGCTCGCCCTCGGACTCAACCACCAGACTGCGCCCCTGCCGGTGCGCGAGAAGGTGGCGTTCGCGCCCGAGGCGATGCCGACGGTGTTGTCGGACCTGGCGCAGCAGCGCGGCGTGAACGAAGCGCTGATCCTGTCCACCTGCAACCGCACCGAGTTGTACGTGGAGGTGGAAGCCGGCGCCGAAGCCGTGCCGCGCGACTGGCTGCTTGGCCAGCAGGATTTGGATGCGAACCGGCTCGGCGAGTTCCTCTACCGCCACGACGATGACGCCGCCGTGCGCCATCTGTTCCGCGTGGCGACGGGCCTGGATTCAATGGTGCTGGGCGAGCCGCAGATCCTGGGCCAGGTCAAGGATGCCTACCAGATCGCGCGCGGCGCCGGCACCTTGCATGCACCGATGGAACGCCTGTTGCAGCAGACGTTTGCCGTGGCCAAGCGCGTGCGCACCGAAACCCGCATCGGCGCGAATCCCGTGTCGGTCGCCTTCACCGCGGTGCGCCTGGCCGAGCGCCTGTTCGCGGACCTGGGCCAGGCCTGCGTGCTGCTGATCGGCGCCGGCGAAACCATGGAACTGGCGGCGCGGCACCTCGCCGAATCGCACGTGCGCCGGCTGATCGTGGCCAACCGCACGCTGGAAAACGCGCAGGCGCTGGCGCGGCGTTTTTCCGGCTACGCCATTGCGCTGGCCGACCTGCCGCGGCACCTGGCCGAAGCCGACATCGTGATCAGTTCCACCGCCGCGCGCGAGCCGGTGCTCACGCGCGCGCTGGTCGCCGATGCGATCGCCGCGCGCCGGCGCCGGCCGATGTTCCTGGTCGACCTCGCCGTGCCGCGCGACATCGAAGCCGACGTCGCGCAGATCGAAGATGTATACCTTTATACCATCGACGACCTGCGCCAGGCCGTGGATGCGTCCTTGCGTTCGCGCCAGGAAGCCGCGCTCGAAGCCGATGCGCTGATCGACCTGCAGGTCGCGCACTACGCGGCCTGGCGACGCGCACTGGCGACGGGCAATCCGTTGCCGCAGTTGCGCCGCAGCGCCGAAGGCCAGCGCGACGCCGTGCTCGCGCGGGCACGGGCGCTGCTCGCGCACGGGCGCACGCCGGAGCAGGCGCTGGAATACCTCGCGCATGCGCTCACCAACAAATTGATGCACGCGCCGAGCGCCAACCTGCGCGATGCCGCCCTGCGCGGCGATGCCGAATTGCTGCGCGCCGCACAGCGGCTGTTCGATGCCACGGATGGCGACGCGGATGTGGACGCATGATGCCGTCGATCCGGCGCCGGCTCGACACCCTCGCCGAACGCCACCAGGAAGTCGCCCTGCTGCTCGCCCAACCCGAGGTCATCGGCGACAACGCGCGGTTCCGCGACCTGTCGCGCGAATTCGCGCAGTTGCAGCCGCTCGCTGACACGCTGGCGCGCTTCGACGCCACGGAAAAATCGCTGGAGTCGGCGCGTGCGATGCTGGGCGATCCGGACCTGCGCGAACTGGCCGCAGCGGAAATCGCGGATCTGCAGGCACGGCGCGACGCGCTCGACAACGATTTGAACGTGTTGCTGCTGCCCAAGGATGCGCGCGACGACGCCAACATCTTCCTCGAAGTGCGCGCCGGTACCGGCGGCGACGAGGCGGCGATTTTCGCCGGCGACCTGTTCCGCATGTACGCGCGCTATGCGGAGACGCGCGGCTGGCGCACCGAAGTGTTGTCGTCGAATCCCGGCGAGCACGGCGGCTACAAGGAAATCGTCGCGCGCGTGGAAGGCGCCGGCGTGTTCGCGCGGCTGAAGTTCGAATCCGGCGCGCACCGCGTGCAGCGCGTGCCCGCGACCGAGGCGCAGGGCCGCATCCACACTTCGGCGGCGACCGTGGCGATCCTGCCGGAAATGGACGCAATCGAAGACATCGAACTCAATCCTGCGGACCTGAAGACCGACACCTTCCGCGCCTCCGGCGCCGGTGGCCAGCACGTCAACAAGACCGACTCGGCGATCCGCATCACGCATCTGCCGACCGGCATCGTCGTCGAATGCCAGGACGAGCGCAGCCAGCACAAGAACCGTGCGCGCGCCCTGTCCCTGCTCAAGGCGCGCCTGCTCGACGAACAGCGCGCCAAGCAGACCGCCGCGCAGGCCGACAGCCGCCGCCTGCAGGTGGGTTCCGGCGACCGCAGCGAGAAGATCCGCACCTACAATTTTCCGCAGAACCGCGTCACCGACCACCGCATCGGCCTGACCCTGCACCGCCTGCCGGAAATCCTCGGCGGCGACCTCGACGCCCTGCTCGATCCGCTGGCGCGCGAGTACCAGGCCGAGCAGATGCAGGCGCTGTCGGCGTAACCCGGCACTTTGTGGCAACATGCGCATCCCGCTTCGGAGCGCACCATGAGCTTCGACCCCGCACTCAGCCAGGGTTTGACGGAACTGATCGAACTGCTTTCGCAGGGCGAGCCACACACGGCCCGGCTGCGTGCGCAGATTCTGCTGCGACGCTTCCCCGACCAGGCCGAGTTGTGGCGGCTGTCCGGCGTGTGCGCTTTGCAGCTCGGCGATTTCGTCGCGGCACGCAATGCACTCGACCAGGCGATCAAGCTGGCGCCGGCAGCGGTCGAAAACTGGTGCAACCTGGCCAGCCTGTTCACGGCGCAACGCGAATTCGGCGAGGCCGAGCGCGTCTTGCGGCATGCGTTGATGCTGTCGCCCCAGCATGCTGCGGCCTTGAACAACCTCGGCAGCCTGCTCGATGCACGCGGCGACTATTTCGGCGCCGCCGAGTGCTTCGCCAAGGCGATCTCGCAGCGCCCGGACTATGCCCGCGCCTGGATCAACCAGGCCGCGTCGCTGTTGTCGGTGCGCCAGCTCGTGCGCGCCGAAACCAGCGCGCAACGCGCCGTGCAACTGGCGCCGAACTGGGCGGATGCGCATTTCGTGCTCGGCAATGTCCTGGGCGGCGCGCGCAAGCCCGGGGCGCTGGCGGCGTGGGGCGAGGCCGCGCGGCTGGCGCCGGCCAATCCGCAGTACCAATACCAGCTTGCCATCGCGCAAGAACGCGAAGGCCGCTTCGCGGCGGCCATCCGCACGTTCGAAGCTTGCCTGGCGCTCGTTCCCGATCACTGGCCGGCGCTGTCGCAACTGGCTTTCCTGCACCGCCGCCTGTGCGACTGGCGCGCGTTGCCGCCACTGTCGCGGCGCCTGCTCGCCGGCATCGATGCCGGAACCGCCGGCATCACCCCGTTTTCCATGCTCGTGGAAGACACCACGCCGGCCCAGCAACTGGCGTGTGCACGTGCTTTCGCCACACAGCGCGAAATGGAGATCGAGCCGTTGCAGCAGCGCCTGGGCCAACGTCCGCAAAGCCGCCGCGAGGGGCCGCTACGCGTCGGCTTCGTTTCGTCGGGATTCGGCCAGCATCCGACCGCGTTGCTGATCGTCGAACTCATCGAACGCCTGCGCGGCATGGCGCTGCACACGATCGGCTATGCGACGACAGCGGACGACGGCAGCACCTTGCGCAAACGCCTTGCAACCGGTTTCGGCGAATTCCGCGACCTGTCCGCGCGTGCGCTGGACGGCATGCTGCTCAAGCTGCGCGAAGACCAGCCCGACATCCTGATCGACCTCGACGGCTATTGCGAGGGATCGCGGCCGGAATTGTTCGCCTTGCGTCCGGCGCGCGTGCAGGTCAATTGGCTGGCCTACCCGGGCACGCTCGGCGCGCCATGGTGCGACTACCTCATCGCCGATCCCTTCCTTGTGCCCGACGAACAGCGCGAACACTACAGCGAGAAGATTGCCCTGCTGCCGCGCTGCTACCAGCCTTCCGACACCACGCGCGTGGTCGGCGAGGCGCCGCCACGCGCCATGTACGGCCTGCCTGCCGACGCCACGGTATTTGCGTGCTTCAACCTCACCTGGAAGTATACTTTGCGCAGTTTTGCGCGCTGGATGAAGATCCTCAAGGCCGCCCCCGACAGCGTGCTTTGGCTGCTGGCCGGACCGCCGGGCAGCGGTGCGGATGAACACCTGCGCCGCGCCGCGCATGCGGCTGGCGTGGATCCGCGCCGCCTGGTCTTCGCCTTGCGCGCGCCACACGCCGAATACCTGGCGCGTTACCGTCTGGTCGACCTGTTCCTCGATACCAATCCCTACAACGCACACACCACGGCGTGCGATGCGCTCTGGGCGGGCTGCCCGGTGCTGACCCAACCCGGGCAGACGTTCGCTTCGCGGGTCGCTGGCAGCTTGAACCACCACCTGGGCATGGACAGCATGAACGCGACGTCGGATCAGCAATACATCGACAAGGCCGTGCAACTGGCGCGTTTCACGCCGATGCTTGCGACCTTGCGCAGCCGCCTGGATGCCGCGCGCCGCGAATCGGGCGTGTTCGACATGCACGCCTATGCGCGCGATTTCGCCGCCGCGCTGACAGCAATGTTCCAGCGCAGTGAACAGCGTCTGCCGCCGGCGGACTTCCGGGTGCACGCATGAGCGTCGGCGATCGCTTCGTGCCGTTGAATCTGTGCGTGCTCACCATTTCCGACACGCGCACTCCGCAGGACGACAGCTCGGGCGATTATCTTTGCGCGGCGCTCGCCGCGGCCGGACATCGCCTGCACGAACGCCGCCTGGCGCGCGACGACCGCTATCTTTTGCGCGCCATCGTCGCGACGTGGATTGCCGATGCCGCCGTGGACGGCGTGATCGTCACCGGCGGCACCGGCTTTACCGGCCGCGATTCCACGCCGGAAGCGATCGCGCCCTTGCTCGACAAACCCATGCCAGGCTTCGGCGAGATGTTCCGCGCGCTGAGTTTCGAGGAAATCGGCACGTCCACGTTGCAGTCGCGCGCCTTCGCCGGGCTCGCCAACGCCACGTTCGTGTTCTGCCTGCCCGGTTCCACTTCAGCGTGCCGCACGGCGTGGGAGCAACTGATTCGCGCGCAACTGGACGCGCGAACCAGGCCGTGCAACCTGGCCAGTCTCAAGCTGCGCTTGAACGAAAAATAAGCGGATTCAAGCCGTGGTGAACGACGCAGGCGTCGCGAGCTCGGCGACGTCCCGCGTCAGCGCATCCACGCGCGCCGCCGGCGGACCGATGCGCAGCCAGCGTTCGAGTTCGTCGATCGCCGCGGATTCGCCACAGGCCAGCACCTCGACGCTGCCGTCGGCGCGGTTCCGCGCGTGACCGGTCAGGCGCAGGCGCATGGCCTCGTTGCGCGCCGAAGCGCGAAAACACACGCCCTGCACGCGGCCGTACACGCAGAACTTCGCGCATGCCATCGGTCAGTGGATGCCGGTGGCGTCGGCGAGGTCCTTCGCCTGCAACGGCCCCAGAAAGGTCTTGGCCAGGCGCCCGTCGGGCGCGATCACGAACGTGTTCGGCAAGCCCTTGGGCGCGCCGAAATCCTTCGGCGGATTGTCGATGTCGACGATCGCCACCGGATAGCTCAAGGCATGCGACTTGAGGAATTTTTCGATGTCGGCGGGTTCGGCATCCTCGTAGTCCAGGCCGATTGCGGCGACCTTGTCCTTGTGCGCGGCAACGAACGCGGAAATGTCCGGCAGTTCCTTCAGGCACGGCGAGCACCACGTCGCCCAGAAGTTCACGATCACCCACTTGCCCTTGTGCGCGGCCAGGTCGAACGTGCCGCCGTCGAGCGTTTTCACGTTCAACGCGGGCTGGGGCGCTGCGGCAAACGCCGGCAGGCTGGCCATCATCAACACGGCAAACAGGAATTTCATTGCAGTCTCCGTAGCGGACAACACACCTTGAGACCGCGCCGGCAGCGAATTGCTTGCGCGATCTGGCAAACTTAACCCAATCCGTCGCAGGCGCCAAACCGATGTCCGAAATCCTCATCGTCTACTACAGCCGCAACGGCGCCGTCGCCCAACTTGCGCGTCACGTCGCGCGCGGCGTCGAAGAAGTATCCGGCATGCGTGCGCGCCTGCGCAGCGTGCCGCCGGTCGCGCCCGTCACGCAGACCGCACAACCGCCCGAGCCGGACGAAGGCGCGCCGTATGCAACGCTTGCCGACCTGCGCGAATGCGCCGGCATCGTCATCGGCAGCCCCACGCGCTTTGGCAACATGGCGGCACCGATGAAGCATTTCCTGGATTCCACCGGCGCCGAATGGGCCTCCGGCGCACTCGTCGGCAAGCCGGCGGCATTTTTTACGTCCACCGCGACCATGCATGGCGGCCAGGAAACCACGCTCGCCTCGATGATGCTGCCGCTGTTGCACCACGGCGCGCTGATCGTCGGCATACCGTTCACCGAGCCGGAACTCAACGCGACCACCACCGGCGGTACGCCCTATGGCGCCAGCCATGTCGCCGGCGTCGGCGGCGATCGACCGATCAGCGGCGACGAACGCACATTGGCGCACACGCTCGGCCGGCGCGTGGCGCAGATCGCAGCGAAACTCGGCGCATGAACACACGCACGAATGTGCTGGTCGGCGGATTGCTGGCGTCGTTCGCGCTGATCGCGCTGCAAATCCTCTGGCACGGCTGGCTTCTGCCGCCACCCGCGGCACAGCGTTGGCCAACGCTCGCGCTGGCCGTGCTGCCGCTCGTGCCGGGAGTGTGGATCGCGCGCCGCAACCTGCGCCGCGGCGTGCTCGTCGGCGGCATCGTGTGCCTGTTCTATTTCTGCCACGGCGTCAGCGCAGCATATTCGGATTCGTCCACGCGCTGGCTTGCACTCGCCGAAATCGCGTTGGCCCTGGTCGTCATTGCCGCACTGGGCTGGGATGCGCGGCATTACAAGCGCCCATCCATAAAATGATCCTCGCCGCCTGCGTATAATCGGCGCATTCGCAGCGGAGATCTGCACATGCCATTCCTGCAAGCCGCCCCGGTGTTGAGCAACCAGTATCTGGACGATCGCGTGCTGCGTTCGTACCTGCGCCGGATCCTGCCGCGCACGATGCTGGGCGCCATCGAGCCCGACCTCACCGATCTCGGCGAATACGCCGCCAACGCCTGGGCGCTGGCGCGCGCGCAAGCGCCCGCCGAGCCGACACTCACGCAGTGGGACGTGTGGGGCGAGCGCGTGGATCGCATCGAATTGACCCCGGCATGGATCGCCGCGCAGCCGCTGGCCGCGCGGCATGGCCTGGTCGCCGCCGGCCACGAGACTACGCACGGCACGCATGCGCGCGTGCATCAGTTTGCGCTGGTCTATCTATTCCACTGCGCCAGCGAGTTCTACACCTGCCCGCTGGCGATGACCGACGGCGCCGCCACCGCGCTCAAGGCATCCGGCAACCAGCGCCTGATCGACCGCGCCCTGCCGCACTTGCTGAGCCGCGATCCGGAAAAATTCTGGATTTCCGGGCAATGGATGACGGAAAACGTCGGCGGATCGGACGTCTCGGCAACCGAAACGATCGCGCGCGAGGAAAACGGCCGCTGGCGCCTGTACGGGCGCAAATGGTTCACCTCGGCGATCAATGCACAGGCCGCGTTGGCCCTGGCGCGTCCCGCCGGCGCGCCCGCGGGATCCGATGCGCTGGCCTTGTTCTACCTCGAACCGCGCAAGTCCGACGGGCGTTGGCGCAACGTCACCATTGACCGCCTCAAGGACAAACTCGGCACGCGGCAGTTGCCGACCGCGGAAATCCATCTCGATGGCACGCCCGCCGAGCTCGTCGGCGAGCCGAGATTCGGCGTGCGCCAGATCGCGCCGGTGCTCAACATCACGCGCACATGGAATGCGATCGGCGCGCTCGCCACCATGCGCCGCTGCATTGCGCTGGTACGCGACTACGGCAACCGTCGCGTCGTTTTCGGCAAGCCGCTGGCCGAGCAGTTGCTGTTCCAGGATACCCTCGCCGGCATGCAGGCCGAGTTCGAGGCCGCATTCCACCTTGCGTTCTTTGTGACGGAACTTCTCGGCCGCGTGCAATGCGAACAAGCCGACGACAACCAGAAGAACCTGCTGCGCCTGCTCACGCCACTGGCAAAATTGTGGACCGGCAAGCTTGCCGTGGCGATCGCATCGGAAACCTGCGAGTGCATCGGCGGCGTCGGCTATCTTGAAGACAGCGGCGTGCCGCAACTGCTGCGCGATGCCCAGGTCTGGCCGATCTGGGAAGGCGCCAGCAACGTGCAGGCGCTGGATTTCCAACGCGCCTTGCGCGAGTCCGGCGGGCTGCAGTCGCTGCTCAGCGCACAACGCACCATCCTCTCGCAGGTACAGGCGAGCGAACTCGAACCGTGCGCGCGCGCCGCGCGCATGGCGGCCACCGCGATCGCCGAATGGTTGCAGAAAGCCTCGGCCGGCGATCGCCAGCGCATCGAAGCCGGCGGCCGCGAGCTGGCTTTCGGACTGGCGCGCATGTTCGCGCTCACCCTGCTCGCGCGTCACGCCGAATGGGCATTGCGCGCGGAAAACGATCCGCGCCCGGCGGCGGCTGCGCGCCGCTTCGCCGAACATCGCCTGCTGCGCCTGAAACCCGACGGTCTGCACGATGCACAGATTCTCGCCAGCGACAGCTATTGACTTTGCTACGCGTGGATGCACCCGCGCGAAAGCCGTTGACACACTGCTTGCGCTATGATTGCCTAGCCATGAACGAAATCATTTTCCAGGTCGAAGAAGCGCCAGAGGGCGGGTACACCGCGCACGCGTTGGGGCCCGCCATTTTCACCGAGGCGGAAACGCTTGACGAATTGCGCAGCATGGTGCGCGACGCCGTGCGCTGCCATTTCGATGAAGGCCAAGGGCCGCGGCTGATTCGCCTTCACTTCGTCCACGACGAAGTTCTGGCGGCATGAAGCCGCCGCGCGACGTCGATGCGCGGCAACTCATCAAGGCGCTGGCGCGGATCGGCTATACCGTGGCGCGCCAAAGCGGAAGTCATATCCGACTTACCACAGCAGCGCCTTCGCCGCACTTCGTCACGGTACCGAATCACTCGCCGTTGAAGATCGGCACCCTGCACGCCATCCTCGCCGAAATTGCCGCGCATCAACGCATCGACAAGGCGACCCTCATCGAAAAATTGTTTTCCTGAATCGACAGGAATTTTTGTCTCATGTCCGACAACTACCTCTCGCGAGCGCTCGCCGACGGCCACGCCAAACTGACCGGCGAAGGCAAGGCCGAGCGCATCCACTACCTTGCCGTTGGCCACTCCGAACGTTGGAGCGATCCGGAAGAAAAAGTCCGCGCCGAATTCTGGGCGGAATTGATCTATCGCTACCAGTATGTATGCGCCGCAACGCATCGGCATCGAGGTCACGGTTCCAGACCGCACGCCGAAAGACAGCGCCGACCTGGTCGTTTTCGGCGACGACGCGCGCAAAGCGCCCTATGCCGTGATCGAATGCAAGCGCGACGGCATCACCGATGCGGAACTGAAACAGGCCACTGAGCAAGCGTTCGGCAATGGTCACGCGCGCAAGTTTCGTGCGATCTATGTTGGCGTCGTCGCGGGTCAGTCGCGTCTGTTCTTCGACTGCACGGAAAAGTACGGCGCGCTGGAACGGCAGAAGAACCGCGTCGCCGACCTGCCCATCGCCTACGGCAAGCCGCTCAAGACCAAGTTCCGCAAGGGCGACGCCGCGCACGACATCGCACCGGTGCCCAAGGAGCGCCTGATTGCGGCGTTGTCCAAATGCCACGACACCATCTGGAACGGCGGCGAATTCAAGCCGGATGCGGCGTTCAGCGAAATGTGCAAACTCATCTTCGTCAAGATCGCCGACGAAAAGGACACCGAGATCGGCAAGCCCTATGTCTTCCAGATCGTCACCAACGAAGACGACAAGACGCTCGGCCAGCGCATCCGCAAGCTGTACGAGAGCCATCGCAAACGCGATGCGGAAGTGTTCAACGAGGAGATCAAGGTTTCCGATTCCAAGATCGCCACCGTCGTCGCGCATCTGGAAAGCCTCAGCTTGAGCAAGACCGATCTCGACACCAAGGGCGTGGCTTTCGAGACGTTTCAGCGCGATTACTTCACCGGCGACGCCGGCCAATACTTCACCCCGCGTGAACTGGTCGAGTTCTGCGTGCAAATGATGCAGCCGCGTGCGAAGGATCGTGTGCTCGATCCGTGCTGCGGATCCGGCGGGTTCCTGCTGCATGCGCTCGATGCGGTGCGCAATGAGGCCAATCGCAAGCACCGTGTCGGCGAGCCGCAGCATTGGCAGCACTGGCACGACTTCGCCCAGCGCAACCTGTTCGGCATCGAGATCAACCTCGACATCGCGCGCGTGGCCAAGATGAACATGATCATGCACGACGACGACCACACCAATGTCGTGGCCGGCAACGCGCTGCGCCCGATCAAGTCGTTTCTGGAACACAACGCCGGCTTTCGCCCCGACAGTTTCGACCTGGTGCTGACCAACCCGCCGTTCGGCGCGACCGCCAAAGACGCGGATATGCCGACGCTCAAAGACGATTTCGAGCTGTTCAACAAGCACGACGCCAAGGGCAAGCGCAAGCCGCTCGCTGCGCGCGGAAGCCGAACAGGGCTGGACGCAGGCCAAGCGCTGGTTCGAGGAGCAGTTGCTCGACCCCAGCCCCAACCATAATTGAGCCTGTCGTCAATGAGTGGCGTCATTCCGGCAGGGACTGCCGGAATCCAGTCGCCAGGGATGGAATCCATGCAGTCTGGATACCGGCAATCCATGCCGGTATGACGAAAACCCTTTTGCTAAACTGCGCGCGGCCATCGCGGAACCTCTGCCATGTTGCAACACCTGACCATCGTCGCCACCGGCGGCACCATCGACAAGATCTACTTCGACGACAAGTCGAGCTACCAGATCGGCGCGCCGCAGATCGGCGACATCCTCAACCAACTCGGCGTCGCCTTCGAATTCGAGGTGATCGCCCTCATGCGCAAGGACAGCCTGCACATGGACGACGCCGACCGCGACCTGGTCCGGCGCACGATCGCCGCACAACCGCACCGTCACGTACTGGTCACGCACGGCACCGACACGATGGTGGAAACCGCGCGCACGCTGGCCGGAATCCCCGGCAAGACGATCGTGCTCACGGGTGCGCTCAATCCCGCACGCTTCCAGGGCTCGGACGCGGTGTTCAACATCGGTTGCGCGGTCGGCGCCATCCAGGCGCTGTCCGACGGCGTCTACATCGCCATGAACGGGCGCGTGTGGGACCCGGCCCGGGTGCGCAAGAACCGCGATGCCAACCGCTTCGAGGCGAGCTGAAAAAAAGGGCCGCCCGAGGCGGCCCTTGGAGTCTGGATCCAAACCGAGCGAGCGGCCTGTCCCCGATGTTGCAGATCGTTACTGGATCGTCGTGCTCAACGTCACGCCCGAGTACGTCGCATAGGCGCGTACGCGAATGTAGTACGTCGCGCCGACGGTCGGCGAACTGATCGTGCAGGTTTCGTTGTTGCCGGTCAGGTACGGACGGCAGGTGTAGCTCGTCGTGGTCGGCGCCGAACCCTTGCGTACGTACAGGTCCGCATCGCCGGTGCCACCGGAGATTGCGACAGTCAGTTTCGTTGCACCCGACGGAATCGCGATGGTATAGGTCGAGCTCCAGCTGCCCTTCGACGCCGCGAGGCCCGTCACGGTGCTGCCGCTGCACAGAACGGTGCCGCTCGGCGTGCACCCGCCACTGCCACTGCTGGCCACGGTCACGGATGCCGTCTTGCTGCCGGTCGCGCCACCGTTGTCAGTCACGGTTTCGGTCACGCTGTAGGTGCCCGCCGCCGCATAGGTGTGGCTCGGATTGGTGGCAGTCGAGGTGCCGCCATCACCGAAGGTCCACGCGTGCGCGGCAATCGTGCCGTCGCTGTCGCTTGAATTGTCGGTGAAGCTGGCCGCCAGGCCGTTGGTGGTAAAGCTGAAGTTCGCCACCGGTGGCTGGTTCGTGCCGCCGCCACCACCGATGTTCGCCAGCACGGAACTGATGATCATGCTGCCGCGTCCGGAGGCGAGGTCGTAACCGGCCGATGCCGTGCAGCACGAACTGCCATTGCTGCCGGAAGTGACGTCATGGAACGTGCTCGCCGGCAGCTGGTAGATCTGCGGACCGGCAAACCCGACGTTCGTGCCGTTGGCGGCGATGACGCGCGCCCACGTGCCCACGAACAGCGGCGAGGACAAGCTGGTGCCGCCGACCTGGGTGCTGGAACCTTTGACGATGATCTTCGCACCGCTGTTCGGATCGCCGTCGAAAGCCACGTCGGCGACGCCGCGCGTGCTGCCCGAATACAGCGTCTGCCAGCTCGGCTTGGGCTCGAACGTGCTCGCACTGCCGCCGGAGTCGCTCCACACCGTCTCGCTGCTCCACGTCGTCGTGGACGCATTGAGCGTGGTGCCGGCGACCGCAATCACGTATTGCGAGGCCGCCGGCCAGCTCGGCGTGATGCCGCCGTTGCCGCACTCGTCGGAACCGGAATCGCCGGTGGAAACCGAGATCGTCTGGCCCTGCGCCACAGCCTGCTGGAAGATCTGGTCCTGCGCGGCGGCCGAACCGTCGCCCTGGGCGTCGGTCTCGCATTCGCCCAGCGACACGTTGATGATCTTGGCCGCGTTCGCATTGACCACCGTGTTGAAGTCCGCCGTCAGGTTGGCGTTGGACAACGTGGGGATGTTGTAGAAGATGATCTTGCCGACCTGTCCGCCGGCCATGCCGACGATGTCCTGGCTGTCCAGGTTCCATTCGTCGACGCCGCTGGTGTCGGAACTGGTGCCATTCGTGTTGACCGTCTGCGTGGTCACCGTGGCCAGTCCGTTCTGCGAGGTGAACGAGTTCAGGTCGGTGATCGTCTGCGTGATCTTGCCCTGGGTGATGATGCCCACGGTCACGCCGGCGCCGGTGGTCTGGCCGCTGCCGCCGTAAATCGACGCGAACTCGGTCGGGTTGTGCCCGGTCACCGCCTGCGGATTGAACGCATTCGGGTTGGCGATCTGCAACATGGTGCGCGCGCCATGCACGTTCTGCAGGCCGATCACCGACAATACGGTACCTTGCAGGTTGGCCGGTACATGTACCGCCCCGCTGTTCATGTAACCCAGGGTGCCGTTCGCCGCGCGCACCGCGGAAAACGCCGTCTGGAAGGCGGCAGCGACCGTCGCCGAAGGCGCATCGGCCGACACCAGCATGCGGTTTGGCTCGATGACGATGTTGGTGAATCCGGACTGGCTCAGGAAGTTGGCGACATCCTGGGCCTGCTCCTGCGTCGGGGCATAGCGGGCCATGAATTTGGCCGTGGTCATCGGCGTGTGCACGCGCCCGGGCACGCCAAGGCCAGCAATGAAGGCATTGAGGTCATCCTGGTTGCGCAATTTCAATGCGATCTGCACGTGCATCGGTTCGGTGGCGGCCAACGGCCCCATGACCATGTCGTTGGGATGCATGTTGGCTGGTGGCCCGACGCGAACCAGGCCGGTTTGTGCGGCGCTTGCCAGACCGGCGGCGCCGAATGCAAACGCTGTCGCCAGGACCAGCGCGGTGCGCCGCATACGTGTTCCGTAGTGCATTTTCATTATTTTGGAACCCCTACAGGATTGGATGGATGGATGCGGTTCACCGGAACCGCTCGGCTTGGCGATCCGTCGCGCCTCGCGACCCGATCCGGCGCGGACCCGGCCTGCGAGTAGCCGGGGCACACGCCGTTGCGCACACCCAATGCACGGGCGTCCACGATCGAAGTCCTTCGAGTTTGCCCTGGCAGCAAATCCCCACCCCAGGGCGGGCGGAAAACTAGCAGCCGTCGCACCACCCGTCAAGGAAATTGTGCCGCTAAGTAGCTGATTTATATATTATTTTATTGCTGCGCAACAATAACGTCCGGACATTGTCAGCGCCTTGCGCGCCAGCAAATTGGACGTCCAGACGGATAAACCGGCGCACAGGTCCGGCGGCTCGCGCCCCCTGTCAAAAGTCATCCCGGCCGCATCGGACAAGGTTTGCCGCCGCCGGCGCCACCGTCCGGGAAGCGGCGATTGAACGGGCCCGTCAACGCAACGAACATGCGTATACTTTTATGCTTTTTTGCAAAAATGAAAAAATTACGCAGTGCGAAATCCCGCGGCGGGTGAAACGAGCGTTTCAGCGTCCACCCATCAAACGGATCCTCTTCGGCCGCCGCGACCACAGCACCAGGGCAATCAATCCGAATGCGGGCGCCGCCCAGTACATGTACCTGAGCATGGCGTGCGTGCTGTTCCAGGTATTGGAAAAAATCAGGTCCATCGACACCATCGGATCTTCCTTGATGCGCTCCAGGCCCGGTGCCAACGCGGTTTGCGCGCGTTGCGCGCCCCAGTCGCCCAGCACTGGAACCGCGGCATCGAGCGGGGCTCCTGCGCCCATGTAGAGGTGCGCGAGCAGTGCCTGGCGTTGCGCCGAAGCCTGCAGGAAACCGCCGATCTGCGGCATGCGGGCGGCAGCACCCCACACCGCCAGGTCGTAGACCAACGCCCATGCGAACAGCAGGGTGAACACCCAATGCCAATGCCGTTTCATCGTCGTCTCCGCGCAAGTTGCCGGCATGCTAAACCCTTTGCGCGGATTTCGCCCGTCCCGGCAGCAAGCAGGCGAAATTGTGAGCGCCAGCACGCCGCGCCGACCGCAAATCCTGCAATGTGGCGGCCACGGCGCTACACTGAATCGGCCTGACAGGGGGCTAGGAGCCGGATGAGCGGTCAGGACACCACCACGCATAGCGGTGCCCAACAGCACGCGCGCGAAGAATTGCGCGAACGCTGCCTCGCGCTCGTGCGTCGTTGGCAACCGCTCGCGCAAGGCGGTTGGGATCAGGTTGCCGCGCGCAAGCTGGGCGAGGAAATCGAGCAGATCGCCGACACCAGCGAGCGTCTGGGCCTGGAGGACGTCAACGGTTCCGCGCTGGAACTGGCCGCCTACCTGTGTTCGTTTGTCGACGATCGTCTGGCGCCGAATGCGCGCGACTTGCAGCGCCTGGCCGACATGGTCAATCGCCTTGGCGCGGTGCTCACCGATTTGTCCGCCACGCAGACCGCCGCGGTGCATCCCCTGCCCGGCTCGCGCGCGCCGGAGCCGGCCGTGCCCGAGCGCGAGGCATCAACGCAAGCCGCTATCGCCATCGAACCTTCGGCGGCAAGCGCCGCGCACGCAACGCCGCGGCCGACACCCTTGCCGCGCGCGGTGTGCCTGGTCGGCCTCGATCCTGCGGCGGTGCCCGGCCTGGCCGACGGCCTGCGCGAGCGCGGCTACGACGTGCGCGAGTTCGAACACGGCCAAGCCTTGCTGGATTTCCTCGGCCACGCCATCCCCGGCGCCCTGATCGTCGACGCCCGCCTGCTGCGCATGATGGCACGCATGGCCGTGCTCTACGCGGGATTGGGCGTCAGCGGCGAGCGCCTGCCGACGGTGCTTGCGGTGTCGCCAAACGGCGACCTCGGCCATCGCCTGCTGGCCATGCGCGCCGGCGCCACGGCGTTGTTCGGTGCGCCGGTCGATTCGCTGCGCGTGATCGGCAAGATCGACGAACACCTGCATGCCGACGCGCAGCCGGAATGGCGCGTGTTGCTGGTCGAACCCGATCGCGCGCATGCCGCCGAATCGGCACGTGCACTGGTCGAACGCGGCATGACCGCGCGCCTGGTCGGCAACGGCCAGGCCGCGCTGGCCGCAATCGGCGATTTCCGCCCCGATGTCATCGCCGTCGATCACGACCTGCCGGACGTGAGCGGCGTGGAACTCATCCAGCTCATCCGCCAACAGAACGAATTTGCCGCGATTCCCATCCTGCTCGCCGCCAATGCGGACGGTACGTCGCAGCGTTTCGACGCGATCGCCGCGGGTGCCGACGAAGTGCTGCTCAAGCCGGTCAAGGCACGGCACCTGATCGGCGCCGTGCAGGCGCGCGTGCAACGCGCGCACTGGCTGCGCGAGGTGATCGGCAAGCCCGGCGGCCGCGACGCGCGCACCGGACTGTATTCACGCACCACGCTGATCGAGAAACTCGAGGCGGCGCTCGGCGATCGTTCGGCCGCCCTGCTGTACATCGCGCTCGACCGCGCCGCGTTGCTGCGCGAGCAGATCGGGCTGGCCGGGCTCGCCGCGCTCGACGCGCACGTCGGCAACCTGCTGCGCAGCCAGCTCGACGAGATGGATCTGTCCGCGCAATACCAGGACTTCCACTACTTCATCGTGCTCAACCGGCGCAGCCGCAGCGAGCTGACCGCGACTGCCGAAACCGTGCGCGAGGCACTCGCCGGACAGCCCTGGCAGTTCAACGGACGCACGCACAGCCTCAGTGCAAGCCTGGGTTTGGCCTTGCTCGGCGGCGAGAACGCGAACGTGGATGCGGTAGTGACCAACGCGCAGGCCGCGCAGCTGGCCGCCGCGCACATGGGCGGCAATCGCGTGTTGTGGTTCGAAGCGAAAGAGGCCGCGCTGCTGCCGGTCGATCCGCTGCTCGCGGTGCGCGCTGTCTTGAGCCGGCCGCTGGTCCCCGAGCAGACGCAATTCGAGTTCTGCGCGATCGCCGGCCTCACCGGCAAACTGCAAGGGCAGTACGAACTCGGCTTCAAGGTGCGCAGCGTGCAGCATCCGGGCACCAGCGTGTCGTACGCGGAACTCGCGCCGGTCGCGATCGAATGCAGGCAGATCGCCACGCTCGACCGCATGCTGTTGCAACATTCGCTGCACGTACGCGAGGAACAATTGCGCCGCGGCCGGCAACTGCGCCTGTTCGTGCCGCAGGCGGTGGCCAGTGCGATCGAGCCGGAATTTTCCTGGTGGCTGGAACGCGAGCTGAAATCGCGGCACCTGTCCGGAACCGGACTGACCATCGAGCTTGCCTGCTCGGCCCTGATCGACGCCGGCGAGCGCGGCCGCGACCAGGTCAAGGCGCTGCACCAGCACGGCGTGCGTTTCTGCCTGGTCGACTACGGCCGTGACTGGGCGGCGGTGCACGCACTGAAGAATCTCAACGTCGATTTCGTGCGCCTGGCGCCAGGGCTGATCGAAGAACTCGGCAGCGCCAAGTCGGTGAGCGACACGCTGCTCGCACTGGTGCGCAAGGCGCACGCGAATGGCGTGGCGGTGATTGCGCCGGAAGTCGACAGCCTGCAGCGCGCGCACCTGCTGCTGCGCCTTGGCGTGGACTACGGCATCGGCCCGGCGTTTGCGCGGCCGCAGCCGCAGCCGGATTTCGATTTCAACAGACCTCTTTGGTAGGCAATTTGGTCATCCCGGCAGGGACTGCCGGGATCCAGAACACACGGACGTGATTCATAGTGCCCATGGGCTTGCCTTCCATGGCTCTGGATTCCGGCATTCCATGCCCGAATGACGAACTAGAGCATTCCCGTTTCCAGCTTCGCCACATCCGACATCATCGAATGATTCCACGGCGGATCGAACACCAGCTCCACGTCGGTTTCGACGATCGTGGGTATCGCCTCGAGCTTGGTGCGCACATCCTCGACCAGGATATCGCCCATGCCGCAACCGGGCGCGGTCAGGGTCATCCGCACCTCGACCTTGCGCTTGCCGTCATCGCGGTGGTTGAGCGTGCATTCGTAGACCAGGCCCAGATCGACGATGTTGATCGGGATTTCGGGATCGAAGCAGGTTCGCAACTGGTCCCACACCAGTTTTTCCACATCCGCATCGCTGGACTGGTCGTCCACCGTGATCGCCGGTGGCGGTTCCTTGCCGATCGCGTCGGCATCCGCACCGGCGATGCGGAACAGGTTGCCGTCGACGAATACGGTGAAGCTGCCGCCGAGCGCTTGCGTGATGTAGCCGTTCTGACCCGCGGGTAGCGTGACTTCCTGACCCTGCGGCACCATCACGGCGGCGCAGTCGCGCTCGAAAACAACCGGTTCGGAACTTTGATTGTAGGCACCCATCGTAAATCCGGACTATTTTGGTCCACATTATCGCAGGAATGCGCCTGGATTACTGCTGTGTCCCACGCCGTCAGGATTGCGCAATCCGTGGCAAACATTCGGCGAGCAGGCGTACCGCGGCCTGCAGATCCGCCGGCGGCAGATCGGCGTAACCGAGCAGCAGTCCGGGCCGGCGCAACGGCTTGTGGCAGTACGGAGCCACCAGGTAGATGCCGACGCCACGGGCACGCGCCATATCGACCAGGGCCTGCGCCTGCGCATGGCTCGTGCGCGGCAACCACGCGAGGATGTGCATGCCGGCGCTGGAATCGGCGACCTCGACGGCATCGCCGGCGTAACGGCGCAAGGCGCCGAGCAGCGCGGCGCGGCGCGCGCGCAAGGTGTTGGCGGCGCGGCGCAGGTGGCGTTCGAATGCGCCGCTGCCGATGAGCAACGCAAGTGCCGACTGCTCGATCGCCGTGCTGCCGCGGTCGGTCAGCCACTTGGCCGCGACGAAGGCGTCGCGCAGTCCCGGCGGCAACACCATGTAGCCCAGGCGCAGCGCCGGGAAGATCACCTTCGAGAAACTGCCGACGTACAGCACGCGGCCGGCACGATCGAGCGACTTCAGCGCCGCCAGCGGGCGTGCGCCGAAACGGAACTCGCCGTCGTAGTCGTCCTCGATCAACCAGCAGCGGCGCTGCTGCGCCCAGTCGAGCAGCTGCATGCGCCGCGGCAGGCTCAACACCGCGCCGGTCGGAAACTGGTGCGACGGCGTGACCACCGCCAATCGCGTGCGGCCATCGCGTGGCAACGCATCGACCACGAGGCCATCGCCGTCGACGCGGCAGGTGCGGATCACTGCGCCGCGCGCGGCGAACACCTGCCGCGCGCCCTGGTAGTGCGGATCCTCCAGCAGCAGGCGATCGCCGGCATCGAGCAAGACGTCGGCGGCGAGAGCAAATGCCTGCTGCGTGCCGTTGACGATCAGCACGTCGTCCGGCGCGGCGGCGATGCCGCGACGGCGCGCGAGGTATTCGCAGACCTGCACGCGCAACTCCGGCAGGCCTTGCGGATCGGGATAGTCGGTCTGCACGTGCGCGGCCGCCTGATTGAGTGCGCTCCGCCACGCGCTCGCCAGTTGCGGATTGGTCATCGGCAAACCGTACTGCAGGTTGTAGCGCAGGCCGCGATGCTGGCGGCCGGGAATCGCGCGGTCGTAAACCTGCTGCATGCGCCGACCGCGTCGCGACAACGCGATTGCCCGCGCCGGCGTGTGCGCGGGCGCTGCCGCGGCAGAGCGCTTGCGCGTCGCGGCAAACGCGGCGACATAACAGCCCGAACCCGGCCGGCCATCGATCAGGCCTTCGTCGGCAAGTTGCGCATAGGCGGCCAGCGCGGTGTTGCGCGAGATGTCCAGTTCGCGCGAGAGCGTGCGCGTGGCAGGCAGGCGCGAACCCGGCGCGCAGCGGCCGTCGAGGATCGCCTGCTTGAGCGCACGCGCCAGTTGCAGGTAGCGCGGGCCGTCGTCATCCAGTTGCAGGAACATCGTGGCTCCATGAATCCGGTGAAAACCGGCACTCGCCGGGGCCAATCTGAAGGTTTAGATTCGTGCCGTCAAGCGCGGCGCAAGGCCGTAACGGGAGTTCGCATGTACAGCGTTGATTTCCTCTTCGAACCGGGCGATTACGACGATCGCTTCCACGAACTGAATGCGGCGATCGAAGCCGTGGCCAAGGCGACACCGGGCTACCTGGGCGTGGAATCGTGGCGCTCGCCGGACGGGCGCCGGCGCAATGCCAAGTATTATTGGGAAACACTCGATGCGCTGCGCACGTTTTCCAACCACCCACAACACCTGATCGCCAAGCGCGAACACAGCAAGTGGTATCGCGGCTATCACATCGTGATCGCGCAGGTGATCAAGTCCTATGGCGACGGCGCGTTCGCACACGTCACGCCGAACGAGAGGGATCGACTGACATGACCGCCACCTGGCCAACGCCCGTGACCCTGAGCGGCAAACGAGTCACTCTCGAACCGCTGCGCCACGACCATCACGATGGCCTGGTCGAGTCGGCGCGCGACGGCGAGTTGTGGAACCTGTGGTACACCTCGGTGCCGACGCCGGATGGAATGCGCGCCGACATCGACCGTCGCCTCGCGCTGCAGGCCGCCGGCAGCATGCTGCCTTTCGCCATCATCGCCAACGCGAGCGGGCGCATCGTTGGGGCGACCAGCTACATGAACATCGAATCCGAAAGCCGGCGCCTGGAGATCGGCAGCACCTGGTATGCGGCCAGCGCGCAGCGCAGCGGCATCAACACGCAAGCCAAGCGCCTGCTGCTCGCGCACGCGTTCGAAGAACTGGACTGCATCGCCGTGGAATTCCGCACGCATTTCTTCAACCGCGCCAGCCGCGCCGCGATCGAACGCCTCGGCGCCAGGCTCGACGGCATCCTGCGCAATCACCGCCGCAGCGCCGATGGCAGCCTGCGCGACACCTGCGTGTACAGCATCATCGCCAGCGAATGGCCGACCGTGCGCATACATCTGGACCATCAGTTGCACAAGCCGCGCGGCTGACACGGCGGCAGCGGATGACGTAGCATCCGCGGATGGATGCAACGCCTCGCCGCAAGTCTCCGGGATTTTTTTCCTGCTTCGCCACGACCGCCATCGCCGGACTTGCCGCCGGCGCGCTGTGGTGCCTGCTCGCACTCGGCTTGCATCGCGGAGGTGCTTTCCTGATCGTTGTCCTCGGCGGCGCGATCGGCGCGTATTTCCGCTGGCTGGGATTTGCCGAAAGACGCGGCGCGATTTGCGCGACCTCCGCCGTGTTGATCGCCTTTGTCTACGCGCAGTACCTGTTCGCCGCCGTGCGCGTGGCGCAGGTGCTCGGCTTCCCGCTGCGCAACACCCTGTTCAGGATGGACGCAGGCCTTGCGTGGCAAGCCGCGAATGCCAATCTCGGCGCGTGGGATTTCGTGTGGCTGGCGCTGGCGTGTGCAATCGCCGTGTGGTTTGCGATACGAATTTCTGCCCGCCGATAGCGATTACGTTTTTTTACCCGCGCCATGGGCGACAAGACAAAAAACGTACCGTCTTTTTAACCGGCTGGCGCGTACCATTTCTGCCGACGCAACGCGTTGTCGATTCGGAGCCGGTATGAAGATCAATCGTTATCTCATTGCTTCAGTCGCCAGCACACTGGCTGTGTCGGCGAGGGCACAACCGACCCCGCCGGCGCTGAACCTGAATCTGCCGGCAAACAGTGCTGCCGCTGCAAGTCCGCCGCCGACGCTGGCAAGAGTCGCGGACAAGTCCACCCTCGCGGCAATCACGACCACGGCGGCCACGATGCCGGCCTTGCAGAATCCGCCGCCGGCGGGTGCGGGGTACGACGCCAATGCCAACGCTGTGGTGGATGCCGCAGACTCGCGCGGGGTTGCGACCTGCGACGATGGCGCCCACAGCCAACCCCAGGTTCACGGGACCATCGGCATGGGCGTCGTTGCCGGCAACCACGTCAGCGGCAACTACCAGACTGGCAGCGTCAGCATGACCAAGGCCTTGGGCAGTTGCGACCATCCATCGGGAATGGTCGGCCTGTCCATCCGTGTCGGTCGGGGACGATTCAACGGCAGGAACTACGGCCCCGGACGCTGGTAGGCGCGCGTTACGTTCGCTCGCACGCGCTCACCCAACCTCCCCGATTCAATGCCCGCCGCCGCCATCCACCGCCTTGAGACCGGCGATGAGCTTGGTCGCGGCTTCCTGGCCGTCGGCGTAGAGCATGCGGCAGTTGTCCTGGTAGAACAGCGCATTCTCGATGCCGGCGAAACCCGTGCCCTTGCCGCGCTTGATCACGATCACCTGCTTGGCTTTCGCCACATCGAGGATCGGCATGCCGTAGATCGGCGATGACTTGTCGGTCTTGGCGACGGGGTTGACCACGTCATTGGCGCCGATGACGATGGCGACATCGCAGTTCGGGAATTCCGGATTGACGTCGTCCATGTCGGCGATGAGGTCATACGGCACGCCGGCTTCGGCGAGCAGGACGTTCATGTGCCCGGGCATGCGCCCGGCGACCGGGTGGATGGCGAACTTCACGTCCTTGTCGCGCTTGATCAGGGCCTGCGACAGTTCCCAGATCTTGTGCTGCGCCTGCGCCACGGCCATGCCGTAGCCCGGCACGATGATGATTTTCTCCGCCAGGTACAACAGCGAGGCCGCATCGTCGGCCTCGATCGGTTTGAGCGAGCCCTTGATCTCCTGCGCAGCCCCACCGCCGCCGCCGAAGTTCGAGAACAGCACGTTGCTGATCGAGCGGTTCATGGCCTTGGCCATCAGGCGCGTGAGCAGCGTGCCGGCCGCGCCGACCACGATACCGGCAATGATCAGCGCGATATTGCCCTGCACATAGCCTTCGAAGCCGACGGCAAGCCCGGTGAACGCGTTGTACAGCGAAATCACCACCGGCATGTCGGCGCCGCCGATCGGCAGCGTCATCAGGATTCCGAACAGCAGCGCCGCGGCGAAGAACAGCACGATGGTGTGCGTCTGCGGATGCAACACGACCATCGCGCCGAGCACCACGGCGGCGAGGAAACACAAACCGTTGACGGCTTGCTGGCCGGTGAAGCGGAAGGTCTTGTCCATCCAGCCTTGCAGCTTGGCGAAGGCGATCATCGAGCCGGTGAACGAAATCGATCCGATCAATGCGCCGATCACCGCAAGCACGACATGCGAGGTGCTCGCGTGCGGCTGTCCCGGGACGAAGCGCGGCGCATTGGCCAGCGCGACGAAACCCAGCAACGCACTGGCGCCGATCGCAGCGGCCGAGCCGCCGCCCATGCCGTTGTACAGCGCCACCATCTGCGGCATCGCCGTCATTGCCACGCGCTTGCCGCTGTACCAGGCAATGACGGTGCTGAGGGCGATGGCGATGAAGATCAACGCGGCGTTCTCGATCAGCAGGCCGTGATCGCCGCCGTGATGGAAAAAGGTCGCGACTACGGCGACAAGCACACCCACGCCCGCCCACTGGATGCCGCTGCGCGCGGTTACCGGCGAGGACATGCGCTTGATGCCCATGATCAGCAGCACGGCAGCGACGAAATACGTCGCCTGGATCAACATGGATACGATCTGGGCGGAGTTCATTGCTGCTTCTCCGGCTTCTTCGAGGACTTGAACATCTCGAGCATGCGTTCGGTGACGACATAGCCGCCGGCGGCATTGCCGGCGCCGAGGAAGACGCCGATGAAGCCGATGACCTGCTCGGTCGGCGTGGTCGCCTCGCCGAGCGCGACCATCGCGCCGATCAGCACGATGCCGTGGACGAAGTTCGAGCCGGACATCAGCGGCGTGTGCAGGATCACCGGCACGCGCGAGATGATCTCGTGGCCGGTGAAGGCGGCGAGCATGAACAGGTAAAGCGCCAGGAATCCGTCGATCATGGCTGTGCTCCTTCGACCAGCTGTTTCGTCGCCTCGTGCTTGATCTGCCCCGCATGCGTGACGCAGGTCTTGGCGATCAGCTCGTCCGTCCAGTCCAGGTTCAGCGCGCCGTCCTTCAGGCTCAATTCCAGGAAGTTGTACAGGTTTTTCGCGTACAGCTCGCTGGCATGGATCGGCGCGCTGGCGGCCAGGTTCACCGGTCCGATGATGGTCACGCCATTGTTGCTAACGATGGTTTTGCCGGCTTCCGTCAGCTCGCAGTTGCCGCCCGTCTCGGCGGCGATGTCCACGATCACCGCGCCGGCCTTCATGCCTTCGACCATGGCCTTGGTGATGATGCGCGGCGCCTTGCGTCCCGGCACGGCAGCGGTGGTGACGATGACATCCACGCCCTTGATGTGCTCGGCCAGCGCGGCCTGCTGTTGCGCGCGTTCTTCCGCGGTGAGTTCGCGCGCGTAGCCGCCCGTGCCGGCGGCGCTGACGCCGAGTTCCACGTATTTGGCGCCGAGCGACTGGATCTGTTCTTTCGTCTCCGGCCGCACGTCGAAGCCTTCGACCTGCGCACCCAAACGGCGCGCCGTGGCAATGGCCTGCAAGCCGGCTACGCCCGCGCCGACGATCAGCACTTTCGACGGCCGTACCGTACCGGCGGCGGTGGTCATCATCGGAAAAAATTTGGGGCTTGCCTCGGCCGCGATCAGAACCGCCTTGTAGCCGGCGATATTGGCCTGCGAGGACAGCACGTCCATCGCCTGTGCGCGCGTCGTGCGCGGCAGCAGCTCCATCGCGAAACTGGTGATCTTGCGATCGCGCAGGGCCTTGATGCGTTCCGGCGCCAGGTGCGGCGACAAGTAACCGATCGTGACCGTGCCTTCGCGCAAGCCGGCGATTTCATCCAGCGTCGGCGGCTGCACAGTGAGCAGCACGTCGGCGCGTCCGAGCACCCCGCGCGCATCCGCATCGATCTGCGCGTCCTTGAATGCCGCATCCGGGAAACTCGACTGCCCGGCGCCGCGCTCGACGAGCATGTCGGCGCCACGGGCCTTGTATTTTTTCGCCACGTCCGGCGTCAGCGCCACGCGCCGCTCGCCGGATACAGTCTCGCGCACCACGCCCAAGGTGATTGCCATGAATCCCTCCCGATCGACGGCACAATCGGTGATCCTAACCCATGCGCGGACGCATTGGCCATAGGCGCGAAAGACACAAGCGCCGGTCGCATGCAATGACGTGCGTCAAGGCAGGCGCTAGGGTATCTTTGCGAAAATGCGCGGCCATTTCAGGACCCATCCATGAGCACGATCGAAACCTACGACGACAAGGTCGTTCGCCTGTTCCTGTTCGCCTCGGCCGTCTGGGGCATCATCGGCATGCTGGTCGGCATGTATCTGGCCGCCGAACTGGCTTGGCCGTTCTGGAACCTGGATGTTCCCTTCCTCACGTTCAGCAAGCTGCGCCCGGACCACACCTTCGGCGTGATCTTCGCGTTCGGCGGATCGGCGCTGATGGGCACCTGCTATTACGTCGTGCAGCGCACCGGCCACACGCGCCTGGCATTGCCGCGCCTCGCCGAATTCACGTTCTGGGGATGGCAACTGATCTGCGTGCTGGCCATGGTGACGATGCCGCTGGGCATGACCCAGAGCAAGGAATACGCCGAGCCCGAATGGTTCGTGGACATCCTCATCGCCATCGTCTGGGTGAGCTTCGGCTGGGTATTCTTCGCCACGCTGGCGCGCCGGCGCATCCGCCATATCTATGTGGCCAACTGGTACTACGGCGCCTTCATCATCGCCGTCGGCCTGCTGCACATCGTCAACAACATCGCCATCCCGGTATCGATGACCAAGTCGTATCCGGTGTATTCCGGCGCCGTCGATGCGATGGTGCAGTGGTGGTACGGCCACAATGCGGTCGCGTTCTTCCTCACCGCCGGCTTCCTCGGCATGATGTACTACTTCGTGCCGCGCCAGGCGCAGCAGCCGCTGTGGAGCTACCGCTTCTCCATCGTCAATTTCTGGGCGCTGATTTCGGTCTACATGTGGGCGGGTTCGCATCACCTGATGTACACCGCCCTGCCCGATTGGGTGCAATCGGTCGGCATGGCATTTTCGCTGGTGTTGCTGATGCCGAGCTGGGGCTCGGCGGCAAACGGCCTGTTCACGTTCAACGGTTCATGGCATCGGCTGAAGGACGATCCCGCCGCCAAGTTCATGGTGATGGCGCTGGTGTTCTATGCCGCCGCCACGTTCGAAGGCTCGCTGATGGCGGTCAAGACGGTGAACTCGCTGTCGCACTACACCGACTGGACCATCGCCCACGTGCATTCGGGTTCGCTAGGCTGGGTGGCGATGATCACGATCGGATCGCTCTACGCGATGGCGCCGCGCGCGCTCGGGCGCCCGGAGATGTATTCGCGCAAGGGCATGGAACTGCACTTCTGGCTGCACCTGATCGGCACGTTGTTCTACGTCATCGCGATGTGGGCCGCCGGCGTCACCGAAGGCATGATGTGGCGTGCGACCAATCCGGACGGTGCGCTGACCTATTCCTTCCTCGACAGCCTGATCGCGATCAAGCCGTTGTACATGTTCCGCTGGTTCGGCGGCGTGCTGATCTGGCTCGGCATGTGGGTGATGGCGTGGAACCTGTGGTACACCGCCGCCGACGCGCGCAAGCCGATCATCTCGCCCATTCCGGTTCCGATCCCGGAACCCGACGTCCACCAATCACCGGCGCCATTGCCGGCTCACGGTTGAGGACCGTCCCATGGCCTATCGTCATTTCGAGTTCATTGAAAAACATGTGTGGACGCTCGGCATCCTCACCGCGATCATGGTGTCGATCGGCGGCCTGGCGGAAATCACGCCGCTGTTCATCGAGGCCAACAAGGTGCAGCCAGCCGAAGGGGTCAAGCCGTATGATCCGCTGCGCCTGGCCGGACGCGACGTCTACGTGCGCGAAGGCTGCTACCTGTGCCACTCGCAGATGATCCGCGCCCTGCGCTTCGAGACCGAACGCTACGGACACTATTCGACCGCCAGCGAATCGGTCTACGACCGCCCGTTCCAGTGGGGCAGCAAGCGCACCGGGCCGGATCTGGCCCGCGTCGGCGGCAAGTATTCGGATGCCTGGCAGCGCGTGCACCTGATGGCTCCGCGCGAGGTGGTGCCGCAGTCGAACATGCCCGATTACCCGTGGCTGTCGCTCGCGTTGCTCGACGGCAAGGATATCCAGGCGCGCATGCGCGTGCTGCGCATGCTCGGCGATCCGTATAGCGACGCCGACATCAAGAACGCACCCAAGGCGGTGGCCGGCAAGACCGAAATGGACGCGCTGATCGCCTACCTGCAGGGACTGGGCATCGACAACGAACCGCAAAAGCCGGCCGCGGCGCCAGCGGCGCCGGCTTCTGATGGAGGTGCGCCATGAATCCGATCTGGGGAGACATCGCCGGCTTCTTCATCATCGCCATGATGCTTGCCTTCATCGGCATCTGGGTCTGGGCGTGGATGCCGTGGCACAAGCGCGTCTTCAACGACCTGGCGCGGCTGCCGATGGAAGACGATGGCGCCAATGCCATCGCCACGGAGGACAAGCCATGAGCAATGCCTGGTCGCTGTGGGTGATGTTCCTCGTGGTGTTCAACCTGGGCATCACGTTCATCCTGTTTCTGTGGGCGCCGCGCGCAAAAGTCCCGACCCTGCCAGATGGCACGACCGGTCACGTCTGGGCGCATGGCGCAATCCGCGAAGGCATGCATCGGTTGCCGATGTGGTGGATCCTGGTTTCGTTCGCGATGTTTTTCGGCGCGTTCGGCTACCTGATGCTGTATCCGGGATTCGGCAACCACAAGGGCACGCTCGGCTGGACCTCTCACGGCGAGCTCGCGCGCGACACCGCCGCCAACGACGCACGCCTGGACGCCGCCTTCCAGCGCTTCGACAAGTATTCGATCGAACAACTGGCCGGCGACCGCGAGGCGCTGGCGATGGGCGAGGTGCTGTTCCGCGACAACTGCGCCGCCTGCCATGGTCGCGATGCGCATGGCAACGTGCTGCTTGGCGCGCCCAACCTCGCCGACAACGACTGGCTCTACGGCGGCGACGGCAAGGCCATCGAGACCAGCATCCTCGACGGCCGCCACGGCGCGATGCCGGCGTGGGGCCCGCAGTTCGGCGACGCCGGCGTCGCCAACCTCGCCAACTACGTGTTGAGTCTGTCGAACCTGCCGCACGACGCGGCCAAGGCGACGGCGGGCAAGGCGCTGTTCACGGTCTGCTCTGCCTGCCATGGCCCCGAAGGCCGCGGCAATCCCGCCATCGGCGCACCGAACCTCACCGCCAACAACTGGCTCTACGGCGGCGATCTGGAAACCCTCGAGACGACCATCCGCGAAGGCCGCGGCGGCATCATGCCGTCCTGGCGCGGGCGCCTGGGGGCCAACGATGCGCGCGTGATCGCAGCCTACGTCTATTCGCTGTCGCACGGTGATCCGACCAACACGAAATGACGCCGAACCACGCAACAAGAACGTCGCGTGGTACGCCCAAGGCATCGTCTGGTTGGGCATGGCCGTCTTTGTCGCCTCCATCGTCGGCTGCATCTGGCTGATCGTCGTCGCGCAGCGCTACGCCGATCCGCCCTTGCCGGTCACCGGCCCGCAGGTCATGAAGGTGCCGGTGACGCGGCCACCGAAGCCGGACAAGTCGCCATGAATGCCGGCGCGTGCTGGCACTGCGGCGAACCGTTGCCAGCCAATCCGCCCACGGCGAGCGTTGCCGGCGGCACGCACGACGTGTGCTGCAACGGTTGCCGTGCCGCGGCGGAATGGATCGACAAGCTGGGCCTCGCCGATTACTACCGCCTGCGCAGCGCGCCGTCGCTGCGTGCGCCGGACCCACAGGCCGCGCAGCGCAATGTTCAAACGTGGGCACGTCCGGAACTGGCACGGCATGTCGTGCGCAAACTCGGCGCCGGGCAAAACGAAACCCTGCTGCTCATCGATGGCATCCGTTGCTCCGCCTGCGTGTGGTTGATCGAGCGCTCGCTGTCGGCCGTGCCGGGCGTTGCCTCCGTGCAGGTCAATGCGTCGGCGCAGCGCGCGCGCATCGTCTGGGATCCGGCGCGTGCAGACTTGCCGACGATCCTCGCCGCGCTCGCGCGCACCGGCTATGGCGCCTTGCCGCTGGATGCCGCCGCGCTCGACGACGCGCGCCGGCGCGAGTCGCGCGCCGCGCTCAAGCGCCTGGCCGTGGCCGGATTCGGCGCGATGCAGGCGATGATGTACGCGAGCGCCCTGTACCTGGGCGCATTCACGACGATGGACGCCGCCACGCGCGATGCCATGCGCTGGCTGGGCCTGCTCGTCGCCACGCCGGTGGTCTTCTACTCCGCCGCACCGTTCTTCGCCGGCGCCGTGCGCGCCTTGCGCGCGCGCACCCTGGGCATGGACGTGCCGGTCGCGCTCGCCATCGCGCTGATCTATGGCGCGAGCGTGATCGAGGCCATGCGCGGTGGCGGCGAGGTGTATTTCGATTCGGTGAGCATGTTCGTGTTCTTCCTGCTCATCGGGCGATACCTGGAAATGCGCGCGCGCCATCGCGCCGGCAACCTCGCCGATGCCATGGCGCGACTCACGCCGGCATTCGCCGAGCGCATCCGTGCCGATGGCGGCATCGAGCACATCGGCGCACTCGAACTCGCCGTTGGCGAACGCGTGCAGATCGCGCAGGGCGAGCGCGTGCCCGCCGACGCCATGCTGGAAAGTGCCGCGAGTCGCGTCGACGAATCGCTGCTGACTGGTGAATCCGCGCCCGTACGCAAGTCCTGCGGCGATGCGCTCGTCGGTGGCAGCGTGTTGCTCGATGGGCCAGTCGTCGCGCGCGTGACGCGCGTCGGCGCCGATACCGCATTGGCTGGAATCGCCGCACTGGTCGCGCGCGCGCAGAGCGAGCGCCCGCGCCTGGCGCAAGCTGGCGAGCGCATGGCGGCCGGCTTCGTCGCGCGCGTGCTCGCGCTCGCCGCGTTGTGCGCGATCGGCTGGAGTTTCACCGATCCGGCACGCGCGTTGACCGCCACGCTCGCGGTGCTGGTCGTCTCGTGCCCCTGCGCGTTCGCGCTTGCGGTGCCGGCGGCGCTGACGCGCGCCCTGTCGGTACTCGCGGCGCGCGGCGTATTCGTCGTGCACACCGATGCGATCGAAAACCTCGCGCTGGCCACGCACGCCGTGTTCGACAAGACCGGCACGCTGACCGAACCCGATCTCGATGTCGCCGATATCGCGGCGAACGATCGCAACGAGGCGCTGGCGTTCGCCGCAGCGCTCGCGCGCGGCAGCACGCATCCGGTCGCGCATGCGCTCGCACGTGCGGCGATTGGCCTGCCGGTCAAAACCGCTACGGATATTCGCACCGTTGCCGGCGGCGGCATCGAGGGAACCATCGATGCACGCCACCTCAAGCTCGGCCAGCGTTCCTTCGCACTTGCCAACCCTGTGGACGGCACCGATGACGACTCGGTGGTCCTTGCCGATGGCGCGCAGGTCATTGCAACGTTTTGCCTGCGCGAGCGCGTGCGCGCAGGCGCGCGCGCGGCGCTGGACGCGCTGCGTGCCGATGGCCTCCGCGTGGAACTGGCCAGTGGCGATGCGCAAGCCAAGGTTGCTGTCGTCGCGCAACGGCTCGGCATTGAAACGTGGCATGCGCGCATGCGTCCGGCGGACAAGCTCGAACGCCTGCGCGATCTGCGTGCGGACGGTGCGCGCATCGTCGCCATCGGCGACGGCATCAACGATGCGCCCGTACTGGCGGGCGCTGACGTCGCGGTCGCGCTCGCATCCGGTGCTCAGCTCGCGCAAGCCGCCGGCGACATCGTGATCGACGGCGACAACCTGCCCGCGCTCGCGCAGGCGCGCACGCTGGCGCGGCAGACGCTCGCCGTGTTGCGCCAGAACCAGCGCTGGGCACTCGTCTACAACCTCGCGGTGGTGCCGCTGGGCGCGCTCGGCTTCGTACCGCCGTGGCTGGCCGCGATCGGCATGTCGGCCAGCTCGCTGGTGGTGATCCTCAACGCGTTGCGCATCGGCCGCAGTGAATCGGCGAGGATCCCCGCTGTCGAACCGGCCGTAGTGCATGTGAATCCATGAACATCCTCGTCATCATGATCCCCTTGTCGATCCTGCTGATCGTGGGTGCGGGCATCGCGTTTTTCTGGGCAGTGGAACACGATCAGTTCGACGACATGGACACGCCGAAGTTGCTGCCGCTGCTGGATGATCCGGCGCCGAAAGTGGAGGAACCGGAACAACCCGATGTTGCGACGAAACAAGCATCGCCATGAGTGATTCGCTCACGCTATTTGCCGCGCTTCTGCTCGGCCTCGCCGCGAGCGGTCATTGCCTGGTCATGTGCGGCGGGATTTCCGCGGCGCTCGGCATCGCCACCGCCAAGCGCGCAGATGGGCGTCCGCGTCCGTTGCTGCTGATTGGCTATCAGATCGGCCGCGCGTTTTCGTACACGATCGCCGGCCTGCTGCTCGGCAGCGCACTCGGTTCTTTGATCGGCGTGCTCGACATCGAGGTGGTGCGACGCGCATTGCGCGCGTTGTCCGCGGCCGCGCTACTGCTCGGCGCGCTGGTCGCCTTCGGGCGCGTGCGCGATCCGGGTTTTGGCTTGGGCCATCGCCTGTGGCAACGCATCGCCCCGCTTGGTCGGCGCCTGCTGCCCGTCACGAACCTGCCGCGCGCACTCGCCTTCGGCATGGTCTGGGGATGGATGCCGTGCGGCTTCGTCTACACCGTGCTCATCATTTCCGCGCTGCAGGGCGATGCGCTGCATGGCGCAATGACGATGGCCGCGTTCGGACTTGGCACGTTGCCGTCGATGACGCTCACTGCATTCGGTGCGCAGCGCTTCGCCGGATTCAGCGCGCGACCCGCCGCGCGACGCATCGCCGGTTGCGCCCTGCTCGCCAGCGCCGCGCTCACACTGGCCGGACCGTGGCTGCCGATGTTTCCCTGGTTGCACGCGTGTTTGCCATTTGCGTGCGCGCATCCGTAGTCGACTGGTATTCTTGCCGGACATTCCCACGCCGGCCCAACCATGGATTTGCTGCAACGGCTCGACTCTCGCCGCTCCACGCCCGCGCGCCAACTTCGCGAGCCGGGGCCGACGCCGCAGCAACTCGACCGCCTGTTGACAGCGGCAATCCGCGTGCCCGATCACGGCAAGCTCGCGCCGTGGCGCTTGCTCACCATCGCAGGCGACACGCGTGCCGTGCTCGGCGAGAAACTTGCGCAGATCCACCAGCGCAAGGAACCGGGCATCGCCGACGCGTTGCTGGTGAAGGATCGCGAGCGGTTCACCTTTGCACCGCTGATCGTCGCGGTGATCGCACGCATCGATGACCACCACCCGAAGGTTCCGGCGCAGGAACAACTCCTTTCCGCCGGCTGTGTTGCGCATAACCTGTTGCTCGGTGCGCAAGCGCTCGGTTTCGGCGCGCAGTGGCTGACCGGCTGGGCTGCCTACGATGCCGATGCCGCCGTGCTGTTCGGACTCGGCGCCGACGAGCGCATCATCGGCTTCGTGCATATCGGCACGCCCCGGGAAACCGCGCCGGAACGCAATCGCCCGGAACTTGCGCACATCGTTGGCGAGTTGCGCTTGTGAGCGACACGCTGCATCTGATCGACGCCAGCATCTACGTCTTCCGTGCCTGGCATTCGATGCCGCGAGAATTTTTCGACACCGATGGCGCACCGGTCAACGCAGTGCACGGTTTCACGCGCTTTCTGTGCGATTTCCTCGAACGCGTGCAGCCGACGCATGTGGCAGTCGCGTTCGACGAGTCGCTGACCAGTTCGTTTCGCAACGCGATCTATCCGGCCTACAAGGCCAATCGCGAGCTGCCGCCGGATGAATTGAAGGTGCAGTTCGCGTATTGCAAGCGCGTCGCCGCGGCATTGGGCCTGTGCGTGCTCGGCGATGCGCAATACGAGGCAGACGATCTCATCGGCAGCGCGCTCACCGTCGCGCGCGGGCACGGCATGCGCGGCGTGATCGTGTCGGCGGACAAGGACTTCGGCCAACTCGTCGGTGCGGACGTGGAACAGTGGGATTTTTCGCGCGATGTGCGCTGGGACGCGCACGGCGTAAAGCAGCGGCTCGGCGTGCGCCCGGACCAGGTCATCGATTACCTGGCCCTGACCGGTGATGCCATCGACAACATCCCCGGCGTGCCCGGCGTTGGTCCCAAGACCGCGGCGCAACTGCTGGCCAACTTCGACAGCCTCGACGCGCTGTATGCACGCGTCGAGGAAGTGCCCTACCTGCGCCTGCGCGGCGCCGCGCAAACCTGTACGCGGCTCAAGGAACACCGCGCACAGGCCATGCTGTCGCGTACGCTCGCCAGCATCGTGCTGGATGCGCCCGTACCCGGGCAGCCAGCCCTGCTCGCGCGCGCTGCCGGGGATACCGGCGCGCTGGATGACTTGCTGGAAACCTTGCGCTTCGGCCCGCTGACGCGCAAGCGTTGCAGAGACCTGTTGCTGGTTTGATCAGTTTTTTTGCTGCGCAGGTGTTTCCACCGACTTTGCCTTGGACTTCTTCAGGTCCGCATTCGTGCCTTGGTGGATTTCGAGCGGTCCACCGCCGCCAACGCCTTTCTGGCCCCAGGCAAAGCGCAGGTTGCTGCGGAATATCGTCGTCGGAGCGAGCTTGTCGGCCTCGGTCAATACACCATGATTGTCGTACAGCGATTCCTGGCGGTTGGCGATGGTGTAGAGCTTGTCGACAGCAACCGTACTCGCGCCGAGAGCGACAAACTCGGGATGCGCGACATCCAGCGGCATCGTGCTGGCCACCGAACGACCGTCCTTGTCCAGTTGCAGTCGCATGATGCGCTTGGGCACCATGCCGTCCTCGACGATGACCAGCGTGCCGTCAAACCATTGCATCGAAACGATGCCGCCGAGCACGAGGCGCGACTGGTCGTGGGCGAGTTCAAACGCCTTGCCGGTCGCCACATCGAAACCGAAGATGCCGAGCGTGTAGTCGGCAAGATACAACGTACGACCATCGCCGGAAACGGCAAGTCCCGTGATGCTCGTCAACTTCGGATTGTTGACGATATCGCGCAACTGGCCGTCCTCGATCGTGAAGATCTGCCGGCCCATGGCATCGGCCGCATACACCTTGCCACCCGATGCCACGGCCAGCGAGGTCAGGCGATGCACATCGCCATTTTGCGGAAAGACATACTTGTGCAGCAGTTTGCCGGTCGCCAGATCAAACTCGAAGATTCCGGAGTGGCCGGCATTGTCGCCGGTGAACCCCTGGTAGATCGCGGTCGAGGAACTGCCCGCATACAGCTTGCCGCGCGTCGCGTCCACGGCCAGCGAATCGACACCCCACAGGCCGTTGCTGGAATCAGGCTTGATGAAGTCCACGAGCTTGCCGTGCGCGTCCACGCGCCGGATCGCGCCATCGCGGGCGCTGCCGGCAAGCAGGCCGCCGCGCTTGGCATCCCATGCCAGTGCGTCATACAGGTAATCGCCCTTGGGCAGCGAAAACGCGGTCTTGCCCTCGCCGAACTGCTTGGAATTGACCTGCAGATTGGCAACGAGATAGTCCCATACCTTGGTGCCATGGATCGGATCGAAGCGCGAATCCTTGGAGATGTCGTAGCCGAATCCCTGCGTCTGCATGCGGATGAGCGTGTCGTAGGCGTTCGATTTGTCGTCAAGCTTCGCGTACGCCAACGCCAACTGCATTTTCAGGTCGCCTGAATTTGGCGACAGCTCACCCACGCGCTTGAGCACCCAGATCAGGCGCCGGGTGTCGTTCTGCGCGGCGTAAACCTGGCCGAGCTGACTCAGTGCCGCCACGTCGTGTGATTGCATGACCTGTTCTTCGGTCAGCGCCTGCGCGCGCTGGGCCATTTCCGCCTGTGCCTTTGCTGCGGCATCCTCGGGCGTTGACGGCTTTTGCGCGGCGGCAGCCAGTGGCACGGCCGCGATGGCAGCCGCGAGGATCCAGGATTGAATCGTTCTCGATTGAATCAGCATGGGCTTATCCGTGATGATATGAGGCGGGTATGACCGTGGCGCGGCGGCGAAGTTCGCCAGCGCAGGTCTCTGAACGCAAGGACCGGCCAGAATGACGCAAACGCAGACACTTTTCAACGGCCAATGGCTGCGCCTGCGCAAGCGCGGGCGCTGGGAATTCGCCGAACGCACCAATCCCGGCGGCGGCGTGATCATCGTCGCAGTCACGCCGGACGACCGCCTCGTGTTCGTGGAACAGTGGCGCGAGGCGATTTCGGCCAGGACCATCGAAATGCCGGCCGGCCTGGTCGGTGACCGCGACGGCACGCCCGGCGAAAGCGCCGTCGACGCAGCGCAGCGCGAGCTGCTGGAGGAAACCGGCTACCGCGCCGGTCGCATCGAATTCCTGATGGCCGGGCCATCATCGGCGGGCATGAGCAACGAGGTCATCGCCTTCGTGCGCGCCTTCGATCTCGTCCGCGAACATGCCGGTGGCGGCGACCGCAGCGAAAACATCATCGTGCACGAAGTCGCGCGGTCCGAGGCGCCGCAGTGGCTGCTGGCCAGGTCGCGCGCCGGCTTTTCGATCGATCCGAAATTGTTCGCCGGCCTGTACTTCCTGGATCACGCGCCGGGATTGTTCGCGCTCACTTCGCGCTGAGCCGCGATCCGCGCTGTACGCCTTCGAGCGTGGCCGCGCCGAGCGGCACGATTCGATAGCTCACGCGCAACATGCCCGGTTGCGGATGCGCCGGATCGCCGCCAGCGTAGAGCACGCCATCGACCGCACTGAAGCTTGCCGCCATGTTCGGCGGCAACCCGGCATCACTGACCGGATGCGCAAGCGGCGAGCGCTGCGCGATGACGACGCCAGCATCGATGCTGTAGGCACCGAGCTTGAGTCCGGGCGCGACGAACTGCGCGTTGGCGAATGGCGCTGCCGGATTTTCATGACCCTTCGGCTCCCGGAACTTGCGCGAATCCGTCGGCGCGCCCCAGCCCGTGTCGTAGCTGCATGTGGAACCCGCGCAATGCTCGCGCCATGCGTACATTTCCACATTGCGCAAAAGTATCGCGCCCGCGGCATTCACACCCAGTTGTGCATCGCGCGCCGGGCCATCGGCCGCGAGCATGCCGGTCACGCGCACGCGACGGCCATCGTTGGCGGCATCCACATGTTCCGCATCAACAGTGAGCACGCCAACGGGAGCACTGGCCATCGTTGGCAACTGCAATTTCGCCAGATGCGCGCGCCCGAACCAAAGTGCAGCACCCATCGCAATGACGATCACGACCGCAATCGGCCAACGCGGCATGGATGCCTTCTTGCGGCTGCGTTTCGCCATCTACGCCACCAGACCGGCCAATTCCGGCAATTCGCCGGCCGTGCCGAACTTGCCCTTCTCATCGCGGGTGACCCGCGCCAGCGCGCATTGCACGTCGTGGGTGAAGAACAGGCGCACGCCGCGTGCGAGCTTGTCTTCCAGGAACGCGCGCTTCTCGTCGATCAGCATTTCCGGCGCGCGGTCGTAACCCATCGTCACCGGCAGATGCACCCAGGGCCGACCGGGAATCAAATCCGCGCAAAAGACCACTCCGCCTTGCGCCATCACGATTTCCGCCAGCATCAGCCCCGGCGTGTGGCCATCGCTGAAAGTGAAACGCACGCTCTTGCCCAGCGCGAAGGAATGCGCGTTTTCCACCAATTCCAGGCGCCCTGATTTTTCCAGCAACTCGGGCATCTCGGCAATGAACGAGGCGCGATCACGCGGATGCGGATGCACGGCGCGCTCGAACGCGCGCTTGCCGACGACGAACTTCGCATTCGGGAACAGCAAGCGCGGCGGTTGGCCTTGCGCCCACGGCGCCAACAGGCCGCCAACATGGTCGAAATGCAGGTGCGAGAGCACGACGGCGTCGATGTCCTCGTGCGCGAAGCCTGCCGCGCGCAGCGAATCGAGCAGCACATGTTCGGATTCGACCACGCCGTAGCGTTCACGAAGTTTCGGCTCGAAAAACGCGCCGATACCGGTCTCGAACAGCACGTTCCTGCCATCGAGGTCCTGGGCCAACAGCGCGCGGCAGGCGAGCGGTATGCGGTTGTCCGCATCTGGCGTAATCCATTTTTCCCACATCGCGCGCGGCGCATTGCCGAACATGGCGCCGCCATCCAGGCGCTGGGAATTGCCCAGGATCGACCAGAGTTTCACTTCACCTCACCCAAGCCGGACACATGGCGTGGATCACTGGCGGCATCAAGCGTGTTCGTCTTGAGATTCCACGTCACCACGTTCATGAAGCCCCAGTGGCCGCGCGGCTTGATGTCGTAGCCCATGCCGGTGAGCGCCTTTTGCGTGGCCGCATCGAACGCCTCCGGCTCGACATAGACCACGTCGGGCAGATACTGGTGATGGTAGCGCGGCGTCGCCACGATCTGCGCAGCCGAATCGCCGTGCATGAAAGCCATGATGCCTTCGAACACCTGCGTGATGATGGTCGAACCGCCGGGTGAGCCGATCACGCCGACGCGTTCCGGACCGAATACAAACGTCGGCGTCATCGACGAGAGCATGCGCTTGCCCGGCGCTGGCGCATTGGCCTTGTTGCCGAGCAGGCCATAGGCGTTCGGTGCGCCCGGCACCAGCGCGAAATCATCCATCTCGTTGTTCAGGAACACGCCCGTGCCCGGCGGTACCAGGCACGATCCGAAGTGCGTGTTCACGGTTTGTGTCGTCGCGACCATGTTGCCATCGGCGTCGATGATGGAAAAATGCGTGGTGTGCATGCCCGGATCGTGCGCCACGGCCGACGGCAGCATCGCCGACGGCGTGGCCTTGTCGGGCAGGATGCCGGCGCGCAGCCCGGCGGCGTACTGCGGCGACAACAGGGTGCCCAGCGGCATCTTCACGAAATCCGGATCGCCCAGGTATTCGTTGTGGTCGCGGAAGGCGCGGCGCATCGCCTCGATGATGTAATGCAATCGATGCGGGCGGTCGAGCTTGTCCAGGTCGTAACCGGACAGCACGTTGAACATTTCTTCCATCGCTACGCCGCCGGACGAGGGCGGCGCGGCGGTGACGATCTTCCAGTTGCGGTAGTCGAAGCGCAGAGGCTCGCGTTCGACCACCTTGTAGTTGGCCAGGTCCGCCGCCGTCCAGTCGCCGCCGGTCGCCTTCACCGACGCGAGCATCAATTGCGCGGTCTTGCCCTTGTAGAAGCCATCGTTGCCGTCCGCGGCGATGCGCTCCAGCGTCTTGGCCAGATCCGGGTTACGGAATGTCCAGCCCACCTTCGGCACCTCGCCACCGGGCATCAGCAACGCCTTGGTGCCGGGATAGCGCGATATCTGCGCGCGATGGTCGGCGATGGCTTCGAGAAAACTCTTGTCGGGTTTAAAGCCTGTACGCGCGATACGGATAGCGGGCGCCAGCGATTTGGACAGCGGCAATTTGCCGTAGTGCGCGGCCAACCACACCAGCGCCGCCGGTTCGCCGGGAATGCCGGCAGCGAGTGGGCCGTACAGCGCGGCGTCGCGATTGGGCGTGCCGTCGGACTTGAGGTATTGCGATTCCTTGACCGCCGCTGGCGCCGTCTCACGCGCATCCAGCATCACGTTCTTGCCATCGCTCGCGCGATGCAGCAGGAAAAAACCACCGCCGCCGATGCCGGACTTTTGCGACTCGACCACGGACAGCGTGGACGCCACGGCGATCGCCGCGTCGAAGGCATTGCCGCCTTCGGCCAGCACTTCGAAACCTGCCTGCGTGGCGAGCGTGTGTGCGCTGGCGATGGCGGCATGGCCGGGGCGTTCGGCGGCACTGGCGCCGACTGCAAATGCCGCAAAAGCGACAAATGCAGCAATGTGGATTTTGTGCATTACGTCACTTCATCTCGACGAATCGCAACTGCGCTCCCGATTTCGCCAGCGCGTCCTTGACGCGCTGCTCATCGGCGCCGGCGCCGGCAAACAGCACGATCACGTCCTTGAACGAGCCGTCGTTGGCGTTCGCGAACGCTTCCACGATCAAGTCGGCGGTGGCCTTGGAATCCGGACCGCCGAAGGCCAGCATATTGCCCGGCAGCACGCCGCGCGCGACCGTGGTGCCGACATTGTCGAGCTGGCTCTTGCGCGCGTCCTCGGCAGCCTGCGTATCGCCGGCTGGCACGTAGTACATGAACGGATGGTTGGTCTTGACGCCCTGCATGTTGCGGGTCACGACCGAGACCAGGTATTTCTGCCAGGCGGTATCGTCGGCGCCCGCCGCGGGCAGCGGCACCGGCGCGTTGGCCGCTGCCTGCGCCGCGGCTTCGGCGGCTTTGGCCTTGTCCTCGTCGCTCGGGCCGCAGGCGGCGAGCAACAGTGTCGAGCACAGTGCGAAACAAAACATGCGAATGAACTTGTTCATGGATTCACCTTTGCGTTTTCAGGGATTTTTCCAGCGTTCCCGCAATGCCTGCTGCACCGCCGGATGGACGAAATCGGAAACATCCCCGCCCAGGCGCGCGATTTCGCGCACCAGGGACGAGGAAATGAAACTGTACTGCTCGGCCGGCGTCAGGAACAGGGTTTCGGCATCGGGAATCAGGTGCCGGTTCATGCTGGCGAGCTGGAACTCGTATTCGAAGTCCGACACCGCGCGCAGGCCGCGCAGGATCACCCCGGCGCCGGTCTCGCGCACGAAATCGGCAAGCAGCGAGGCGAATCCGCGCACCTGCACGTTGGCGATGCCGGCGAGCGCGGTTTTCGCCAGTTCGATGCGTTCGGCCAGCGCGAAACCCGGGCTCTTGCCGGGACTTTCGGCGATGCCGACGATCAGATGGTCGAACAGGGGCGCCGCGCGAGCGACCAGATCGGCGTGGCCGTTGGTGATCGGATCGAACGTGCCCGGATACACGGCGATGCGCGCGCGAGCCTGTTTTGACGTTGCCGTGGCCATGGTCCCTAGAGCTTAGCCGAAGGCTCGCCGCGCCGGTAGAGCGCGTAGCGCACGGCGCCGGCGCGGCCTTCGCGGTGCAGCTGCCAATGCGCAGGCAGATCCGGTGGCGAATCCGCGGGCGATTCGACGTAGATCCATGCGCCATCGCGCAAGCGGCCATGCGTTTCCAGTGCCTGCGCGGCGGCGTTCCAAAGTCCTGACGCGAAAGGCGGATCGAGGAACACGAGATCGAAGCGCTGCGTGGATTTCGCCGGATAGTGCAGCGCATCGGCAGCATGCACGCGCGCATCCTGCCGCAGGCGCGCCAGGTTCTCGCGCAGCAAGGCAGCCAGGCGCGCATCGGCCTCGACGAAATCCACCGACGTCGCGCCACGCGATAGCGCTTCGATGCCGAGCGCACCCGTACCGGCGAACAGGTCCAGGCAAACAGCACCTTCGATCACCGGCGCCAGCCAGTTGAACAGCGTTTCGCGGATGCGGTCGGACGTGGGCCGCAGGCCCGGCGCGTCGGGAACGGCAAGGCGTGATCCACGCAGGCTGCCGCCGATGATGCGCAGTTTTCCGGAAGCTGGCGAGGATCGCGGTGTTACCATGATGCCATTGTCGTCCAAGTCCGCGCGCAATGCTCAAGTTCTGGAAAAAGCACGAGAAGCCCAGCGACCTTCCCCCTCTCCCGCTGGTGGGAGAGACAAAAAAGAAGACCTGGCGCGAACGCCTGTCCGGCAGCGTACTCAACCGCGACGTGCGCGATCTGTTCGCGCGCCATCCCAGGCTCGATGAAAACCTGCTCGACGAACTGGAAACCGTGCTGATCGGCGCGGATGTCGGCGTCGCCGCCAGTGCGGAATTGATCGACGGCCTGCGCGCACGCCTGCACAAGCGTGAATTCGCCGATGCGCCGGCCCTGCTCGCCGCGCTGCGTGAACGCCTGCTCGCCCTGCTCGCGCCGGTCGCGCAACCCTTGCGCATCGATGCCGCGCGCCGGCCCTTCGTCATCCTCATGGTCGGCGTGAACGGCGTCGGCAAGACCACGACCATCGGCAAGCTCGCGCGGCATCTGCGCGACGCCGGCCATGACGTCATCCTGGCCGCCGGCGATACGTTCCGCGCGGCGGCGGTCGAGCAGTTGCGGACCTGGGGAGAACGCAACGACGTGCCGGTCGTCGCGCAGGGTCCCGGCGCGGATTCGGCCAGCGTCATCTTCGATGCCCTGCAATCGGCACGCAGCAAGGGCGCCGACGTGCTCATCGCCGACACCGCCGGGCGCCTGCACACGCAGGGCGGCTTGATGGACGAGTTGTCCAAGATCCGTCGCGTGCTCGCCAAGCTCGACGCCGAGGCTCCACACGAGGTTCTGCTGGTGATCGACGGCACCACCGGCCAGAACGCGATCAACCAGACGCGCCAGTTCAAGCAGGCGATCGGCGTGACCGGGCTCGTGGTCACCAAGCTCGACGGCACCGCCAAGGGCGGCGTGGTGTTCGCGCTGGCACGTGAATTCGGGCTGCCGATCCGCTTCGTCGGCCTCGGCGAGTCCGTCGACGACCTGCGCGCGTTCGATGCGGAAGCCTTTGTCGACGGGTTGCTGCCCGAATCGCTCGGCAATGCCTGATTCGGTTTCCAAACGCCTGTTGCGCTGGTTCGACAAGCACGGCCGCCACGACCTGCCCTGGCAACATCCACGCACCGCTTACCGCGCGTGGATCGCGGAAGTCATGCTCCAGCAGACGCAAGTCGTCACCGCCATCCCGTACTTTTTGCGCTTTATCGAAAAGTATCCAAAGCTGCGCGCGCTTGCCGCCGCGCCGCTCGACGACGTGCTCGCGCAGTGGTCGGGCCTGGGCTACTACAGCCGTGCACGCAACCTGCATCGCGCCGCACGTATCTGCGTGGCCGAACACGGTGGCAGGCTCCCGCGCGTTTACGATGGCCTTGCCGCCCTGCCCGGCATCGGCCGTTCCACCGCCGGCGCGATCCTGGCGCAGGCGCACGGCATGCGCTTTGCCATCCTCGACGGCAACGTTCGGCGCGTACTGGCGCGCTTGCACGGCGTGCGTGGCTGGCCGGGTGAGTCTGCAACGCAAACGAAATTGTGGGCGCTGGCCGAATCACACACGCCGCATGCACGCGTCGCCGACTACACGCAGGCGATCATGGATCTGGGCGCGACGGTTTGCACGCGCAGCAGGCCACGCTGCGCCGCATGTCCGCTCAAGCGGAGTTGCATCGCCCTGCGCGACGGCGTCGTGGCGCAACTGCCGGAACGCAAACCCGTGCGAGCGCTGCCCACGCGCAAGACGGTCATGTTGCTGTTGCGCGATCGCGCCGGACGCATCCTGCTCGAACGCCGCCCGCCGACCGGCGTGTGGGCGCAACTGTGGAGCCTGCCCGAAGCGCACGACACGGATGCCGCGCGCCGGCACCTGGGCAATCGCATCACGCTGCGTGCGCTGGCGCCATTCATCCACACGTTCAGCCACTATCGGCTCGACGTCACGCCGATGACGGGAGTCGTCGCAGCGACGCGCGGCATCGCCGATGTGCCTGACCGGCGCTGGTTGCTGCCGCGGGACGCCGCGTCGCTCGGGCTGCCGGCGCCAGTGCGCAAACTTATCGAAACCCTGCCGGAGAATCCCTGATGTCACGCACCGTTTTCTGCGCCAAGCTCCAGCGCGAAGCCGAAGGCCTGGGCTTCGCGCCGTATCCGGGTGAACTGGGCAAGCGCATCTACGCGCAAATCTCGCAAGAGGCCTGGCGCGCGTGGCTCGGGCACCAGACCATGCTGATCAACGAGAACCGGCTGTCGCCGCTGGATCCGAAGTCGCGCCGGTTCCTCGAAGCCGAGATGGAAAAATTCCTGTTCGGCGCCGGTTCGCAAACGCCGCCCGGCTATTCGCCGCCGGAATCCTGAGACTTGGCGTCCTTGGCGGCCTTCTCGTCGGCACGCAAGGCCTTGTAGTCGATCGGGCGGATTTCCTGGATGCGGCAATGCTGGTGATCGAACACGATCGCGTCGAACTTGGCGTCCACATGCATCGACGAGTTCTGCTTGATGCCGATCGCTGGCGTCCAGTCCAGATCGATGCACGGTTTGTACACGGTTATCAAATAGGCCTTGTTGACCATGCTCCAGACCACGACCTTTTCCTTGCCCACCGCCTGCCACTGCCACAGATTGACCATCGGGAACCGCTCGATCGGCGCACCGGCATATTTTTCGTAGAGGGCCAATTGCTGCGCCATGCGGGCTGAGGTGTCGGCATGCGCGCACGTCGCGGCACCCAAGGCGAATATGGCAGCGGTAATCCAAATGCGCATGCTGGTGGCTCCTGAAAGGCATATCATGCGGCAAAGACGGCCAGCTAGGCAAAATCGTCGCGCCTGCCGTAGTTTTCCTTGACTCGCGCGCGCCGAGCCGCTGTAATACGCGGCCTTCCGCGGCGCCGTTCGGCTCCGCCCAGTCCATGGCCGGGTAGCTCAGTTGGTAGAGCAGGGGATTGAAAATCCCCGTGTCGGCGGTTCGATTCCGTCCCCGGCCACCATTTCGTCGGTCCGCAATGCCGATTCGGCACGGCTCCTTCCGAAGTTTGCAGCGATGGCCACTGAATCTCGATCACACTGGAATCGCGTCTATACGACCAAGACCGCGGATACGGTGAGCTGGTATCAAGTGCAGCCGAAGATTTCGCTGGAACTGATCGCCGCAGCGAACCTGGCTGCGGATGCGCCGATCATCGATGTCGGTGGCGGCGCTTCGCTGCTGGTCGATCATCTGCTTGCAAAGGGCCGCCGCGAGCTCAGCGTGCTGGATGTTTCCGCCGCGGCATTGAACCGCGTGCGCGAACGCCTGGGCGCGGACGCAGCAAAAGCGCGCTGGATCGAAGCCGACGTGCGCGAGTTCGCGCCATCGCAGCGCTACGACCTGTGGCACGACCGCGCCGTATTCCATTTCCTGACCGACGCTGCGGATCGCGCGGCGTACATGGCGGCGCTGAGGCGTAGCCTGAATCCGCGCGGGCATGTCGTAGCGGCGACTTTTGCCCTGGACGGCCCCGCGCGTTGCAGTGGATTGAGCGTAGCGCAATACGACGCGGCATCGTTGCACGGCGAGTTCGGCGAAAATTTCGAGCTTCTCGAATCGCGCCGCGAAACGCACATCACTCCGGCAGGCGCGGAGCAGCGTTTTACCTGGGTGCACCTGCGATTGCGCTAGCATTCACTCATGCACCTGCAGATCCTCGACCTCGACGGCGCGCTCGATGCGCAAGCGTCATTGCCGGCCATTGCGCCGTGGCAATCGGTTTCCACAATCCCGTTGCGCGATCTCGGGCCGCGGCTGCGCCTGTGGAGTCGCAACCGCACGATACGGCTCGCGCGCGAGCGCATCGCGGCGCAGGTGCCGGATGGACCTGCTTTGCACCTGCTCGGCTCCGGCGATTTCCATCACCTGGCCGCGGTATTGATGGAAAAGGCATGCGAACCCATCACCATCGTCCACATCGACAATCATCCGGACTGGGTGCGCCTGGCGCCGCGCTGGCATTGCGGCTCGTGGGTCAATCGCGCGCTGGCCCTGCCGCAGGTGCGGCGCGTCATCACGCTCGGCGTGTGCAGCGACGATCTGGTGCGGCCAGACTTGAAGGGCGGCAACCTGCCCGCGCTGGCCAGCGGAAAACTCGTACTCTTCCCGTGGGAACACGCGCCGTCGCGGGTCTGGCGGCGGATACCCGATG